>JAEDOA010000091.1 GCA_016302195.1 Erysipelotrichaceae bacterium | reverse complement strand
ATTTTTATGCTCTTCAAAAAAATCAATTATTTCTCGGGGGCTCTTAATCGGAAAATCTTGACCAGTCAAAAGTACAACTCTATCATATTCTTTTACGGCCAAACACATCCTTAGTGTATTAAAGGTAGCTTGTAAAATAGAAAAGCCGGCCCATCTTACCGCCACCCGTTGTTCTGTAAAATATACTCTTTTACATCCAAGAGTACCGATAGTTTTTTTAAATTGAGACTCATCATTCAATTTATTAATGTGAATAAAAACGTCTCCTGACTCTAACAGAGCTTCCACTTCATTTTTCAACTGAAGTGGATCTGTATGAGCTAATATTATATATGCTATTTTTATCATTTATAATACATTTACTTATCATCAAAATCTATAAAATTATTTTTCTAAATGAATAATAATCATATGTTATTTTTTAGATATTCATAATACTCTGAAGGTATTCCGCAAAAACAGACATCCTTTTTGTCAATGATATTTACCCGAATATCTCTTCCCTTTTTTATCAGATAGTTATATAAAGGTGCCACATACTGTTCCTTTCCATCATTATTATGAGCATTACTCATATATGACAGAATAAAATCAGAAGCATTTTTAAAAAAATAAATGCCTGTTGAACAAAAATGAGATATGCTCTTTTTTTCTGCAGTTTCTATAACCTTTGTATCATCAGTCCCATCTTCCGTCTTGGCATATGACCAATTATCACCATCACCAATAAAACATTCCAAATAGCCATCAGACAATTTGGCTTTATTAGGAAATTTAAAACCAGGGCGAAATGTATCTATATTAAAAATAAGAATTTCCTCATCTTCAGGAATATCGGCACCCTTAATTCCAAAAAGAACTGTCTCTGCTTGACCCTTTGTCGGTTCTGTAACAACTACTTTATATTTTTTTATACCCATAAGCTTACATTCCTTCTCTATAAAGCTAGGAGTATCAAAAACATCGCGAGCTACAAAAACAAAACGGCAAGTCTGAAAATAATCTTCAAAACTACTAACAGCAAGATTAAACAAGCTTTTATCATTTATATAAAGCATATACTTTGGCAAGGTAAAGCCAGCCTTAGCAAATCGAGAACTTAATCCTGCCATTGGAATAACTATTGTCATAAAATTATTTTTTTATAAATTCAACATACAATCTTAATGCATTAGCCAAAAAAGCTTTTTGACGATCAACATAATCATTATGTAATGGTAACATCGAAAGGAATAAATGTATAAGTATAGGATATACAGATAATTCTGAAAGAGAATAACCTCCTATTTTCTGTTGAAGGAAAAAACTCTGAATTTGCTCTAAATTATCAGACATTTCAAAATTTATATATACATTATACTTATCATTTTCTCCATATTCAAACATTCCACCTATAATAAAATCATACATTCCGAGTATAGAATGAGCTAATTTTGCAACATCATATCGAATATCACCATAAATGCTTTGTTTCCCATCTATGTCCAAGCCTCGCGGATCAATAACCTTTATTGATTTTGATTTAAAATCATAAAGAATATTACTGAAGCAAGGATCTCCATGCATCATAGTAGCAAATCGTACGTCTGCCTTTGATATAGCTGGTTCTATTTCTTTAATAATATTATTTAATGACGGAACCCTAACACCATTTATTGTCCAAGGTTCATCAAGAGAAATGTTTGTCTGTTTAGCATATTGTTCAAGCCGTATCATAGTTTTTGAACTGTAGAGCAAATCATTCTGTTGAGCAATTTGAAGAACATTAACTGGCTTTATTTCAAATTCTTCATCAAAAAAATCAACACATGAACGAATTATATCTTTCCAAACATATAATTCATTCTTACCAAATACAAAAAGATTAGCAAGAGAGGAAAGAAAATAATATTCAATCTCATAATAATAATAATTTCCATCATCCCCCCTATCCCAAACAGGTGGAGCATAATGCTTCATAGAGGCAGGAAGAGAAAGTATCCAATTGGATTCCGCTTTCATTTTTCTTTTGTCTAAACTACTTTTTCGGACACTAAATTGAGAGACCTTCATTGAGTTAAATACTCTTTGTGTTGTCATTTTAGAAATAGACCGATAATATGTATTAACAAGCCCAAAATCCATCCAATTTTCCAAATAAGTATTATGCAGAGGTTTTACCCTTCCATATTCAGCAACTCCTTCCATAAACTTGTACTCACTTTCCGTAATTTTTTGTATCAAAAGAGTTTGATCAGAAAAAGAAAAGCATCCAGCATATACATATTCGCCAACATGAGCCCAATCATAAAAATCTTCAGCTATAGCAATAGCACAACTATCAGGTTCTTTCAACAAGTTAGAAAATAATGTATCGCCATGTAAAATTGTCAATGATTCAGAATATTGTCCTACAACATTAAGAACATATACAATACTTTGTCCTAAGGATAAATCATCAGGCACTTTGACTATTCTTACCCCTAAAGAAGTTAAACGTCTATTATCATATGCCGTAAGCTGATAGCTATACGGCAATGACAAAACAATATTCTCTTTATCGGGAATAATAGATATTTGGTGCTCATATAAACGTCTATTCTGAACAGGCAACATACAAGGAGGAATTTTTCCAAACTCAGATGATAGACCAGGCGTTATATAAGCAGCAGAAGTGATTAGATACATAATGCCTTATTTTGCTATAGATTTAACATAGGCCTTCTCTTTTGCTAACATATCAGTTATTTCCTCAAAGCTCATTTTATGAAACTCTGAGGGACGTATCGCAGAATCATCAATATAGAATCCCTCAAAACCACACCAAGGTTTTCCTACATGAATTTCGTCGTATGGTACTTCATGGGAGTCAAGCCAATTTATTATATTAGGTAATGTATGAATATTAATTTTACCTACATTAGCCTCATAAGTACGCATATTTCTACTAGAAAACATAACAATTTCAAATCCAGCAGCCTTATATTTCTTCAGCATATCTATGGTCGCCTGGACAGCTTTGCTATGTACATAGTCGCCATTCTCTGTTACCGTAACAGTATTATCAATGTCTACAATTAATCTCTTTTTCTTTTCCATTTTTAAAATATTTTATATGTTATTGTATCAGAAGGATTATACAATTTATCTGTATAAGCCAATAAAATAAAATCACTATCACTGTTATTAACAACTACATGTGCTACATTATTGGGAATGAATACAGTAATCGCTTTATCTAAAGACATTTCTATATCCCTACGCTCATGAGTATCTACATCCTCTAATTTCAGTACAGCACTTCCTTGAATAATAGTAAACCATTCAATAGCTTCTGGATGAAAATGTCCACCCTTGGCTTGACCAGGTTTGCCCATAGTGAGATAAACCTCGCCTGTATGGTCAGGAATACCGTCTTCTGTACCTGTGATGGCTTTCAAAAACCAACCACGATCGTCTGCAATAAGGCGACGATTAATAATCTGCACTTTATCTATCTGAGACATAATTATTCTCCCTTCGTCATTCTGTTCTTATATTCAAGATTAGGAATAGAACGCTCCCAACGCTTCCAAGGAGCCTTGTCCTCAGCCAACAATTTCTCCAGCATGTTCTTTTCACGAATATTATCCATACACTGCCAGAATCCTTCATGAATATAAGACATTAACTGACCTTCTTCTGCTAACTTGGTAAGAGCAACCTTTTCAAACACACAAGTATCATCGGTAAGATAATCAAATATCTGTGGTTCGAGTACCATATAACCTGCGTTAATAGGCGCACCATCGGAAACATTTTTTTCACGAAATGCTTTAACAGCTCCATCCTGAATATCAAGCACCCCCTTATCCTGTGCCATTTTTACGGCTGTGAGGGTTGCCAATTTACCATGACTTTTATGGAACTCTATGAGCTTGTCTATTTCAACATCACAAACACCATCTCCGTATGTCATCAAGAAAGGTTCGCCACCAACATATTTCTGAATACGCTTGATACGACCACCTGTCATAGTATTATAGCCAGTATCCACAACTGTCACCTTCCAAGGTTCCATATTAGTCTGGTGAACTGCCATTTCATTTTTACCATGACGATAATCAAAAGTCACATCCGAATTATGAAGGAAATAGTTACCAAACCACTCCTTGATGTACTCCTGCTTGTATCCAGCACAGATTATAAACTCAGTATGACCATAATAGGCATACTCCTTCATGATATGCCACAAAATTGGCATACCACCGATTTCTATCATCGGCTTCGGTTTAAACTGAGATTCCTCAGAGATGCGGGAACCAAACCCGCCTGCAAGAAGAACTACTTTCATAGTAATCTAATTTATTTTTTTAAAACCTTTTTACGTTCATTATTTGTAAGGCCAAAGCAAAAACATACAATCAGAGACACAAACAATGTTATAATAAAACCAATCAAATGGTTTAATAAAGATCCATCAACTAAATATCTATATCCTATATAATATACAGACAAAGGAAACATTACTTTAATCGCAGGAATATAAACAATCTTACAATATTCTGCAAAATTCATATTTGTCACCTTACACACAATTAAAAATACAGAAACAATCTTGACTAAATCTGTAAGCATAAATGCTACAACTATAAAATAAGCAGGAAGACCTAAACGAAAGCCACAAAATGACAATGGTAATCCTAAAACTAACAAAGAACTTTGAATAATCTGATACCATTTTACTTTACCTGTTGCTTGAATAAGTCCATCAACTCCCAAAGCTAATGATCTTAAGAATAAACTTATTAAAACCGCCTTAGAAAAGGCTATTGTATTTTCTGGTATATTATGCAACCATAGTTTTAACAAAGTCTCTATCTCAATAAAGGCTGAAAAACAAAGAATTATCATAGACAGTATACTAAACTTTGTAATTTTAGATACTATTTCAAAAGTTCTTTCATAATTACCAGAACTATAACTTTGCGTTAACTGAGGAGTAGCTGCAGTTACAAGATTTGTAACAAGACCTGCAATTTGTGATTCTATTTGTGCCGCTACAGCATAAGCACCATTGACAAGCGTTCCAAAAACATAATTAATCAACAAAGCTGCACCTTGACTTCTCGCAAGATATGCAAAGGCTCCTAAAGATGTGTAATTATTAAAATAAAGAATCTCCTTATATTTATTTATATCACGACAAAAATTCCACTTAACAGTTTCTTTAAAATACTTGTTACAATATACCTGATAACATATAAAGGAAATTGCAGATATCACACAAACTCCAATAGCATAAAACCTTAAACAGTTACCTACATAGAATATTAATAAAACCACAAGAGGGATTTTTAAAAGCGTTGTAGAAAAATCGATTATTGCAATTGATTTAAATTTTTCAAATGCTGTCATAAGAGCTTGATATGGAACATTTATAATCCCTATGGCTGCTACTGTCGTAGATATAAAATATATAAATTTAGCATCTCCTATCTTATTTACACTTACATTTAAAACATTATTAATATACCATAAGCCTATTGTTAAAGCTATCAAATAAGCCAATATAGCAAACCCAATATGTAATACAAGACAGACATTAAAAACCTTATTAACGTTACCTCCACTTTTTTTCCCCATCTCGATATTTATGAATCGTCTAGTCGTTGTTATCATTGCAGTACTTATAAAAGTTAACATTGTAACAATACCACCAACAACATTATATAGACCATAGTCTTCAACTCCTAAAGCTTGAAGAACATATCGAGTAGTAAACAATCCGATAAATGCAATTAATATCATTCTAACATAAATTATTATGGTATTAATTGCAATACGTTTGTTACTTGATTTTAACTGTTGCTCCATTATTCTTATCATTTGTTATCACCAGTTCCACTTATATCGGTTCTAGTAATACATATTCATCTTATTTACCAAATTCTTTAATTTTCTGTTCCTCTTTCAATGAGCAAACAAGCAGTTGTCCATTCTTCTCGGCTACGATATAGCCATTCAAGCCTTGAACTACCACCTTGCTTTCGTCGGCTGCATGAACCACGCAGTTCTTGCATTCATACAACCGGATGTCCTTGCCTACCTTGGCATTGCCAGCCTCATCCTGTGGAAGCAAGGTACGGAGGCTGCCCCAGCTGCCTAAGTCGCTCCAGCCAAACTCGGCTGGCAAGGTATAGATTTCCTTCGACTTCTCCATTACGGCATAGTCAATGCTAAACAAGAACAACGTATTATCAATATAAATCCACGTTGATATCGAACGGACTATCAAAGTCCTT
>JAEDOA010000090.1 GCA_016302195.1 Erysipelotrichaceae bacterium | reverse complement strand
ACTTGAACAGTTCGTTGAGAAGATCGGTGATAAGGAGCACCTTTTTCACGATAATGCGAGCATAACTTAGGATCATGATCTTCATTGTGTAACGCCTTAAGATATGGTTGTCTGGCATTTACCCAAATCAGCTTGGCATTGCATCCCGGTGTTGGACACAATAGATATTGTTTGACGTCATTCAGATTGGGAAGAACTTTTAATTCTTCGAATTTGATGACTTTATTGAAGGAATCGCTTTTGATTTGAACAGAATCAAATTCTCGTTCTTTTTCCATGTGTATTTAGGTCCTTTCTTTTAACCTTTTGGAGGAAATGGGTCATTCCCATGGCTGTCTTTTTGCTGAATACGTCCGTGTCGATCATGAATTACTAATTCTGCGCCTTGATTACGAGCAATTTTTCGTGCAATGTTGACTGCTTCAGCTTTAGTATCAAAATGTTTGGTAGCTCTTTGAGCACCGTTTCTCTTGATGTTCCAACCACCTTGATGAGCTGGAACTACGTTTTGAGCTTTAGTCATAATTTTCAACACCTCCCTTGTATAGTTTTCAAGAGTGATCTTACACTATATCTATCTAAAAATCAAATAACCAGCCCAAAATAATATAATTTGTCACAAAGTTACCTCAAAAGGTGCTATAATTGACTCAGGTGATTAGTATGAAAAAGAAAGATATTGTTGACTTGATAAAATACCACGTAAATAAAAATGATTCGGCTTTTAAAGTAAAGTCAATGGAAATAGCTAAAGAATTTGAACAGATGGGGGATACTGAATTGGCGAACAGTATTATTAATTTGGTTTCAACCAATGATGTACTCACTCCTCAATCATTAAATGTTAAATTAAATCATTTAGTTGAAGTGAATACTAAACATAGTAAATATTTTCCTGTACCTGATAGCATTGCAGATAACGTTAAAGGCATTATAAATGCTGTAAATCATAGTATGGGAATTAATAAGTTTTTGTTTGAAGGTAAACCTGGAACAGGTAAAACGGAAACTACTAAAATAATTGCAAGTTTATTAAATCGACGTTTATTAAAAGTTGATTTTGATTCGTTGGTTGATAGCCATTTAGGACAAACATCTAAAAATATATCTGAAGTGTTTAAAGAGATAAATAACTATTCTTTACCAAATGAAATAATTGTATTGATGGATGAAATTGATGCTATTGCTTTAGATAGAGTGACGAATAACGACGTTAGAGAAATGGGGCGTGCAACTAGTGCAGTTTTAAAAGGGCTCGATGAATTAAATCCAAATGTTGTTTTGATAGCAACTACAAACTTATACCAATATTTTGATAAAGCATTATCTAGACGTTTTGATCTCGTCGTTGATTTTGATACGTATACTAAGCAAGATCTAATTGATGCTGCTACTGCAATTTTGACGGAATACTTGGATAAACAGACTCAGTTAGATAAAGATACTAGATTATTTAAAAAGATAATAAATTTGTATGACGATAATATTCCGTTACCAGGTGACATGAAAAATATAGTTAAAACGGCCATAGCTTTTAGTAATCCTGATAATCCAACAGAGTATTTGACTAGACTATATAAAACAGTTACAGGTAGACAACCTGATGCCAAGGTATTAAAAAAAGAAAAATTCACTATCAGAGAAAGTGCCGCACTTATGGATACTTCAAGAGCAACTGTATCTAGAAAATTAAAGGAGGAATAATGCTTGAATGATTTAATTTATCTACGGAAGGAACTAAATGGTGCTAAAGGTCAAGGTGGTGGTAGTAAACCGTTACTTAAAAGAAACAATTTTGTTACTTCAAAGAAGTTGCAAGCATTAGAAGATAATTTAGAGCATATTTTAGATTATTGGCGAAAGGAAAAATTAATTGAAAAAGATCTAGTTGCCGTTACTTATAATCGAATAATAGCAAAGAGCAATAGATTTCAGCTTTTATTAAAAGACGGTAGAAAAAGTCCTACAGCTTCAATTGTGGGGGCAAGATTTGTAGACAATTATCAAAAACATCAAATAACATATTATGTTTCAGAACAAAGCGTAAAAGAAACAATATCACGTCTTGAAGAGGCAAAAGAAGTTGTTGATGCATACTTCGATGGAAAAATTGATTATCCCAAAATGCTTGATTTTAATAATAGTAAAAGTAAAGTCAAGTTTAAAAATTTAAGTAAGAACAAATTCGGTCAGATTATAGTTGATGCATCATTTGCTGAGAGAATAGATGTACCTGAAAGCACAGTGAATTTTGAAGTAGGTGAAGCATATATAGTTAATATTTATGATTTATTTCAAGGAAAGCATGATCAGGAACAAACTATTGAATTACTGAAAAGAATAGGAATAACTGTTAATAATGATAATTTCTTAAATAGTACAACTTTTCGTCTTTGGGGTAGGGATGCAATTAAATTGAAGCAAAATGCGCCATATCTAATTTCTATGGGAAATACTGATTTAAATAAAATCTCTGTCGATAATTCTGAAAATATTGTTAATACGTCTCAGCTCCCTAAGCTCCCTAAGCTCCCTCGGCCTAAAGATCAACCAATTATTGGAGTAATAGATACTAATTGTTGGCAAAAAGATTATTTTGGAAAATGGGTAGAAATACATAATGATCCTAATTATTCTGAAGAACAAAGTCTGAATCATGGAACAGCGGTTACTTCTTTAATAGTTAATGCTCCGGCCTTAAATCCAAGTTTAAATGATGACTGTGGTATGTTTAGAGTCCGTCATTTTGGTGTGGCAAATGAAGAGAAAAATTCAGCCTTTGAAATTATTAAAAAAATTGAAAAGATAGTACAAGAGAATCGTGATATTAAGGTCTGGAATTTCTCGTTTGGAGAAAAAGTAGCTATTAATAATAATTTTATTTCTCCTATAGCTGCTGCTTTAGATAATTTACAAACTAAATACAATGATATTATTTTTGTGCTACCGGGTACTAATCATTTTGATAAAACTGATAGTGAGATAATCGGAGCACCAGCTGATTCAATAAATTCTTTGGTAGTTAATTCTGTAGACATAAAGACAAAAAAACCGGCCGATTATACTAGAAAAGGTCCTGTATTATCTTTTTTCGTTAAACCAGATATTGCATATTATGGTGGAACTACTCGAAACAAAATTTTCTTGATTGGAAAAAATGGAAAGGTTTTCCAACACATGGGGACCTCATATGCCGCACCTTTAATTGCTCGAAAAATGGCATATTTAATGGAGGTAATGGGCTTATCAAGGGAAGTAGCTAAAGCTCTGATCATAGATTCGGCAATAAAATGGAATAAAGATACTTTTGATACTGAATATAAAAAGGGTCATGGGGTTGTTCCTATTAAAATAGAAAATGTACTTGAAGTTCCAAATGATGAAATTAGATTTGTGATTTCAGGAGAGTCTAAAGCATATAACACATATACGGATGGTATTCCTATTCCTTTAAAAGATGGTGCTTTTCCTTATAAAGCTCGTGCAACTTTGGCATACTTTCCAGAATGTTATAGAAATCAAGGGGTAGATTATACTGCTACGGAGTTAGATTTACATTTTGGTAGAATTAAAGGGAATGGAATAAAAACAATCAATAACAATAAACAAGCATTGCCAGAACCTATCAAAGAATCAGAAAAAGATGCTCGAAAAAATTATAGAAAATGGGATAATGTGAAAGTGATTCAGGAGAGGATTTCACCTCGTAGTCGAGCTCAAAAAATGTATGATTCACCAATGTGGGAAATTGAACTTTTTAGTAAAGAACGTTTGGTAAATTATAAAAAGTCTAAAGTAAGATTTGCTGTGGTTGTAACAATGCATAGTATAGACGGGAAAAATAGGGTAGATAGCTTTATCAAACAATGTATTCGTAGGGGATGGATTGTATCAAAGGTAAATATTCAAGTTCAAGAAAAGGTTAATGAGCAAGCTGAGACTGAAATTAACTGGGATGATAGTGATGAGTAAAGGCAACACACTTTTTTGAATTTAACTATAGTTATGCTGAATTGAATCATTAAGATAAGAAAATCAAAAGAATTTTAGCTTTTTTAGCAGGGATGTTGCTGGCTATTTCAGCAGTCTGGGTAACTAATCAATCCGAGCAAGTTAGCGCATCTGTTTTTCAAAAGACCTCAGTGCCTAAGAAGTTCCGCGGCACTTGGTATTACTATGTTGGTAATGGAAAAGTTGAGGCCTTCAAGATTACGCGTACCAAGATTAATTTATCCGGCTATGCTGATGGCGGTAAGGTGAGAACTTACAAATTTACTAAACGGGCATATAATGCCAAGGTCAGTTCAACGGTTTCCAGCTCACACCAGTTGATTAGCAGCAAGGGTAATAGAATACGAATGAGCTATCCACGCAGTGAAACAACAGCTGCGTATGTCACTAATAACCGTAAAAAGCTCTATGTATTTGTCACTACTTGGCCGAACACGTATTATAAGAGCAAATCCGCAGCCAGAAAAAACTATAAAGCCGACAGAAACATGAGCAGAAGAAATAAGCTTTCTAAGTTGGTTTGGGGTTAAATAGAGGTTTTACAGTGGTTGTAGGACTGAGGAGTTGGATAGTCTGTTTGTCGAATATCTTGATAATTGTAAATAACGCATGTATACTATAGATACTTACAGATCAAGTTTAGAGGCACTAGGAGTAGGTTCTAAACTAAACAAAACCTTGATATAATATTTTTTACGAATATTGTTATCAAGGTTTTTGTTTTGGAGATAGATATGGAAAATAGTGACAGACCCTTTCATACTTTGGAAGAGCAAGTAAATCTTTTAAAAGGAAAAGGAATAATAATTCAAAATGAGGATTATACCAAAAATGAATTGATGAAACGAGGCTATTATAGCTTAATCAATGGTTATAAAAATCTTTTTCTTAAAAAGAATGAACATGGAGTGGCACTTATTCCTCATCAATATATTATTGGAATAAGATTTGAAGACTTTGTAAATCTTTATGAATTTGATAAGAAACTAAGAGCAATTTTATACAATGGATTACTATCATATGAAGCTAGTTTAGGTGCAGAATTAGCATACAGATTTTCTGAGTCTTTTCCAGAAAACTATTCATATTTAGATATTAATAATTTTAATCATGATGAGCATAATACTGTGCGGGTCTTGAAAACCACGAGCTCCTTAGCAAATAAAATAGAGCAGGAGAGTCGTAAAAGAGGAAATAATGCAATAAAACATTATTTAAATCATCACGATTGTATTCCTTTGTGGGTATTGACTGAATTTATGACATTTGGTGATTTGAATTATTTCTATTTAAATTGTAAAGAAGAAATAAGACAAAAAATATCACGAGATTTTACTCAAAGATATAAAATCACTTATAATTTGAGCCAAACAAATGCGATCATGCCAGAAATTATAGAACATATTAATCATATGGTTAATATGTTTAGAAATGCAGTTGCTCATAATGAAATAACATATTCCAAAGTTATAGATAGAGGCCCTAATATGCGGTCTATCAAGAACGTATTAGGACAGAGTGAGTTACCAATTCAAAGTCAACCAGGCGTATTTGAATTAATAATTAGTCTTCGGTTAGTTCTTGATAGAACTGAGTATGTTACTATGAGTGATTCTATAAAGAAATTGTTAACCAATGCTAATAATCAATTTAATTCTCAAATAAATGAGAAAATTTTAAAGTGCATGCACTTTCCTGATGATTATGAGTATTGGATATAAACATAAATGCTAGAAATTAAAACTGATTCTCTGAAGACCGGTGTTTTACAAAACGTAATTACGTAGAAAAGGGCAAAGCATATGGAAGTATCTGATTATGATTGGAGATTATATAGAAGCTTGCTTCCCAAGTGGCAGGAAAGATATATGGCTAAACTCAACAAAGAATATATTGCTCTCTTAAGTGAAAATAATAATCCTTCGACTAATTTCTGGAAGTTGAAAAAAAGAATCCGTCAGGATGTCAAGTCGCCAGGTGTGGCTATTGATATTAGGCGCAGTGACTTTTTTGTAGAAATTCTAAGTCTAATGAACGCCGGTGTGATTAACAGGGAAGATTTAGCTGATTTTAGTAAGGAAGTAACGAACTGGATAGACCAGATTTTGGAGTGGAATGATTGAGAGTTGAATAGTCCCTTGACACTCATTTTGTTGATTAAAGACTTTAGGAAAAAAGGTATGGTTGTTAAAGGCGACACATTGGAAGGCCGATAGTAGCATGAGCAGGAGAAATCAGCTTTCTAAGTTGGTGTGGGAGTATTAAGAGCTGATAGAATGTGGAAATTGATCACTCTAGATTGATATTTACTAATAAAACCAGTAAAATATCATTAATCTAGTTCATTGATTGCTATGCGATCGCAAATGGGGTATACCTTCGGGTATATCCCATTTTTGTTTATAGGGATTTTGCTTTAAAA
>JAEDOA010000089.1 GCA_016302195.1 Erysipelotrichaceae bacterium | reverse complement strand
AGGCTGTAAACCTCTTGATAGATTAATAAAAATTTATTTTTTTACAGCCCCTTTTCTTATAGACTCTTTCTTAGATATTGAGCAGTAATGGTGTTGCTTGTCTCAATCATTTGTTTTACTGTGCCTGTAAATACTACTTGTCCACCTTTATTTCCACCATCTGGTCCAATATCAATGATATAATCCGCAAGCTTCATAACGTCCGTGTTGTGTTCAATAACAATAACAGTGTTACCCTTATCTACTAGGGATTGTAGGATATTTACAATTTTTATAATATCACTGCTATGTAAACCGGTAGTAGGTTCATCTAAAATATATATTTTTCCCTTCTTTTTAATATTTTCAGCCAGTTTAACACGTTGCCTTTCTCCACCAGAAAATGTGCTAAGAGGCTGTCCAAGGCTGATGTAATCCAGTCCAACTTCAATCAATGTATCAAGTTTTGCTTTAATTTTTGGACAATCGGCAAAAAATTCACTTGCTTGTAAAACAGACATATCTAATACTTCCGTAATCGTTTTGCCTTTATAGCGATATTGCAGTGCTTCTGTAGAATACTTATTTCCCTGGCAATATTCGCAAGTAGTGGTAACTGGTTCCATAAAGATCAGCTCCGTAACGATTACTCCCTTACCTTTACAGTTCGGACATGCTCCTAAACCATTATATGTAAACAGAGAATCTGAAACATTATTAGCTAATGAGAACTCTTTACGAATTAAATCAAAGAAAGATAAATATGTGCAGATGTTAGAACGGTTAGTAGCTACTATTGGACTTTGATCAATCAGAATGGTATCTTTACTATACTTTTGGGCGAACTCTTCCTTAATTAATGATGATTTTCCACTTCCTGCAACACCTGTAACGACAGTCAATACATTTAAAGGTATATCAACGTTGACATTTTTTAAGTTGTTTTTGCATGCGTTTCTGATTGGTAAATAACCAGCAGGAACTCTAGGATTCTCTTTTATTGGGATAATCTGTTTCATGGCTTTTGCTGTTAAGGTATCGGTTAACAATAAGTCTTGATAACTGCCTGTAAATAAGATTTCTCCGCCATATTTACCAGCTAAAGGTCCAACATCAACAATGTTATCCGCAATTGAAATAATATCTTTATCATGCTCTACAACCAATACGGTATTACCTTTATCAGCTAGTGATCTTAAAAGCTTAGCCATACGGTAAACATCCCTTGGATGCATACCAGTAGATGGTTCATCAAATATATATATCATATTAGTTAGGGAACTGCCTAAATATCTAACCAGCTTTAATCTTTGACCTTCTCCACCGGAAAGAGTTGCGGTTTCTCTATTTAATGAAAGATAAGGTAAGCCAATATCAATCATTCTTTCCAATGATAAGACTAATTGATCAATAACTGCCTGGACAGCTGGCTGGTGCAATGATAATAGAAAATCCTTTAACTGGGATAATTCCATTTGACATAACTGATAAATGTTATAGCCTTCTAACTTGCTGGAAAGAGCTAAGGGGTTTAGTCTTTGGCCTTTACAATCAGGACAAGGGCATTTATAAAGATATTGGCTGATCTTCTTTAGGGTTGTATCCTTCTGTTGATCCTCTGATTTCAATAGCAATAACCTTTTGAATTGATTATATACACCTTCAACTCGCTTTAATACACGCTCTGAATCCTTGCTATAACTACCATATAATAAGAAATTCTTTTCTTTTTCACTTAAGTTCTTAAATGGAATATCAGTTCTAAATATTTCTGGGTGATTGTAAACCTTATGATAGTAATTTCCGGGTTTAAAACCAGGCAAGTTAAAACATCCTTCATCAAAGCTTTTGTCCTGGGAAATACTCGCATCCACATTGAATTCTAGAATACTACCTAATCCGGTACAGGTTTTACACATCCCGTTTGGATTATTGAAAGAGAACATACTGGCAGGTCCTATTGATGGCTTTGCTGCTCTAGAATAGATTAATCTAAGCAGGGAATACATGTCAGAAATTGTTCCAACAGTAGATCGATCATTGCCCACTATTCTAGCCTGATCGATAATAACACTTGGGTTTAGGTTTTCAATAGACTGGAAGTTTGCTTTGGGATACTTGGGTAGTCTACCTCTAATCCATGATGAATAGGTTTCGTTCATCTGCCTTTGGCTTTCGGCAGCTATTGTATCAAATACAATACTGCTTTTTCCTGAACCTGAAACGCCCGTAAAAACAGTAATCTTGTTTTTAGGAATTATAAGGTTGATGTTTTTCAGGTTATTTTGTTTTAGTGAAGTAATCTTAATTGGCAACATAAAATAGTCCTTTCTTTTATTAGGGTTAATTATATGGGCTACTGTAAGGGTGAGAGTCAACTAAAATTGACTAATAATGAATAACTAAGTAGAATGATTATATCATATATATAAAAAAATATGATAATTACTTACGGGAGATAAAAATGAAGAAAATTATTAAGATAATTTTAGTTATAGCAATCGTTATATCAACAGTATTTATTATGGGACGTTATGGCTGGAAATTAACAGGTTTTAAGCTTTGTCAAAATAGTATGATTTATGAGGTAGAAGTTAATGAAAATAGGGTCACAATAAAGGGAAGAGATGCTAATTTTATCCCGAGAGGTTTTATTGGATACTATTACGAAATAGAAGATAATTGTCTATATATTGGTTTTAGATTTAGTAGCATATTTGGTTTTTTTGAAAAAAGCGAATATCAAATAGAGATAAACAGTGACGAAAAAATCAATAAAATCATTATGAAATCTGCTGAAAGTGAAACAGTTATCTATGATATTTTAGAAAAGCAGCAGTCGCTTTCTCAATAGTGGAAGCAGTAATATCAATTATTTATCAAAAAGATTAGTATAAATAATAAGGGAATTAGAAGCATTGGCTTTTTTGACAAGTAAGGGCTAAGTTAGATATAATGTTGCCTTAAGGGGGAAATGGCTGGATGTATTTATTATTGTTAGCAGTTATCTATTTGGCGTTTATTTCACTAGGTTTGCCTGATTCACTTTTAGGATCAGCCTGGCCAAGTATTCATACTGAACTTGATATTCCATTATCCTATATGGGTATTATATCGATGATTATTTCAGGTTTGGCCATAATAACTAGTCTGTTATCAGAAAAGGTTACCAAGCGATTTTCAACTAGAAGCGTTACTGCAGTTAGTATTTTGTTGACTGCATTAGGTATGTATGGTTTTTCACACAGTAAAAATCTATTTCAATTATGCTTATGGACAATACCTTATGGTGTTGGTGGCGGGGCAATAGATGCTGCTTTAAACAACTATGTTGCTCAGCATTACTCCAGTAAGCATATAAACTGGCTGCACTGCTTTTGGGGAGTGGGAACAATTATTAGTCCATATCTGATGGGTTATGCTGTAAAGAATTATCACTGGACTGTAGGATATAGAATGGTAGCTATTTTACAGATAGTAATATTCGTTATTTTTCTATTATCATTTCCATTATGGAAAGTTAATAAGGATAGTCAGGCTCAGGAAAATAAAAATGCTGATAAAATATCTCAACTAATAAAAATAGATGGGGTTAAAGCTATTCTAGTTGGCTTTTTCTGCTATTGCTCAGCTGAAGCTACTTGCATGTTATGGGCGAGCAGTTATCTTGAACAGTTAAACAACCTGACAAAAGATCAGGCAGCAAGCTTTGGCTCATTATTCTTCATTGGCATAACTGTCGGAAGATTGATATCAGGTTTTCTATCTGACAAACTAAAGGATAATGAACTAATCAAAATTGGCAGCACTATTGCAGTTTTTGGGGCAGTTCTTATTAGTTATCCCAATGTAATAACTAGTGTAATCGGTTTTATCATAATCGGTTTGGGATGTGCCCCAATATATCCTTGCATAATTCATTCCACAGTTGATAATTTTTCGATAGAGCATTGTCATGGTGTAATTGGCTTACAAATGGCATGCGCTTATATTGGGTCAACTTTTGCTCCAGCTATCTTTTCCTATATTGTCAAGTATGTTCCTGTTAGAATAATGCCGCTATATATTCTATTATTCTTTATAGTACTTAAAATAAGTTATAATCTATCACAAAGGCAAATAAAAAAACTATAGAGTTAAACTATAGCTTTTTTTATAAAGTCTGATACCAGTTGTACAAACGATCTAGTGCCTCTAATAGAACTGCTTTAGAGCAGGCTACGTTGATTCTTTGGTAACTACCGCATTTATCGTAGAAATTCTTGCCATCACTCATAAACAGCTTAGCTTCTTTAAGAAGTCTTTCGTTAAGATTTCCTTGAATGTTTAATTCTGAGAAGTCAAGCCAGCCCATATATGTTGCTTGAGGTATTTCAAACTTGATTTTATTCATTTTTTGATCGATGAACTGTTTCATCAATAAAAAGTTGTTGTAGATATATTCGTTAACTTCTTTACTCCACTGTTTTCCATAACTATATGCTGCATTATAGGCTTCAATTGCGAAGATGTTAACTGCCGTTAAACCGCATTTGTCGCCGTGGCTTACATATTTTTGCCTCATCTGATCATTTCTTATAATTGTAAAAGACATTTTTAAACCAGCTAGGTTAAAGGTTTTAGTAGCTGATGATAAGACGATGATGTTATCTTGATATTTTTGATCAGCCAATAATGCGCTGTAATGCTTATTATCGGCTAGGATAATATCACTATGGATCTCATCAGAAACCAAAATAACATTATGCTTTTGACAGATTTGTGCTAGTCTATTGATTTCTTCTAAAGAGTAGCATTTGCCAATCGGATTATGTGGATTGCATAAGATAAATAGTTTAATTTTACTGTCTTGTTGCAAACACTGTTCAAAGCCTTCAAAATCCAATTGGTATCCATGAGCAGTTTTTATTAATGGATTTAATACAACTTCTCGATTCAACAAGCGAGACACCTCTTTAAATTGAGGATAAACAGGTGGCTGGATGATGATTTTTTCATCACTGTTAACGAAAAGAGAAATGATTTGATATAAGCTGTAAACAACACCAGTATTTAAAACAATTTCATTTGGCTTAATACAAACATTGTGATTAGTTTTATACCAATCTACTATTAACTGATATGTTTTTTCGCTAGCAAAACTATAGCCATATATAGGATGAGATGCTCTATAGCTTATTGCCTCTGTAACTTCAGGCAAACAGGCAAAATCCATATCAGCAATCCATAAAGGAATCACATCTTTATCTATTTTATCCCACTTTACGCAATTGGTTCCTCTTCTATTAATTTCTTGATCAAAATTATACATAATAATACCCCCTTGAGTATTATATGCCTAAATAGTAAAAAAGGGTATAATAAAGTAAACAGGAGGAATTAGATTTATGAACATGATTGATTATTTAACGTGGCGGGGCGACTTGTCATTTGAAACTGCTGCTTTTAACGATGTAGATAATTTATTATGTAGCTATTTATCATATTGTGATTTAAGTGGAGTTGTAAGCGATGATTCTAAGAGTATTACCATAAAAGAGGCAAGTGAAATATACTTTCAAACCCATAGCATTGAGAAGGCAAAAAGTGAACTGGTGTTTATTTCTATGGCGCCTGTAGTACTTCAAAAGCTTGCTCAATCAAAAAGATTTGCTGATGCAAAATTGAGTTATTGTATTAAGGATGCTAATAGTCAGCATGATATTCAGTTTTACGCTATTAGAATTGATTTGACTAAAGATCTAACTTATTTATCTTTTTGTGGAACTGATGATACTGTTGTAGGATGGAAAGAAGATTTCCAATTATGTTACAAGAAGGCCAATGCCCAGCTAAAGGCTGTTGATTATATCAAATCAGCATCGAAGGACCTTAAAAAATTCTATGTAGGTGGTCATTCTAAAGGTGGCAATCTAGCTGTTTATGGAGCGATGTATAGTGAGAAAAAGGTCCAGAATCAAATCATTAGGGTATTTAACAATGATGGCCCAGGCTTAAGTGAATCATTATATGATGAGCGATTATACAGTCAGATCAAGGATAGATGTTATCGAATAGTACCACAGTTTTCTTTCTTTGGACAGATTTTTAAACAGGATTGTCAGCAATTGATTATCAAATCCAGTCAAAAAGCGCTGATGCAGCATGATGCAACTAGCTGGCAAGTGGAAAGAGACGAGTTTGTTGCTGAATCAGATTTAGATAGTTATTCTATTGTGTTAAATCAAGCCTTCAATTTATTTTTCCAGGGCGTAGACAACAAACAAAGGGAAATGCTGACTAATGAATTATTTGATGCAATTGATCAGGCAGGCATCAAGACGCTGTCGGAAATATCAAATAAAGGATTGCCAGTAGTAATAAAGCTAATCAAAAGCTTATCTACTATAGATGAACAGGCAAAGGAATTATTCAGCAAGCTGGCAAAGACGGTTATCGATGCTTCTGGTCAGCATATTATAGCTGAAATGGAGAAAATAAAAATCGTTGAAGAGGCCTTAGATACTATTGAAAAAATTAGAAGCAAACTAAAAAAAGCAGATTAAT
>JAEDOA010000088.1 GCA_016302195.1 Erysipelotrichaceae bacterium | reverse complement strand
ATTAGTGCCTTGAATATATGGCAGGGTAGAGGAGTGGTCCCTTGCAACGTTCATACCGTTGAGACGCTGGTTCGAGTCCAGCCCTTGCAAGAGCTACATTTAATCAGCCTCCACGTGGCGTAGCTTGGGTAACGCTAATGATTAAATTCTGGCTTTCCTTTCTTGTGGTCGTGCAGACAGATTATGCGTACAATTTAATATCTTAAAAGCTCTATGATACTTACAGCAATCTTCTAAGTAATAGATACAATTTTGGTTATTTATTTAACGATGATTGAGAGCGGCAACTCGTTTGTCGAAATGAAGATTTTTCATAATTTTGGATAATTTAACTCTAATTAAAAATTATGATAGAGCTTTGTTTTATAGAGAGTGAAGTGTAAGGGTATGTGCACACTGGTCTTGGGCACCAGTAGAGGAGTTCGAGTCTCACACTTTCTACCATCTTAAAGGCTTTTTCTGCTAATTATTCAAATTATTGGAAAGTATTAGAAGAAATTATATTAAAAGAGTCAGAGCTTATAAAATGCTTTGATAGTAAAGGAAAAAGTTTTTTATAACATTTTTGATATTCCTTGTCTGAAAAGATTTTAGAAAAAATGTTTAAAGCCTTGTTTTAAATATGGGGGCGTACCCGAATTGGCATAGGGAGCTGATTTAGGCTCAGCTGTTTGGAGGTTCAAATCCTCTCGCCCTCACCACATATACAATGACAAAAAAAGCATAGGTTCAAGTGTAAAAAGTTACTCAATTATATCAAGAGTAATACAACTGTATAATCAAGAAGTTGATAGTTATCTCACCTATGAAAACTATCCATTGTATCATTTCAAAGCGGCAATGAGGTATAAGATAAAGTGCATCTTGCCACATAATTCCGATTGTGTTTTATTTTATGTAAATCTAAAAGAACTTTATCTCTTATAGTCTTAAAATAAAACGCTTTTTTGCACTCATCGTCAAGCGGTTTAAGACCCCAGACTGCAACTCTGGTATATGTCGTTGGTTCGAATCCAACTGAGTGCTTTATCTGCTTCTATAGTTCAACAGTAGAATAAAGACCTTGTAAGTCTTAGACCTGAGAGCGTCACTCAGTAGAAGCTCCATATGCGGTAGTAGTTTAACGGATAGAATTTCTGGAGAAATGAAACCGCCTTACCTCGGCAGCAGGGTTATTGCTGCAACAAGGGAGTGTACCCAAGTGGTTTAAGGGGGTTGTTTGCTAAACAACTAGACCAGTCAAATGGTGCGTGGGTTCAAATCCCGCCGCTCCCGCCAAGTTAATATTTTCAATAACTATAAAATTTCTTCTCTATTGATTTTTATAAAAATATATGTTATAATATATGTAGAAAATCAAAAAAGGAGAAAAGAAAATATGAAGATTGTCGCTATTCTTGATGTTGATGAAGATGAGTTTTTTAACGGTTCTGAGAACTTTATAAAAAAGTTCATTGGATGGGATAGTTATCCAACCGAAGAAAAAGAAGCTATTATCATCACAAAAAATACTATGTATGGTACAATAGGTTTAGATACTATTGATATTGATTTTGGAAATAATCATCTTTTTTGATTTTTTCAAAAATTTATGATATAATATATATAGAAAATGAAAAATAAATGATAAGCCTGTTCTGCAATTTTTATAACGCTTAGTCTTTTAAACTAAATACGTAAAATCAGGCTTAGATTTATTGCTCAGTCGTCAAGCGGTTAAGACGCCAGTCTCTAAAACTGGTTTCCTGAGTTCAAATCTCAGCTGAGCAAGACGGATATTTAGCAAGCCTCCACGTGGCATCCGTTGGGTAACGCTAATTGCTAACATATAAAAAGGAGCTAATTAAATTTGGCATACATTTATAAGATTACCAATGATATAAATAATAAAATTTATATCGGAAAAACAGAATTTTCTATTGAAAAGCGTTTTAAAGAGCATTGTAAAGATGCTTTTCGCAATAAAAATGAAAATCGTCCTTTGTATTCTGCAATGAGAAAATATGGCATTGAACATTTTCATATCGAGCTAATAGAAAAAACGGATAATCCAAATGAACGAGAAATCTATTGGATTGAGAAATATTCTTCTTTCAAAGACGGGTATAATGCAACTATTGGTGGCGATGGAAAAAGATATCTTGATTATGATTTAATAATCTCTACATATAATCAAGTAAAAAATATTACTAAAACAGCAAAAATTTGTAATTGTTGTGAAAGTAGTGTTAAAAATATACTAAAAGAGAATAAAATAAATATTTTGTCCTCTGGGGCTATTAGAAGGTCAAATTACGGAAAAATTATTCATCAATATTCATTAGATGGCAAATATATTCAATCTTTTAGTACTCTTGCTGATGCTGGATTATGGTTAAAAGAACATAATTTAGCTAAAGGAGAAATAAGAGGAATACAATCTCATATTAGAGATTGTGCTAATGAAAAAAGAAAAACTGCATACAAATTTATTTGGAAATTTAACAAAATATAATTTATTAGGATGTCGCCAAGAGGTAAGGCAACGGACTTTGACTCCGTTACTTCGTGGGTTCGAATCCCTCCATCCTAAGGTCAGTATATAGCAAGCCTCCACGTGGCACTGACTGGGTAACGCTAATTGCTATAGTTATTCTGGTAGATGTGAATATAGACGGAGTCAGAATATGCTAATTAAACCCATAATGTTTAATTAGGTCCAAATCTTCGATAGGACAAATGCACGGAGACTGCTTCTATGGCTGAAGGTCTCTTACCAGAATTGCAAAAGAAAAGGTTTACCCGCCTGCTTTCAATGGTTGAAATGATATATACCGAAAGCCGAGCTAATTCGTATTAGATTTCTTTTGTAACGTTTATCTATTGACCGATAATAATAGATGTCTATCTGCTCACACTTCGTTGCTCGGCAGTCGAAGTAGATAGTCAAAAGACAACGAAGTTTTACATATATTCTGGGATGGCTCAGTCGGTAGAGCAGAGGACTGTTAATCCTAAGGTCGTGGGTTCGAGTCCCACTCCCAGAGCCAATGGTTCACTTATATCAAACCTCCTCGTGGTGTGAACTGGGTAACGCTAATTGATATAAAAATTCTAAGTTCTTAAAAGGAGGGCTTAGAAATGAGCAGAAGTTATAAAAAAGTTGCTATATGCGTTGATAGAAAAGGAAAATCAAAGAAACGTGCCGCAAACAGCAAAGTCAGAAATTGGCTAAAGCAACATCCTGATATTCAAATTCAATATAGTAAATATAAACAAATATTTGAAACATATGATATTTGTGATTACTATTGGTTTATGCCTTGGGAAGAATATCAAAAATATGGCTGGGGCACTTATCGAGATTGGTATCAACGATATAAAGCAAAATGATATGTAGGGAATAGCTTAACTGGATAGAGCAACGTTATGTATAAAAAAGAATATTTTGTCAAAAATATTTTCTGCAACGTTTCTCTTTATTATATTTGCTTCTGGTGCCGTTTGTGTAGGTTCGAATCCTGCTTCCCTACCCACTAAATGCCTTTAAAATATTTTTTATTGCTTTATCTAATGCGGCGACAGCTATTTTGAATATTTAGTTGTTGCTCTGTGCAATACTCATTAGTCACAATAATCCTTATGAGTTTATAGGCGGGGAACTTTAAACTCCATCGGATGGGGGCAAGACTCCAAATCTTGTAGTAAGGGGTTCGACTCCTCACTCGCCTGCCACCAGCTCATTAAATTGAGCTTCCTATAATATCTTAAAACCTTTCCTTTCACACACGGGCTACCGACTTGCCCTAAAAGTCGGAATATGCGGGAGTAGCTCAGTTGGGAGAGCGTAGGTAAAAAGAAGTAAGTTTAGTAATAAACTTATCAGCAATAATTCTTTAACAGGAACCTAATGTCAGAAGTTCGACTCTTCTCTCCCGCACCGAATATTGTGTTCGTGTAGCTCAGTCGGTAGAGCAACGGTCTTTTAAACCGTGGGTCGAGGGTTCGATTCCCTCTACGGGCACCAATTTACCCTTATAGCTCAATGGATAGAGCGGTGGTCTTCTAAACCGCATATGTAAGTTCGATTCTTACTAAGGGTGCCAATATTTAATTCTACGGGAGGATACTCAAGTGGTTTAAGAGAGCGGTCTTGAAAACCGCCAGACCCTTTAAAGGTGCGGGGGTTCGAATCCCTCTCCTCCCGCCATAAAAGATTTTTTGATTTTTTAAAAAATATATGTTATAATATATATAGAAAATCAAAAAGGGCAAAAAGAGATGTTACCACTAACGCTTCACTCTTTAAAAAAGAAGGTGACTAGTGCGGTTTACGAGAGGGGTTGCACAGGTATTACAGCCTTAGCCAAGAAAACAAAACCTCCTTTCGCTGAAGAGCGAAACATAAATACTGAAAGTTCCAGTTGGCAACTTTAACTCAAGAACTTTCATAATATTTATCGGGAAATGTAGGTTAAAATCCCGCTTTCCCGCATAAAACGGGTGATAATTATTTAGAATTAGAGGTGCACTTACTAATTCTAAAGTCAGCTTTCGAAACCCGTTTCCTGACTGACGACTCGGAAAGACGAGTTTATAAGGCGCCATTGTCAAGTGGTTAAGACGTCGCTCTTTCACAGCGGAGTCGAGGGTTCAACTCCCTCTGGCGTCACCATAAGAGACATACAGCAAAATTATCTTTAGAAAATTTGAATAATTTTCACCAAATATTAAAGACATTTTGTCTCTTGAAATTTTTTAGATTTTATTAGTTCTTGTGTGCACAAAACAGGTAAGTTTTTCCCTTGATTTTCTTACCGCTTTAGAAAAAAATCAAGATTGCAATGGGGAAGTCGTGTAGCGGCAATCACAGGTGTCTGTAAAACACCTGCCATTTGGCTTCGTTGGTTCGAGTCCAACCTTCCCCACCAATTTATGGGGCTATAGCTTAATTGGTAAAGCAACTGCTTTGCAAGCAGAAGAGCGAGGGTTCGACTCCCTCTAGTTCCACCAAGAATAATCTTATCAAAAGTAAGGACTTAGCTCATACATATGTCTATTGAAAGTTATCAACGCTCTAAAGAAAGTAAATATCGGTTATCTACCGAAGCGTGCGAAGTTAACCTCTTCAATCCGAAACTTTATTTAATATAAAGAGAAGGAGACCAATATTGGCAAATAAACAATCCAAGGTCTTAAACGAAAGTAGATAATGTTAAAAAGGGGCTTTTATTGATTAAGATTATTTTGTATAAATATTTAAATTAAATAATAGAATAAAAGCACAGACAGCAATCTTTTTTATTAAATTTAATGCTGAAATTTAATTCCAAATGTGCTTTGTTTTATACTCTGTTAGCTCAATAGGTTAGAGCAATCGCTTGATAAGCGATAGACTTAGGTTCAATTCCTAAACGGAGTACCATTTTTATTGCTTCCTCCCGCAATAAAAAATAAGGAGTAAACAATGAAGAAGATTTTAAGTTTAATACTCTCGTTAGTAATAATATTCTTTTTTGGAGTTAAGGTATATTCATTAGAATTGCCGCAGAGTGATACAAATGTTCATTTTTATATGGACTGGAATATGATTACTAACAAAAGTAGCAATCAATGGCAACTGCAACACAGTGGATTTGTTTCTACTGATGAAAACGGGATAAGATATGCTCAAGATACAAATGGTGAGAAATATTATCTTGTTGCTCTTGCAGAAAGATATGGAACTGAAATTGGCTCTGTTTATGAGGTAACATTAGATAACGGTTCTGTATTTAGAGTAATGTTAGGAGATTGTAAATCAAATAAAGATGCTCCTAATGGTTATGGCAGAGATTGTTATAATTTTATTACTCAACAGACTGCAATAAATGTTTTAGAATTTATTGTGGAAGAAGAAAAGCTTCCAAAGAAAGTAACTCAATGGGGCAGTTTGACTGCTGTTGATACTTTCAATGGTAATTTGGAAGAGATTGAATATTTAGGTAGGGCTTGGTATCCTACAGATTGATTTTTAAGACGACTTCAGCAAATTTTAATAGAATGTATGATTTATATACATTATTTATAAATTCGTCTTGTTAATAACTTTTAAAGACCTTTACCGCAATTATTTTGTGAATTAAAGATTGTGATGAATAAAATTTTAATTGTGATGGATAAAATTTTAAGGTCTTGTAATTTAGCTTATTAACAAAAATAAATTGTTAATAAGCATTTTTCTTTTTTATCTAAAGGAAAAAATCCATTTGAAATTTTTAAAAATATATGATATAATATATATAGAAAGTTAAAAAACACACAAAAATGGCTATGACAATAGCCAAGAGATAAAAGGAGAATTGATATTATGAATACTTTTGTAAATGCTCTCTCTGAAACCAACGAATACAAGAGAACTGAAAATGGGGCAACCGCTCACACCTCAACTCATTTTGCAGTTTATGATATGTTTGCTTTTGGCGGAGCTTATCGTAAGAGAAGCGATGCTGATGTGGCTAATCTGTTTAAGAAGGCATATGAAGAGGATAAGGAATTGGCATTGAAGTGTCTTTTCTACCTTCGTGATTGCCG
>JAEDOA010000087.1 GCA_016302195.1 Erysipelotrichaceae bacterium | reverse complement strand
ACATCAGAAATGTATTTTTTCTGATGTTTTTTTGTTTTTGTATTGAAAATGAAAACCAGATAAAATATAATATTGGTGTGGACAATACGTCCAATATACGTCCAAAAGTGGGGAAAAAGAATGTTTACTGGTGAGTTTCGTCATACAATTGATTCAAAAGGAAGAATCGCTGTTCCAGCGAAATTTCGTTATGATTTGGGCGAAAAATGCGTTGTAAGCAGATACCTTGATGGCTGTTTGGCTATTTATTCCTCAGAAAGATGGGAAAAGGAAACAAATTATTTGAATTCCCTGAATCAAAACAATAGCAAAATCAGAAAGTATGTCAGAGATCGATTTAAGAATACTGATGAATGCAACTTCGATGTTCAAGGAAGAATCAATATCCCAACAAACCTGATGGAAATTGCCCAGTTAAAAAAGAATGTAGTATTTACTGGGGCAGGAGATCATGTTGAATTATGGGACCAGGATATCTATCAGCAATATAGCGAATCTTCAAGCAATGAAGAAATGAGTGAAATAGTGGAGGATTTACCATGGAACATGTAAGTGTAATGTTAAATCAGTGCATTGAATTATTGAACATTAAGGCTGACGGTATTTATGTTGATGGAACCTTAGGAAGAGCAGGACATTCAAGTAGTATTCTTTCTCACTTATCTGATAAAGGGCATTTGTATTGTTTCGACATTGATGATGAAGCTATCCAACAGTCAAATGAAAAACTAAAAAAGATATCCGACAATTTTACGATTATTAATGATAATTTCGCTAACATGAAACAAGCCTTAAAAGAATATGGCGTTAGCAAAGTTGATGGTATTTTGTTGGATATTGGTGTTTCTTCACCACAATTTGATGATCCAAAAAGAGGTTTCTCTTATCGCTTTGATACTAGGCTTGATATGAGGATGAATCAAAACCAATCATTGGATGCTCATTATATAGTAAATAATTATCAGTTTAAGGATCTGGTAAGAATATTTAGAGATTACGGTCAAGAGAAATACGCTGTTAGCATTGCTAGAAATATTGAAAAAGCTCGAATGGTTTGTCCAATTGATACAACTGGTCAGTTAGTTGAAATAATCAAAAAGTCAATGCCTGCAAAGGATTTGGCAAAACAGGGCCATCCAGCTAAGCAAACATTTCAGGCCTTAAGAATTGAGGTAAATAACGAATTAAATAACTTGTCAAAAGCGGTTGAAGATGGGCTAGAGCTATTAAACCATCAAGCTAGATTTGCGATATTAACTTTTCATTCACTTGAGGATGAGATAGTAAAAAAGGCTTTTAAAAAAGCCGCAAGTCCAGTTGAAATAGATAAACACATTCCTCTAAAACAATCCGAAATACCTCAAAGTGAATATGTTTTAGTTAATAAAAAAGTGATTACTGCTTCTCAAGAAGAGCTAAATGAGAATAGAAGATCTCATAGCAGTAAATTAAGAGTTATAGAAAGAAGGTAGCTTATGAAAACTATGGTTGTAAGAAAAACTAGAATAAGATGGGATAGAGTTGTAACAGCGTTTTTTATATTTTCGGCTTTCATGTATTTGGCTAGTTCTATCTTTTTGAAATCATATAATGTCTCATTAGCTGCCCAGCAGAAACAAAATCAACAGTTAATTGTTCAAACAAAAGCAGAAGTTGATGCATTGACTATTCAAGTTAAGCAGTTATCGGATTATAATAGAGTAATGGAAATGGCATCTGTTAAAGGATTAACAACTCAAACCTCGGTCGTTTCTATTTACAATTAGAATATGAGAAAACTTAAAAAGAATTATAAGATTAATTTACTAGCTGTTATTTTAGTATTGTTATTAACCGTTATGCTGGTTAATCTTTTAAAATTGCAGTTTACAGGCAAAACCCTTTTATCGGATATTGATTTCAAAGATAATAAGGGTGTTTTAATATCGCAAGAAAAAATTATACCTACTAGAGGAACTGTTTATGACAGTGAAGGAAATATATTAGCTAATGATGTTACTGTATATAAGATAGCTTTTATTTTAGATAGTACTCATCAGAAATATGCTAAAAATGATCAAGGTGAGGTTGTTTTAGTAGATGATTATGTCGTTGACGTAAATAAGACAGCTCAATTGATTTCGCCTATTTTAGGTATAGATGAAAGCTATTTAATTGAAAGATTATCTGATAAAAGTTATTATCAGGTCGAAGTAGGTCCTAAGGGTAGTGAACTTTCGTATGATACAAAAAATCAAATTGAAGCATTAAATCTACCTGGTATTGTTTTTACTTCTTCAACATCCAGATATTATCCAAATAAAACTTTTGCCTCTCACTTAATAGGTTATGTTGAAAATCAAATGATTGATTATGATTATCAATTAGTCGGCATTTCAGGTATTGAGGGCTTGTTGAATGATCAACTTAGCGGTCAGATTGGATATGAGGAGTATTATTCTGATGTAAACGGTTATCCACTATCGGGAGGAAATATAACAATTCAACCATCTAGTAATGGTTATGATGTTACCTTGACTTTAAATAGTGTAATTCAACAGGCTTTAGAAACAGCATTAACAAACACAATGGACATTTCCGATTCCGTTGATAAAGCCTGGGGCATTGTTATGGATGCAAAAGACGGTAAGATTTTAGGCTATTCATCTTATCCTAGTTTTGATCCTAATACAATGGATATTACTGATTATAATGACTATAATGCTGCTTTGCCTTATGAACCTGGTTCAACTATCAAATCATTTGTTTACGCTGCAGCAATTGAACAGGGAACTTTTAATAAATCAGATAAATTGGACGCGAGGATATTTTATGTAGATGGTTCATCAAATGATAAAATTGTGCGTCTAAATTATGATAATGGTTTATCGATTCATAACTATCTAGATGAACAAATACCAAATGCTAGCTTTTATGAAGCCTATTGTTGTTCGTACAATGTAGGATGTGCTGTATTGTTAGAAAAATATGTCGATCCAAGTATTTATATTGAATATATGGATAAGTTTGGTTTTTACAAGCCTGTTAATGTTTATGGCATAGATGAAGGCGATTTCTATGGAAGCGCCGATTATTCTAATCCGTATAGCTTAATTAATACTTCGTTTGGTCAAGGTATGAGTGCAAATGCGTTACAGGTAATACAGGCTTATACTGCTTTTTGTAATGAAGGGGTAATGATTAAACCGTATATCGTTGATACAATTATTGATCCAAATACTTCAAAAGTGGTTTATCAAGGACAAAGAGAAGAAGTTGGAAAGCCAATCAGCGCCTCTACGGCTGAAGCAATGTTGGATTTAATGAATGGAGTAGTAAACTCTGGATGGAGTGTTACAAGTGCAAAATATAAGATTGATCAATGTAATGTAGGCGGTAAATCAGGTACAGCAGAAGTTGCATTGGAAAGCGGTGGCTATGGAGATTTGACTATTCACTCAATGATGCTAGCCATGCCGATTGAAGATCCTCAGGTTTTAATTTATTTCTGTTATCAGGATAGCAATCCTAGAACATCTCAATCAATTCCTTACATTAATCAATTAGAACAGGTAGTTGCCAATATTTTAGGGTTATCTTCAACCAACCAGGATAATCAGGATGTTAATAAAGAGCAATTTACTTTGGATAATTATACTAACTATAGTTTAGAATCAGCTATCACAAAGCTTTCAAAATACAACATGAATATTGTCGCAATTGGTGATGGAGATACTATAATTAATCAATATCCAAAAAAGGGTTTCACTTTACTTGAAAATGGACGATTATTCTTTTTGACTGATTATCAAAACATCACAATGGCTGATTTGACAGGATTTAACAAAAAAGAAGTATTGGCTTATTGTGATTTAGCTAATATTAAAGTAAAAATAACCGGAAGCGGTTATGTTGTTAGCCAAAGCATAAAACCAGATGAAATTATTGATGAAGGTGACATCTTAGAGATAGTTTTGGGCTAAATAACTTATTTTCATTACTGCTTTCAAAATAAGATATGTTTTATTAGACATATCTTATTTTTTATTTTCATATTAGCGATGATGTTGTTGTTTTTTCTAGTTAGAAAAAACTCTTTAAAAATCTTAATAAAATGATATAATAAACAAAGCATATGGAGGTTTTTATTATGCTTGTAAAGATGATTTTAGCTTTTGGAATTGGTTTGGGATTAGCATTATTGCTTTATCCGCTAGCTATTCCATATTTACATAAAATTAAATTTGGCCAGTCTATTCGTCAGGAAGGACCAAAATCTCACTTAATAAAGGCGGGAACTCCAACGATGGGAGGAGTAGTATTTATCATAACTAGCATAGTTACTGCTTTGATAGTTATCCCAAAGGCTTTTTCTGATAAAACATTCTTACTAGTCTTATTTGCTTTTATTGCTTATGGGATTATCGGATTTGTTGATGATTTTTTAATTGTCGTAAAAAAGAATAATGATGGCTTAAAGGCAAAATATAAATTTCTGATGCAATCGGTTTTGGCAGTAGTGTTCTACATCCTTTACCGTAGTCTTACTAATAGTTTAATTATTATTCCATTCACTTCTATTCAAATAGATTTAGGATGGTTTTATATGATATTAGTCTTCTTTATGTTTACAGGAACCTCTAATGCGGTAAATTTAGCTGATGGCCTGGATGGGCTTTGCGCAGGTTTATCAATATTTGCTTTTGTTCCCTATATCTTTTTCTGCTATCGTAGTGGATTAATTAACATTGCTATATTCTTGTGTGGCTTAATTGGTTCACTTCTAGGTTATTTGAAATACAATTTTCATCCAGCTAAGATTTTTATGGGAGATGCTGGTAGCTTAGCCTTAGGTGGTTTACTTGCTGCGGTAGCTATGGTGACAAAGGAAGAAATCGCACTAGTATTAATCGGAGGTGTCTTTGTAATTGAGGTACTATCTGATATTATTCAAATTGGATCATTCAAGCTGACAGGAAAGCGAGTGTTTAAAATGGCGCCAATCCATCACCACTTTGAGTTAAGCGGATGGAAAGAAACAAAAGTTGTATTAGTATTCTGGTTGTGTGGCTTAGCTCTATCACTTATTGGCCTATTGATAGGAGTTCTATAAGATGGATAAAGAGATTAATTTTTTGTTACATATTAAATACAATAGTTTAACTAGAAATCAGTTGCATTATTTGTCTTTTCAACAATTTAAAAAGATGGTTTACAACAGCAAATGGATGTTAGCTGTTCCAGATCATATCAGCAAAATAGCAAGTGATATTAACAGTATCACCGTTGATGAAGTAATTGACTATGTTGTGGGCAATGGAGATAAATTGCAAGATAGTATTGATAAAATGAGTAAGGAATTTGAAGGTGAGAATTATGAAGAAAAATGTTAAGAAATTGATTGTTGCACTGGTTACCTTGTTGTTGGTTTTAGTGGGAATTATATATTTTGCTCCTAAAATGAACGCATCTGTACAACTAGATTTAGAATTATCAAAAGGACATACAATTGTTTTTAATTGCGATAGTACTGATGAAGCAGTTATAAAACAAACAAGTGAAGTACTGGAAAAAAGATTAGCTAATTTTGGAGCAATCGATGTTGAAAGTACAGTTGATGGAAGTGTTATCAGCTTATCATTTACTGGAGACTTTGATTTTGATGCAATGCGCAAATACATTACTAAAACTGGTGAAATCAGCTTTAGAGATGCTTTTGATAGAGAAGTAATGACTAGCGATGTATTAGTTGAGTCTATGCCATTTGGTGTTAGTCAATCTGGAGAAAATACATTATTATATATCTTTGTTGAAGATGCTAAACAATTTGGTGCTACAACATTATCAATTTCTTTATTAGAGCAAAAGAATCTAGTAGTATGGCTGGACTATGATTCTTCATTATCTTATGCAAAAGAAAGTGAAAAAGAAGAACCAGCTTACTTAGCAAGTGCTCTATGCAATTCAGCAATTTCTGAAACATGCTATGTTATTAGTGCACACGATTTTGAAACAACAAAGAATTTGGTAAGTATTGCTAATAGTGGAAAATTACCATGTTCAATAACAGAACAGAGCTTTACCTTAGCTACAGCCTCAGCAAATAGTCAGGCTAATGCAATTATTACTGGACTTTGGGTTACTATAGCTATTAGTTCACTTTTACTGATTTATAATTATAAACTAACCGGTTTAGTAAGCTCATTATTATTGGTAGGCTACCATTTATTATCAGTTAATATTGTTAGCGCCTTTACAGTAATCTTTAATTCAAATGTTGTTACCATGTTATTATTTGGTTTATTCATAGCTATTGGCTATTTATTCCTGTTTGATCACATCTTTAATCAGTTATATCAATCTGGAAATACAGTATCTACTTCTTTAAAGAATACCTTTACAAAATTAGCACAACCAACTGTTTGGTCAGCTTTATTTGTAGCTATTACTGTAGTTGTATCATATCTATTCTTGAGAATGTATTTCTTAGGAATGGCTATTACAGGATTTGCGATTGTATTTAGCTTTGTTGTTGTAATTGTTTTATTACATTATTTTGTTTTAAATAATCTATTTAATTCTAATTATTTAGCAAAGAATATGATTTCTAAAAATATTAGAAGTACATATAACTTAGTAAAATTTAATTACAAAACAG
>JAEDOA010000086.1 GCA_016302195.1 Erysipelotrichaceae bacterium | reverse complement strand
ATAATTACTTGTTTAAGATTCTTATTTTATTTGTTCTAAGATATTTTTTCAGCATGTTATAGTTTTGAGCTAAGGCTTTTTCATAATTGCTATTTATATTTGGAATATAAAACTGCATATCTTTTAATTCATCTGGAAGATACTGAATTTGATGCCAGCTCTCTTTATTTGAGTAGTCGTATTGATCTTGTTTTTCCAAACCAACAGGTGTAAGTCGCAGATAAGAAGGTATTGGAGGATTAGATTTAGTTGCCTGATCATATGCCATATGAATTGCATCTGTTGCTGATCTGCTTTTAGGAGATAATGCCAAGTCTATAACTGCAACAGATAATGGAATTAATGCTTCGGGCATACCAACTCTTTTTGCTGCATCAATAGCGTTAATCGTTCTTCCACAGGCAGCCGGATTCGCTAATCCTATATCTTCATAGGCAATAACCAATAATCTTCTCTCAATCGAATCCAGATCATTAGCCATACATAAGCGAGCAAGATAATATAATGCAGCATCTACATCACTGCCTCTAATGGACTTTTGAAAAGCACTGACCGTATCATAATGATTATCTTCATCTTTATCATAACTTCCATTAGCAATAGGGGCATACTTATTTACTAAGTCAATGTTAATTTCTGCGTTCTCACACCCAATTGCGCATATCTCTAGTAAGTTGTAACAGAATCTTAAATCTCCCGAGCTTAAAAGTGCTATCTTGTTTTTGGCTTCTAAAGTAATCGATATTTTGTTAGAAAAACCTTTTTCACTGCTCAAAGCATAATCAATTGCTTTTATCAGGTCCTTTTTTTCCAATGGCTTAACTTCAAGCAAATGACAGCGGCTTCTAACTGCCGGGTTAATAGCAAAAAATGGATTTGATGTGGTTGCACCTATTAAGGTTATCAATCCTGATTCAACTACCGGCAACAACAAATCCTGTTTATCTTTATTTAAGCGGTGTATTTCATCAATGATAAGAATTAGCCCATTTGATAATTTAGCTTCTTCAAAAATAGAAACTAGATCCTTCTTGTTCCCTTCAACTGCGCTAAAGAAACGATAAGGTATATTTAGTTCTTCCGCCAAGGCTAACGCCAGGGTCGTTTTACCACAACCAGGTGGTCCATAAAAAATAATTGAGAATAAAGAGGACTGTTCGACACATCTTCTTAATAACATATTTTCCCCAATCAAATGCTGCTGACCAAATACTTCGTCTAATTTTGTGGGTCTTAATCTAATAGCTAAAGGTTTTTGCATGGTATATTGTTTCCCTTTCTATATTATACAATTTTATGACTTAAAAATGGTTAAAAGATGCTAAAATATATGCATGAGAATGTTAGTTCAAAGAGTAAAAAATGCTAGTGTTACCATTGATGGACAGCTGTTTTCTCAAATAAAACAAGGATACCTGTTATTAGTAGGCTTTTCTAATAACGATGATGAGAATATAGTTGAATTAATGACACAAAAATTATTGAATCTTAGAATATGCGATGACAGTGATGGTAAGATGAATCTAAGTATCATAGATACAAAAGGAGAGTTATTATCTGTTTCACAGTTTACTTTATATGCTGATTCATCAAAAGGAAGAAGACCGTCGTTTATAGACGCCTGCAATCCTGAAAGAGCAGTACAGCTATATGATTATTTTAATGACAAGCTTAGAAAAAGCGGATTAAAGGTGGAAACAGGTAAATTTAGAGCAGAAATGGATGTTCAACTTGTTAATAGTGGACCTATTACAATTATGCTAGATAGTGATATTATTATTAAGAGGTAGATATGGAATACAATTTAAATGATATTGTAGAAATGAAAAAACAACACCCATGTAGAAAGTCAACGCAATGGAAAATAATTCGCATGGGAGCTGATATTCGAATCAAATGCTTAGGCTGTGGTAGCAGTGTATTGTTTCCACGCAGTGAATTTGAGAAAAAACTAAAAAAAGTTTTAACGAGTACTATAGAATAGAAGGGATAAAATTATGCCATTAACAGCTGGAATTGTTGGATTACCAAATGTAGGAAAATCAACATTATTTAATGCTATTACTAAATCACAGGTTGAAGCAGCGAATTACCCATTCGCTACAATTAAACCTAATATAAAAACCGTGGAAGTTCCTGATGAAAGAGTTGATAAATTATCAGCTATGTTTAAACCCAAAAAAACAATTAGGACTACTTTTGAGTTTACCGACATTGCCGGATTAGTAAAAGGGGCATCAAAAGGGGAAGGTTTAGGAAATCAGTTTTTAGGAAATATTAGAAATGTGGATGCTATTGTTCATGTTGTGAGATGCTTTGAAAATAGCAATATTGTTCATGTTGAAAATAGTGTAGATCCAATAAGAGATATAGAAACGGTTAACCTAGAGCTTGCTCTTGCCGATTTGGAAACAGTTAATAATCGTATTTCCAAGATTGAAAGAAAAGTTATTACAACAAAAGAAAAAGAAGCGGTAAAAGAATTTGAATTATTGAAGAAATTAAAATCCGCTTTAGAAAGTGGTCACTTAGCAAAAGAAGTTCAAATTGATGTAGATCAAAAAGAGTTTATTAATAATTACCAGCTACTAACTTATAAACCGGTGTTATTTGTCGCAAATGTTTCAGAAGAAGATATAGTTGATCTGTCAAATTGTTCTCATTATCAAAGAGTAAGAGAATATGCAGAAGTTCATAATTGTCAGCTTGTAGCAATCACGGCGCAATTGGAAGAAGAAATATCTCAAATGGACCAGCAATCAAAGGAACTGTTCTTAAATGATTTAGGCTTAGAGCACAGCGGATTAGATGAAATAATCACAAAAACATATGCTTTATTAGATTTATGTACATTCTTTACCGTTGGAACTGATGAAGTAAGAGCCTGGACCTTTACAAAAGGAATGAAAGCTCCTGATTGTGCAGGAGTAATTCACACTGATTTCAAAAAAGGATTCATTAGAGCTGAAGTGTACAGTTATCAAGATTTAATGAAGTATGGTAGTGAACAGGCTTTAAAAGAGGCTGGCAAACTAAGAGTAGAAGGAAAAGATTATATTTGCCAGGATGGAGATATAATGTTTATAAGATTTAATGTTTAGGAGGAAGAATCATGAAATTAATTATCGCAATTGTATCAAATGATGATAGCTCAGCAGTAAGTGCTAATTTGACTGAAAATGGCTTCATGGTTACAAAGTTGTCTACAACTGGTGGTTTTTTAAGATCAGGAAATACAACATTAATAATCGGTACTGAAGATGAAAAAGTTGCCAAAGCAATTGACTTAATTAAAGAGGAAAGTAAAAAGAGAACTGAGATTATTCCAGCAACAGCCTCTTTTGATATTTCAAGATATGCTTCATATCCAGTTGAAGTTCAAGTTGGAGGAGCTACAATTTTCGTTGTTGACGTGGAGCAGTTCATCAAAGCTTAATTATGCTGGATTTTATTGACTATAATAGTTCAAATACCACCATTATTACCAGGGATGACATTGTCGAAGGCAATATTTCCAGTAGCGATAGTATAGAGAACAATGGAAAGGTATTTGGCTATGTTAATTGTGATGGTTTACTTAGTAATTATGGCCAAATAACTGGAACAGTAAATTGCTCAAATCTGATTTTAAGAAACAACAGCCAAATATTCGGTGATTGCCAGATTCTTTTTGATGCTTTATTGGAAAAAAACAGTCTAATAAGGGGAGATGTTCAATGTAATAGCATTGAAGTTAACGGAAAGATATATGGTAATATAAAAGCAAACGGAAAAGTAGTCATCAATAGTGGGGCCGAGGTATATGGGGATATTAGTGCCAGTGATTTATGTGTACAGAATTCAGCAGTAATTGTAGGTAAGGTTAAGTATATATTCAATAGATTATAAATCATGGTTTTTAAATCATGGTTTTTTTGTGAAAAAATATGATGCTATCACGGTCATTTAAGTTCATATTTAAGAATAGTTTGGTATAATTAGCATATACATTAAATAGTAATCACATATAAAACATGGTGGTTTTTTAATAAGGGATGGTGTGTTTATGAAAGTTAGAAAAAGAAATGGAAACCTTCAACAATTTAATTCTGAAAAGATCGTGGTAGCAATTACTTCAGCAATGAAATCGGCTTCGTACAGCGATACTGATAATATTGCGGAAAAGATTGCATTAGAGATTGAAAAAGAACTTATCAATAACAATGTTAAGGTTATTGAGATTGAAGATTTACAGGATCTTGTTGAAGGCAAACTGATGAGCTCTGAACTTAAAGATGTTGCTAGAAAATATATTAGATATCGTTACGATCGTGAAAGAGTTAGACAAAGCAAGAGTAAATTGATGAGTGATATCTCAGAGAAATTAAATGCGACTAATGTTGAAAATCAGAATGCCAATTTGGATGAGAAATCTTTTTCTGGCAGAATGAACGAGGCTAATAGAGTAGTTATGAAAGACTACGCTCTTTACAACTGCATGAGTGAAATGGCAAGGAATAACCATTTAAATAATGAGATATATATTCATGACTTGGATTCATATGCTGTTGGTATGCATAACTGTTTATCTATTCCATTTGATAAAATACTTAAGAATGGTTTTAAAACTAGACAAACTGATGTTCGTTCGCCAAGATCAGTAAATACAGCCATGCAGTTAGTTGCTGTTGTAATGCAGCTACAATCATTGCAGCAGTTCGGTGGTGTTAGTGCAACACATCTAGATTGGACTATGATCCCTTATGTTCGCTATTCTTTCTATAAGCATTTTAGAGACGGAATGAAATATATTGAGAATCAACAAGAACTTCCATTTACAAAAGAAGAATCATGTGATATTTCAATCGATGATGAAAGATACAAATCCCATAAAGCCGCATATCAGTTTGGTATGGATATGACATCGAAGGAGATTTATCAGGCAGTTGAGGCATTGTACCATAATTTGAACACTTTGCAATCGCGTAGCGGTCAGCAGTTACCATTCTCTTCAATTAACTATGGAACATGTACATTAACAGAAGGTAGAATGGTTACTAAGGCATTGCTTGATGTTTCAATTGATGGATTAGGTACATTGCACAAAACACCTATTTTCCCATGTGGAATTTTCCAATGCATGAAGGGTGTTAATCGTCAGCCATCTGATCCAAACTACGATTTATTTAAATTAGCATTAAAATCAACATCACTGCGTTTATATCCAAATTATGTCAATGTTGATTGGTCAAATAATGAAGGATACGATAGAAATGATCCAAAAACCTATATGTCTACTATGGGTTGTCGTACATCTAATGGATATGATATTAACGGATTTGGCCAGCTAAAAGATGGTAGAGGAAATATTTGTCCAGTTACAATCATTATGCCTACATTGGCAATGGAGGCTACAAAGGATGTTGACAAGTTTATGCTGTTATTGGATTTGAAAATTCATGAAGCAAAAGACATGTTGTTGGAAAGATTTGAATGGATATGCTCTCAACCAGCAGAAAGTGCTAATTTTATGTATGAAAATGGCACTATGGAAGGCTATGTTAAAGAAGAAGGCATTAGAAGTGCTTTAAAGCATGGTACTTTAGCTGTTGGTCAATTAGGACTTGCGGAAACTTTACAGCTGCTTGTATCGGAAGACCAATGCGGTGAAGAAGGAATGAAGTTAGCTAAGAGAATTGAAGACTTGTTCAAAACAAGATGTAACGAATTTAAAAATCAGTATAAATTGAATTTTGGGGTTTACTACACTCCTGCTGAGAATTTGTGTTATACAGCTATGAAAAAATTTAAAGAGAAATATGGAATTATTAAAAACGTTTCTGATAAAGATTTCTTTACTAATTCTATTCATGTACCTGTATACAAGCAAATTGATCCATTTGAAAAAATTGATATTGAATCACAATTAACAGGTTATTCAAATGCTGGATGTATTACCTATGTTGAACTAGAATCAACTAGTAAACATAATATCGAGGCATTGGAAGAATTGGTTAATTATGCCATGGATAGAGATATTCCATATTTTGCTATTAACATTCCAAATGATACATGCTTAGATTGTGGCTATACAGATGAATTCAACGATGTATGTCCAATGTGTGGCAGTGAACATATTCAACAATTAAGACGTGTAACAGGATATTTAACAGGTAACTATAAAACAGCATTTAACAAAGGTAAACAACAGGAAACCGAAATGAGAGTTAAACATAACGAAATATTCTAGGAGAAGCAATGAATTATTTAAAGATAGAGAGTTCATCCTTATCAAATGGCACAGGATGGAGAGTAGTATTATGGGTTAGCGGTTGTAATCACGGATGCTTCAATTGTCACAATCCTGAAAGTTGGAGTCCAACTTCTGGCAAACCATATACCGATAAGCAAAAACAAAAAATAATTGAGTTGCTAAGTCATAAATATATAAAAGGTTTAACACTATCGGGGGGCGATCCACTGCTTCCATATAATAGGGAAACAGTGCTGGATTTAGTTAAAACTGTTAAAAACACATTTGTTGGCAAGGATATCTGGTTATATACAGGTTATCTTTATGAAGAAATAGAAAATGAGGAAATACTTGATTACGTCGATGTGGTCGTTGATGGACCATATATTGATGAATTAAGAGATGTATCATTGCCATTTAAAGGGTCAGAAAATCAAAGAATTATTGATGTTAAGCAGACCAAAAAAAATGGGGAAATAGTTATCTTAATGTAATTATTAAAGCGATTAAGAAAAA
>JAEDOA010000085.1 GCA_016302195.1 Erysipelotrichaceae bacterium | reverse complement strand
TTGGACTTGGTACTGTAAAATTAAAGGGTACAGGCTTTGTATCATATGTTGAAGAAGGACAAAAGGTTAAAAAGGGTCAAGAATTAATTGAGTTCTGGGATCCTACTATTAAAAAAGCAGGTCTGGATGACACCGTAATTGTAGTTGTTACGAATTCGAATGAATTTACCGATATCAATTTAACTGCTAAAGCAGGACAAGAAGTCCAAGCAGAAGATAACGTATTAGAATTAAAAGCAAAAGATGAAAAAGAATCAGCATTAGGAGGCGGACAAGTTGAACCAGCTAATTAATTTTGATGAAAAAAATAAAGTATTTCACTTACATAATGATCAAATTTCCTACTTACTATCAATAGAAGATGGGAAAACTTTAGCACATCTATATTTTGGTAAAGCAATCAAAGAGTATCATGGTCAGCTTCGTTATCCACGAGTAGATCGCGGTTTTTCTGGAAATTTACCAGGATCGCTTGATCGAACTTTCTCACGTGATTCACTTCCTAAGGAATATAGCACTGCTGGTGAAATAGATTATCACACTCCTGCTGCTGTAGTTCGTCAAAAAGATGGTTCAAACGCACTGTTTTTGACCTATGAGGGTTACAAGATCGTAGATGAAAAGCCGGATTTAAAAGGCTTGCCACACTCATTTGTAGAAAACAAAGATGAAGCTGAAACTTTAATTGTTACTTTGATTGATGAGAAGAGCAAAGTAAAGTTTGAACTATCATACACGATTTATCGTGATCGTCCAGTAATTACTCGCTCGGTCAGAGTGGTTAATGATGGCAATGATGCAGTTAATATTGAAAAAGTTGCTTCAATGCAAATTGATTTTGTAGACCGCAATTTTGAATCAATTACTTTACCAGGTGCTCATGCTCATGAACGTCGCGTTGAACGTAGCAAAATTAATCAGGGCATTCATGTTTATGCAAGTCACCGTGGCACTTCTAGTCACCAGATGAATCCATTCTTGGCTTTGGTTGATCCAGAAACTATTGAATGTACCGGGGATGCATACGGCTTTGCCTTTGTTTACTCTGGTAATCATAAGTTTGAAGTAGAAAAGGACCAATTTGCGCAAACGCATGTAAACATTGGCATCGATGATTTCAACTTTAATTGGGAACTTAAGCCGGAAGCTAGTTTTCAAACTCCTGAAGTTCTGATGGTTTACTCAGATCAAGGTTTAAACAAAATGAGCCAAGCATTCCATAGCTTAATTCACGATCGAGTAATCCGTAGTAAATATAAGGATCAAGTTAGACCTATTTTGGTTAATAACTGGGAAGCTACATATTTTGATTTTAATGAAGATAAGCTAAAACCGATCGTCGATGATGCCAAAGAAATGGGCATTGAAATGTTTGTCTTAGATGATGGTTGGTTTGGTCATCGTGACGACGATAATTCATCATTGGGAGATTGGAAGGTCTTTAAGAAGAAGTTTCCAAATGGACTTGATCACTTTGCAGATTATGTTCATCAGCAAGGTCTAAAATTTGGTCTTTGGTTTGAACCGGAAATGATCTCGATTGATTCAGATTTGTATAAGAAGCATCCAGATTACTTAATGCATGTTCCAGGTCGCACTCCAAGTCCTTCACGTAATCAATATGTGTTAGATCTTGGCCGAAAAGAAGTGCGTGATAATATTTTTGATCAAATGGATCAGATTCTGTCTTCTAATAAGATCAACTATATCAAGTGGGATATGAATCGTCATTTGTCAGATATTTATGAAGCAGATTTGCCAAGTTCTAGACAAGGCGAGGTATATCATCGTTATGTCTTAGGCTTGTATGATTTGCTTGAACGAATCGTAGATAAGTATCCAGACTTATTGATTGAGGGATGCTCTGGCGGTGGTGGCCGTTTCGATGCAGGTATGGCTTACTACAATCCACAAATTTGGGCTAGTGATGACAGTGATGCTATCGACAGATTAAGTATTCAATATGGAACAAGTTTAGTTTACCCACAATCAATGATGACCTCCCATGTTTCAGTCAGCCCTAATGAACAAAATGGCCGAATTACGCCATTCAATACGCGTGGTGTTGTAGCTATGTGGGGCGATCTAGGTTATGAACTTGATTTGACCAAGATGAGTAAGGAAGATCGTCAAGCTGTAAAAGAACAAGTTGCTGAGTATAAGAAGATTAGAAAAGTTACGCAATATGGTACTTTCTACCGTCTAAAGAGTGCTCAAACCAGCAACCAGTGTGCTTGGGAGACCGTATCACTGGATAAGAATGAAACTGTCTTGTCTGTAGTCAGAGTGATGGCAAGTGCGCAACCAGATTTGACTAAGACTAAGTTAGTTGGGCTTGATCCGCAAAAGCATTATGAAGATCAGGAAACCCATGAGGTCTATGGTGGCGATGAATTGATGAACCTTGGACTTTATGATCCCGTTGAACGTGGTGACTTTAAGGCCAAGATGTATCACTTTAAAGCTATTGATTAAATTGAATTAAAGACATCTAGCAATGAAATTCATTGGTAGGTGTCTTTTTTTAGTGCTTAGAGGAAAGTTACGCATAAGTTAAGTATAAATATATACATACGCAGTAAAGATATTGCTATTTAATTCTAAGGAAATATAATGAGAATTGTGAAAGCGCTTTTACATATTTTTTAAGAATTAGTATTTGATTTGAATTGAATGAGGATATCAATAATGGCAAGATCAAATAAATATGGATGGCTTTTTGCATCGTTTGCTGCACTTGCAGCATTAAGTTTGTCAACGCCTTTGACTTCTAAACAAGTTCAAGCGGCCGATGTTGTACAATCTCAAGCATCATCAAAAGATACAAGTTCTGTGTCAAAAGATGCTAATATTTTAGAAGAAAATTCTAAGAGCACAGATGAGGTGACTAAAAAGGACGAATCAGTTAAACCAACAGCTGATTTAGCTACAAGCGATAAGTTAGATCAAGATAATGCAACTAACAAGTCTGCTAATGAAAAACAAGCCGTACGTGCAACTGTAGCAAGTGTTAAAACAAATGACAAAAATAATACTGCAAATACAGTAAACAAACAAGATCAAAATACTATTAATATATCAGATCCAAATGCTAGTCAAAGTGCTAAGCAATTGTATGGCTATTTAGATAGCTATAAAAATAGTGACAAGATTATGTTTGGCCAGCAACATGCTACTGATGAAGGAATTACCTTAACAGATAAGGATAAGAATCCAGGAAAGACAAACTCCGATACTAAGAGTTTGGTTGAAGATAATCCTGCCGTTGTTGGGTGGGATGCATATTTAGGTACTACTGGACAAGAAAAGCCTGGTGATGTAGATTCCTTGGCAAAATCAATGAATGCTGTTCATGATGATGGAAGTATCATTGTTTTAAGTATGCACCCTGATAACTTTGTAACTGGCGGAAAGTATAACGATACTAAAGGTAACACGGTACAAAATATTCTACCTGGTGGTACTGCAAATAAGAAATATACTAATTGGTTAGATAAAATGGTAGATCTATCTAGTCAATTAAAGGATAAAGATGGTAAAGAATATTCAGTAATTTTCAGACCATTTCATGAACAAACTGGTTCTTGGTTCTGGTGGGGTTCTGCAACTACATCAGTAGACCAATTCAAATCTGTATATCGTTACACTGTTGACTATCTTCGTGATCACGGTGTTCATAACTTCTTATATGCTTATACTCCAGGTGGTAATTTAGCCGGTGATAAGGATCGTTACCTCAAATGGTATCCAGGCGATGGTTATGTAGATGTTCTTGGTATTGACTGCTACGATACTGTCGCACCTATTGGATCAGAAAAATGGATGGACGGTTTAACTAAAGATGTGGTTATGGTATCTCAAGTAGCACAAGAAAAGAATAAGATTCCGGTACTTTCAGAATATGGTGTTCACTTAAGTGAAAAAGGTACAGAAGCTGAAAACTGGTACACCAATGTTTTGGATCATATTGAAGCAAACCAAGATGCTAAGAAGATAGCTTACATGTTTACTTGGGCAAACTTTGGTTATCCTGATAATGTTTACACTCCTTATAAGGGTTACCATGATCAAAAAGTGGTCCAAGACTTTGAAACGTTTGCTAAAGATTCACGCGTTGTTTTAACTAAGAACGTTAAATTTGATGAATATGCTGCTGAACACCCAGATTTGAAAGTAAATCCAATTGAAGATGCAACTATTACAAGCATGAGTCCAACAGATAGCCAAATTGTTACAGGTAGTCAATTACCAATTACAGTAAGAGTAGATAATGGTAAGGCTGCTAAGGTAGTCTTTGAACTTGGAAATGATAAGGTTGAATTAAAAGCTGATGGCAATTACTACATTGGCGAATATAGCATTCCAAAAGAGTTGGATAAATCGGTGCAAAATGCCACAGTTACTGCTTATGATGCTAGTGGTAAAGTGCTAGGCACTAATAAGATGCAATTATTTGTCAAATTTAGTCATGAAGCACCAACAACTCCAGTTTCAGAAATTAAAACTAATACTTCAAATGTGAAGACAAATGGTGGTTGGAGTGCTTCAACTAATGGTGTAGGCGCAACTATTACCGATGATAAAAACGGCAATTTAGACGCTAAACCTGATAAACCTTTTGCAGATACTGATGCTTGGCAAGAATTAAAATTCGAAACAGTTAATACTAGTCTCGATGATTTAAAGAAGACCAACACAATTACAATTAGTGGTTTGGTACCAGATACTACTGGTAGTATAGAAGCCTATGTCTTAAAGAGTGATCAAGATCCATGGCCTAAGCAAGAATCTGGCACAGAAGATATTAGTTCTTTAGATGAAGTAACATACAATGGTAGGAAATATCGTAAATTTAGTTTCACGATTAGTTTGCCTAATACAATCAATAATGAATCTAATCCACAAAAGAGTATCCAATTTGGTATTGTTGGTAAAGGGATTAAGAACTTCAATGAAGTTATCTTGACTGACGTAAAATTAGGAAACAAGGCTAAAGCTACCGAGAAGAGTGATGAAAATATCGTTGATAAGTTTACTCAAGATGATTATTTAGGTAGTGACACTTTACTTAACTCTGCTTATGCCTCAAATGGTGATAATGCCGATTTACACTTAGTCAAAAATAGTGCCGGCACATACTCTGCAGAATACAGTTATGATATTGGTGCTAATGGCTATGCAGGACGTGGTAAAGCCTTTGATACCCCTAGAAATTGGGTTGGTAATAAAGGCTTGGTTATTAATTTGACTAACACTAGTCATCCAGGTGATGATTTTGACTTACAAACTCAAATGAACGGGATTACCTTTGAAGCTCATATTGATCTTGGCAAAGCTCATAATGGTCAATTGTATGTTCCATTTACTGATTTTGCTCCAGCTAGTTGGGATAATAAGAATAAAGGTAAGAAAATTGATGACAATGCCTTAAAGAGCGTTGAAACTTTCTGGTTATACATTAACAGTAAGGTTCAAGGTAAACGTTCTATTACTGTGGGTGATATCGAAGCAGTAAAAGAAAAGCCAGCTGAAAAACCTATTGATAACAATAATCACAATTCAAACACTGAGAATAATAACTCCAATAACACTAACCCTGGGGATGTAGTAATTGATAACAACAATGACAATGTTGCCTCAATTCCAACAACTCCTGTTGATACTATTTCAACTAAGACTGATTCTAATTTGGATGTTTCAACTTCTGATCCATCAGGTCAAGAAAAGATTAATAAGACTGTCGTTTTAACTCGAAATGCCTATGTTTATGATAATCAAGGTGAAGTTGTTGAAGTAAATGGTGTTCCACAGCTTTATAAGTTAGGTAGAAGTTTGCACATTTTGAATAATGGTAAGCCAGTAAGTATTAAGGGTAAAAGCTATTATCAAATTGATGAAAACAGATTTATTAAATCTGCGAATACCATTCCTTCAAAGCAAATCCAATTGACTCATAATGCATTTGTTTATACTAAGAAAGGTAAGCTTTATAAGAAGAGCCATAAACCCGTTCTTTTGAAGAAACGGAGAGTAATTCGTGCCTGGAATGAAGGTACAATTACTTCAATTAAAGGCAAACGTTTCTATCAAATTGGTGTAAATCAATATGTTAAAGTGGCTAATACTGTCAAGAAATAAACCATTGTAATTACTAACTAAAGGAAGACATCTAGCAATGAAATTCATTGGTAGGTGTCTTTTTACGTATGATTACCTTATCTTGATATAATAAATTTATAAGTATATATCCAAGAGGTAATCACAATGAAATTTAATAAGAAAATGGCTCTAATTTCTGCCGCAGTATTGATGGGTGTCACCACCATTTCTACTGTTGAAATTCCGCAAAATAATATAGTACAAGCCGCTACTTATCAAAATCGTAAAGTATATTTTAGAAAGAATTCTTACGTCTACAACAAAACAGGACAAAGAATCTACAAATTTAAGGGCAAAACTGCATATTTCAAAAAAGGTGCCACTCCTAGTTTTCCAATTCAAACAACCGATGAAAAAACGCATTACTACTTTAATACTAGGGATGGCAAAGTTTACCTTCAAACCATCAAGATTAAGGGTAAGCAATACGCAAATGTAGGTAATGGTGGCTACATTAACCTTTCCAACATTGGTGCTATCAGTAATAGCATGCTCTTAACAGATCAAAATGTTCGAGTAAGAGTCACCAGAGATACCCGTGTTTTAAATAGCAAAGGTCAAGCTGGCGATACTGTAATCAAGAAGGGGACGATCATCAC
>JAEDOA010000084.1 GCA_016302195.1 Erysipelotrichaceae bacterium | reverse complement strand
AATTTATAGGTTAATGACGATTATTCTGTGTAAATGTAGTGATATGATAAATGCAGGGAAGGAGTAAGGTATGGCATAAAACAGACGATGGTAAGTAATTTCTTCTATCGTATATTTATATGAAATTATGTAAATAAAATTTTTTAAAATAAAATGCAAAAGGCCACCCAAGAAGGTCTTTCATCCTTCTAAGTGGCTTTTTTACTACATATCTTTTGCAGATTTCGTCAAATCATTCTTATCTGAAATCCAAGTAAACAATGGCAAATCAATATGACCATTTTCGTCAATTAAATTCATTACTTTTTCCATAAAGAATTCCTGCCAATGCTTATCTGGTTGTACACCGGGATGACCTAATTGAGGAACTAGCCATCCTTCACTCAATGGCTTGATTGGATTAAGACCTACTACCATCCCAATAGTATAGTTTGAAAAATCAAAACTGCCTTCGACTACTTTCCATTTAGGATTTTTCATTAGTTCAGGTTGCAATTTATTTAACATTTCAGGCGGAATTTTACCCTCAGTAATTGCCATTCTGCCCTTAATTGGGCCATTTTTCTTTTAAGTGCCTTGCATAAATAATTTTTGCCCAAATTGATCAAATTTCTTCTCTTCTTTTAACATAGTTAATTAATCAACTTCCTTTAATATGCTTAAGCTTTATTATACTGAATTTTATCAATGAAAAAAGCTTTCAAGATTCAATTAAACCTCTTAAACTTACATCTATAATCTAAATAGCTTAGTCACGCCCTTAGATTTTACAGTCTCGAATTCTACAAGCGGGAACGTTTTGTAATTCAAGATGTAGACATTGATAATGAAATAGGACAAAAATAATTTTTAATGGTTTGGCGGAAATAAACAGATAAGGATAGGAGATTTGTAATGCAAAAATATACTAGATTAGCTAAAAAAGATGATTTATCAGAGATTATGAGAATTATTGCTGATGCCAAAGATTTTTTAAAAGCATCCGGTAGCCCGCAATGGCAAAACGGTTATCCCAATGAATCAGTTATTATGGATGATATTGAGAAACAAAATGGCTATGTTTCTATTGCTGGAGATAAGGTTGCTGGCTTTGCGGCAGCAATTGCAGGAATTGAACCCACTTATCAAACAATCGATGGTAGTTGGAGCAATGATAATGATCCTTATTGTACAATTCATCGGATCTGTTTTAGTTCCAACTTTCAGGGTCAAGGTTTAGCCAAAATCTTTATGTCAAATATTATCAGCTTGCAGTATGCTGCAGGAATTAGAAACTTCCGGATTGATACACATTGCTTAAATGTTCCAATGCAAACTCTAGTTGAACATAATGGTTTCAGTTATCGCGGAATTATTCAGTGTAATGATAAAGAAGATCCAGATCGCTTGGCTTATGAGTTAAATTTGTAAAAAAAGACACTGCGCTAACTCTTTTAGTTCTTTATGAAATTTGTTAATGAAGTGTAAATTATAAGAATCGTTAATATACAGCTCGTTCTTTTTATTTAATCCTCTTTCTCTCAATCTTATTCAGCAAGTATTGGGAGAAAGGGGATAAAACAAGGTGGGGGGTTAAGTATGAAAAAGAAAATTATAAAAGTTGCTGGTGTGGCAATTATTGATCAAAAAAAGAGTTGCGTGTTAGTGGGTAAAAGAAATTCAGATCGAGTACTAGGAAATTCATAGGAGACTATTGGCCTCCACATATTTTTTAATAAACCGAAGGTATTTCGGGCACTGAATGATATAGACAATGTCGAGACAAGAATTTAAAAAATGCTGATATCCATTCAAATTTAGGCTTCAGGAAAATATGCTACCAAACATAAATAGTTAGCAACATATCCTGCTAGTGGACATCGCTTTAGTTTTAGTAATTATTGGTTACATATTTTTCAAAATACTTCAGCTGGTGATATTGAGGCAAGTAAATATAAAGGCTTTCCGGTTCTCAGATTTACTACAGCTTTTGATGAAGATTATTTTAGAAAAAAAGTAAAATTCATAGAGATTAAGAAATGGGGTTTATGCAAGAGAGCATGAATCCCACTTCTTATCAAAAAATGAAAACGTAGGATCTCACTACGTTATACTTTAAGTGTTGAACTCAAAACAAAGGAGATCCTACATCTATGAAAAGTATAGAATAAATCGAAACTGAAAATGAAACTAAATCATTAATTTCTTCATTTTTAAATTAATCGGTTTACCTGATTTCAGCCCTCAAAAAGATTACTTTTACCGTTTCATCTAAAAACCAATGAGCTGATTAATAGTTTCATTGCACAATTGCCTTATTGCATTCAAAGCAAGCTAAAAGAAACAGCTAAAAAGCTAATTTAGGTATAAAAAACCAGAACCCATAAGGGTTCTGGTTAGTTTTAATTCTTTCAAACTTTAGTTAAGCGGACATGCATGGTAGACACGTCTAGTCGGCCTCACCGGATGATCCAGCACCACAATTAAGCATATTGCATTGATAAATTAATCAGTTGAAAGGATCAAATAAGACTATGCACTTGGTTATTTAACTCTTACGAGTTTAACTGAACTTTTTTCTAGATAATTACATAAAGTTAACCGCTTTAATATATCTGTTATTACCAACAATGTAATATTTTATACCTTTAATTACAACTGGTGAACCGTAAGTTTTAACTTTTTTACCTTTTCTGATAAGACTATTTTTAATATGCTTACCAATATGATTGTAAACAAAGGCATTTCTACGTAATCTTCTTACAAATGCATCAATGTTAGCAGCCTTAATATATTTATCATTATCTAACTGATAATATCTCTTATTATTGATAAATTTTATCTTGCCAACTTTTAGCACAGAACCAGCCTTTAAAATTATTTTAACAATATGCTTACCAGTATCATTGTAAACAAAGGCATTATGCATTAAAATTTTTGTCTTAAAAACAATTGGTTGAATATTTTCACTTGCTTTTTTAATAATAGAACTATTATCATCAGTCGAAATACTTGGAATTCCTTGATCATTAATATCGATCGAAGAAGAAGAATTATCACTATTTTTTGTTGGTGTTTTGACATACAAGTTTTGAAAATCAACCGTGCCATCCCATAAACCTAAACCAATATAAGCATCATTGAAACCAGGATCAACTTTATTAAAAGTGTAATCCATTACAGTCTTACCATCGACTGTAACCTTAACAGTTTTCTGTGTCTTATGAATTGCGACATGGTGAAGTTTGCCATCATTTAAAGCAGCTGGTAAATCGGTAGTAGTAATTGTATCTCCATAGAAACGGAAGAGACGTAAGGTCTTATCACCACCAAGTTGGAGTGAATATGCACCATTTGGATCTTCATTGGCTGATGCAAAGAAGATGTTTACTAAACCTTTTTGGTATTTAACATCAAGATTTATATCATATTCTGATGATGGAATCTTAGTGGGACTCATAATATAATCATTTGAACTTACATTCTCGTCATGCAAGTCTTTATCATTTATATACCAATCTCCAGATAATGGTTTCAAGTTTTTAATATTAGTCTTGAAGTTATTCTTTAAAATTGTAATTTTATATGTCTTAGATAAAGAAGGATCTTCATGTGATTTAACTGTAACAGTCAAAGTTCCAGTTTTTTTGGCAACAATCTTCAAAGAATTTGATTCTGGATCTTTTGTGATACTTGCCAAACTTTCATCATTAACTGACCAATCTAGGGCTTGAGAAACATTGCCAGGCATGACATAAGCAGTTAATGTAGTTGAATCACCAACGTTTAAGCGAACTTCTTTTGGTGAAACTTGGACAATTTCTAAAGGTTTATTTACTTTTTGCTTATCTGTCCAAACGCTCTTCATTGGGTAAAGAGTAATATCAGCTTTAGAATCTCCACCTTCAGAAACAACTTGCAAGCCTAAACTTTGAGGTGCTGGAAAAATTTGATTTGCACCAAGTACCGTATCACCTTTAGTAAATGCTTCGACACTAGCACGGTCAACATATAAATGTAAGCTGATACTGCCATCTGCATTGCGAGTAACTGGTTGTTCATTAAGCTCACTAAATTTATTGTTAATTTGAACTCCTGATTTACTACGGTCAATATAGATCTTATTTGTGGTTAAATCATAAATAACTTTTGTAGCTTGACCTTTACCTACACGAACATTAAAGCCAACTTTAGTAGTAGATTTAGATGGTCTAAAGGTAGAAACAATTTCGTATGAATCGCCTTTAAAGTTCTTAAATAAGTCGTTATTTGGTGTTACAGTAACATCTTTATATTCAACTTTATGAGCATTATCTCGTAAAGCTTCATAGGCTTTAATTGGTGTTTGAGTTAGAAGATATTTGTCCCCATCTTTGACTAAACCAACTTTTAAGTTAAGGTTATATGTTCCGTTAAAGCTTTGACCAACAGTATTACCGACAAGGTTACAATAATCCCAATTGTTCATCCAATTTTCTTCGATAATATCAGGTAAAGTTGGATCTTTTTCCGTGCCAAAACTGTGTTGGTAGTAAGTCATTGCAGCATAAGCATCTTTACCAAAATTCATAATGCCGTCTTGATCTTTATAAGCTTCATCTGGAATAAAACTCCACTTGCCATTAATTTCCTTAAAATCACCAATCTTGTAGAAACGTCCGCCACGTGATAGAACCCACTTAAGTTGGCCATCATTTGCTCTTATTGGATAAAGATCTGGACATTCAGTGTTAATATTTGAATATTCAGATTCAACTTGCCAATTTTGTAAATTTGTTGATGAATAAATTCTTAGTGGACCACCAGCAAGTACCATGAACCATTTATCATTCCAGCGGAAGACTTTTGGATCACGGAAATCTTGGACTTGTAATGGATCTTTTTGCCAATCAGCTACTAAATTAGGAAGTTTGTTCCAAGTCTTACCTTCATCTCTACTGTAAGCAAGTTCAATTCTTTGACCATTACCATCGGTAGTGACTAAGGCAACAAGTCCACCTTTATCATTGTCAAACAAGCCAGAAGTGTTTCCCTTATCAACAACGATTGAACCTGAGAACATTGCACCATTTGCATCAGGATACAAAGCAATTGGTTCATTCTTCCAATGGATTAGATCTTTACTTGTAGCGTGTGCCCAGTGCATTGGACCCCAAATAGTATCATCGTAGAATTGATAGAACATATGATACTTACCATTAAAGTAAACTAAACCGTTTGGATCATTGCTCCAGCCCTCTTTAACTGAAAAATGGTATTGATCACGATAAAGTTCATTATAATAATTTTCATTTGGATGAAGACGGTGAACATTAATCCGGTAGACAGATTCAACCTTAGTACCATCTGAAGCAGTTACTTCACTGACCACTGTTAAGTAATTTGCTCCAACCTGAACTGGAATATTCTTTAAATCAGTGTATGCATTATTATTAAGATCATAAGCAACTACTTTAGCCTTAGGAGAATCAGTCTTAACCTTCAAATTAACAGTTGAAGCATCGTTATCTACGTACTGAATATAAATTGGTTGTTCAGGTGAAAACTGACCTTTCTCCTCAACCTTACCCTTATCTGAAGTAACAGTGATATCCGATACTAAAGGAGTAAATGATTGATCAAGCTTTGTATATTTAACATTCTTAAAAATGACATTACTGTTCCAATTGAGTAAACCAAAGTAGCCATTGTTTGTTACTGAAGGCTGACCTTTATCACCCTTTTGAAGAGTATAATCACCATTACTTGCCACTAAAACATCATTAACAAAGTATTCAAGCCAATGACCATTAGCAACGACTTTTAAGTTATAAGTGTTGTCAGCAGTTTGCTTAACATCACGTTCATCGATTAATTGATAATCCTTATTGTCATGCCAGCGCCAGAATTTAGCCTTATGGCTAGAGGCATCAACATTTACAGCATAACCATCTTTATTATCAGGATCATTATTACCCCTGAAAGTTATTGCAGCGGCACCTTGATTAGTTTGGAAGACGACATCTGCAGAATACATAAAGTTATCTCCCTTAACCTTAGTATATGCAAAGCTGTCACCTTGACCTCTGGCATCACTATGAATGCCATCTTTTTGTTCAGACCACTTACCGTTTTGTGAGAAAGTAAAGTCCTTTAATGTCTTTACTTCTCCAGCTTTAGTGGAAGATTCTGGTTCTTGTGATTGATTCTTGAAGCTTTTTTGCGTATTAGTATTTTGTAAGTCTGTTGATGTAGATTGAGTAGACGTATCTTCAGTTTTTCCATTAGTATTTTGTAAGTCTGTTGATGTAGATTGAGTAGACGTATCTTCAGTTTTTCCATTAGTATTTTGTAAGTCTGTTGATGTAGATTGAGTAGATGTATCTTCAGTTTTCCCATTAGCATTTTTGTTGTGTTGTTGTGCGCTAGCGGAAATGTCAGAATTCTGCTTGATTAATTCAGCAGATTTATTTTTTTGCTCAATATTAACTGGCGACTGCGTATCTGCTTTAACATTACCATTTGATGTTAAACATAAGCTGAGCAATGTTGCTGCAGCAAAGGATGTTACTAAACCGTAATTATTAAATTTATGACTCATAAATACCTCCTAGTTGATAAAATTATAAAATATGAGTTTTGTAAGTGCTTTCATAGATCGCTACAGTTTTCATTATATAAAAAACATTATTAAAATAAAGTGACAAATGTCATTTATAAGAAGAAAAGTGTCTGAAAAAATGAAACTGTCAAATCTTTTGTGTAAATAGATTTTTCTCGTAGATTGATTTTTTAATCTTTTATTTAATCA
>JAEDOA010000083.1 GCA_016302195.1 Erysipelotrichaceae bacterium | reverse complement strand
TTAAACGAGATAAAAAATAAGAAAACGCTTACAAAAACTGTTGCATTGTTAAAATGACCATGCTACAATGAAAGCACATACAGTGGAAACGTTTCCACAATAAAGAACTTTTTAAAACTAGGAGGAAATGAAAAATGAAAAGTTTAAGAAAGGCATTAACAGTTGCCTTAGCTTCTCTTGTAGTAATCGGCATGTTTGCTGGATGTGCTAAAAAAGATGAAGAAGTAAAAGTGATTAGATATTTGAATTTCAAACCTGAAATTGCTGATATCTATGAAGAAATTTCAAAGGCTTATGAAGCTGAAACAGGAATCAAGGTTATCGTTGATACTGCAGCTAATAATACTTATGAACAAACATTAATCTCTAAGATGGCTAACAAGGAAGAAGCTCCAACTTTATTCCAGATTAACGGTCCTAGAGGATACAATAACTGGAAAGATTATTGCGCTGATTTAACTGGCACAGAATTATATGCTCATTTATCTGACAAGTCATTAGCAGTTACTGTTGATGGTAAGGCTTATGGTATTCCATATGTAGTTGAAGGATATGGCATTATCTACAATAAGGCTATCACTGATAAGTATTTTGCATTACCTAATAAGGCTACTTCATATACTTCAATGGAAGAAGTAAATAACTATGCTGCTTTAAAAGCTGTTGTTGAAGATATGCAGGCTAATAAAGAAGCTTTAGGCATTGAAGGTGTATTCGCTTCTACTTCATTAAAAGCAGGCGAAGACTGGAGATGGCAAACTCACTTAGCAAACTTACCAGTTTATTATGAATTCAAGACAAACAATGTTGATTTAACAAGTGACCAAACTAAGACTATTACTTTCCAATATAGTGATAACTTTAAGAATATCTTTGATTTATATTTAAATAATTCAACAATTGAACCTTCAAAGACAGGAACAAAGACTGTTAATGATTCAATGGCAGAATTTGCTCTTGAAAAGTGTGCAATGGTTCAAAATGGAAACTGGGCTTGGGGACAAGTTGCTGGTGTTGATGGAAACAAAGTATTAGCAGAAAATGTTAAGTATTTACCAATCTATACAGGTGTTGAAGGTGAAGAATCTCAAGGCTTATGTACAGGTACTGAAAACTTCTTCTGTATCAATGCTAAAGCATCTGAAGCAGAACAAAAAGCAGCTGCAGATTTCATTTACTGGTTATATTCAAGCACAACTGGAAAAGATTTCGTTACAAACAAGTTAGGATTCATAGCTCCATTTGATACATTCGAAGAAAATGAAAAGCCAACTGATCCATTAGCAAAAGAAGTATTAAATTGGATGAGTAAAGATGGTGTTACATCAGTAGCATGGAACTTCACATTATTCCCATCTCAAACATTCAAAGACAACTTCGGTTCAGCATTATTACAATATGCTCAAGGAACAAAGACTTGGGAAGAAGTTAAGACTCAAGTTGTAAACGATTGGGCAAGTGAAAGTGTCGCTGCTGAATAGTTCGCTTAATTATTAAACTAGTCTAAGTGCTCTGCTATTTAGCGGAGCACTTTTTGAAAATTATGAACAAAGGGGATAAAATATGAAAAATAATCTAAAAAAGTATTTTCCAATCTTTGTATTGCCAACATTAATTGCGTTTATTATTGCGTTTGTTGCACCATTTATAATGGGTTTAGGCTTATCATTTACTAAGTTTGTAACAGTAACAGATGCTCATTTTGTCGGACTAAGTAACTATATTAAGATTTTTACAGATCCAAACCACGATTTTGCGAATGCGTTTGTTTTTACAGCCATCTTTACTTTGGTATCTGTGATAACTGTTAATGTATTTGCGTTTGCTTTAGCATTATTATTAACAAGAAAAATGAAAGGAACAAACTTCTTCCGTTCAGTATTCTTTTTGCCAAATCTAATCGGTGGCATTGTACTTGGTTATATTTGGCAATTGCTAATAAATGGTGTATTGGATAAACTAGTTGGCTCAGATATAACTATGTCATCCACATATGGATTTTGGGGTTTAGTTATCCTGAATAACTGGCAATTAATTGGTTATATGATGGTTATTTATATAGCTGGTATTCAAAATGTTCCAACCGACTTGTTGGAAGCCGCTCAAATAGATGGGGCATCGCCAGCAAAAACTTTATTTAAAGTAACAATTCCGATGGTTATGCCATCAATTACCATTTGCATGTTCTTAACGTTGACGAATTCGTTTAAAATGTTTGACCAAAACCTGGCACTTACGGCAGGAGCTCCAGGAAAAACTACTCAAATGCTAGCTCTAGATATCTATAAAACTTTCTTTGGTAGAGGTGTAGCTTGGCAAGGAGTAGGCCAGGCAAAAGCGGTAATATTTTTTATCGTAGTAGCTATCATCTCGTTTATTCAATTAAGAGCTACTAATAAAAAGGAGGTTGAACATTAATGGCTGCAGGAAAAAGAAAAAGCACTAATGTTATAATTTTCGTTTTACTTTCAATCTTGACGGTAATCTTCATGGTTCCAATGGCTTTGGTGTTAATCAATTCCTTTAAATCTCGTTTGTATATTTCGGTTGCTCCTTTTGCTTTTCCAAATGAAGAAACATTTGTTGGTTTAAAAAACTATATTACTGGTCTTACTTCTTCGGGATTTTTGTGGGCATTTCTAAGATCTTTATTCATAACAGTTGCTTCTGTTATATTAATAGTAGTATGTACTGCGATGATTTCATGGTATATCGTAAGAGTAAAGAATAAGTTTACAAAGGGATTATATTATGCGTTTGCCTTTAGCATGGTAGTTCCATTTCAGATGGTTATGTTTACAATGACGTATATTGTTGGACTGCTGCACTTAAATAATGTAGTGGGAATTGTATATGTTTATCTAGGCTTTGGAGCGGGCTTATCTGCGTTTATGTTTACCGGATTTTTAAAGAGCGTTCCTTTGGAAATTGAAGAGGCAGCAACAATTGATGGCTGCAATCCACTACAATGTTTCTTTAGAGTGGTATTCCCTATTATGAAGCCTACCGCAATTACTGTTGCGATATTAAACGCTATGTGGATTTGGAATGACTACCTATTACCATATTTAGTATTGGGTAGTTCAAATAAAACTGTGCCAGTGGCAATTCAGTTGGCAATGCAGGGGGCTTACGGTAGCACAGATATGGGTGGCTTTATGGCTATGCTAGTGCTTGCAATTATTCCTATTATCATCTTCTATGTAATTTGTCAGAAGTATATTATTCAAGGTGTAATTGCTGGGGCAGTAAAAGGATAATGATAATTTGAATTAATTAAATAATATAGCTATAATTTTACCAATAAAAAGAGGTATATCTTATGAATATTAAAGACATTGCTAAATTATCAGGATATGGGATTGGAACTGTTTCAAGGGTTTTAAATAATAAGCCGAATGTATCTTCAAAAGCTAGAGAAGAAATTTTAAAAATAGCTAAGGAGCATAACTTTATTAGAAACAGTAATGCTCAAATGCTGAAACAACAGGGAACTAGTATTGCGATTTTAGTTAAAGGTGTGTCTAATATTTTATTAAGCAATATCTTGGAGTTAATTCAGAAAATTCTATTGGATAGTGAATACACTACTTCTGTAACTGTTCTCGATGAGAGTGAAAATGAGGCAAAAGCAGCATATAGGGTTTATTATTCAAAAAAACCAGCTGGAATTATCTTCTTAGGAGGAAGTCCAGAGTACTTTAAAGATGATTTTGATAAAATAAAGGTTCCTTGTGTATTAATCACAAGTCAGGGCAAAAATATCAATTCAGATTATTTATCATCAGTTAGTACAGATGATGTTGCGGCAGCAAAAAAGATGACTGAGTATTTAATATCATGTGGTCACAAAAAAATCGCAGTCATTGGTGGTCAGCTCTCTGATAATGTTGTATCCATTTCAGAACGACGTTATAAAGGCTTTCTTTCAGCGATGAAGAAGCATCATTTGTCATTCGATCAAGAAAAGTACTATCATAGCTCGAAGTATTCTTTTGATGGCGGTATGATGGCCGCAGAAGAATTGTTAAATAAAACCAATGATTTTACAGCGGTGTTTGCGATGAGCGATGTTCAGGCACTAGGAGCAATAAGGTATTTTGTTGATAAAGGATACAAAGTACCTGAAGATATATCAGTGAGTGGATTTGATGGCCTGCCAATAACTCAGTTCACAAATCCAAGGTTAACAACAATAAAACAGATTAGCGACAGACTAGCTAGGGAAGGTACAAAAGCATTGCTAAATTCCTTAGTAAATGGAACTGTTGCAGTGCATAAACTTATTCCTTTTGAATTGGTTGAAGGGGAAAGTGTTAAGAAAATATAATAAATAGAGGAAAAACGATGGCATCAATAACATTTAAAAATATTGTTAAAACATATGATAATGGGGTAACTGTTATCCCGGATTTAAATTTAGAAATAAAAGATAAGGAGTTTGTTATACTCGTTGGTCCTTCTGGATGTGGAAAGTCTACTACTTTAAGAATGATTGCTGGACTTGAAGAAGTCACTTCTGGCGAGTTATTAATTGGAGATAGAGTGGTAAACAATGTAGCTCCAAAGGACCGAGATATTGCGATGGTATTCCAATCTTATGCTTTGTATCCACACATGACAGTATATGAAAACATGGCATTTGCTTTAGAACTTAAAAAAGTGGATAAAAAAGAGATTGATGAAAAGGTAAGATCAGTAGCAAAAATACTTGAAATTGAACAGTATCTAAATAGAAAACCAAAGGCTTTGTCTGGTGGACAACGCCAACGTGTTGCTTTGGGAAGAGCAATGGTAAGAGATCCAAAGGTATTCTTGCTTGATGAACCGTTAAGTAATCTTGATGCAAAGTTAAGAACAGAAATGAGAAGTCAAATTACTATGCTGCATAATAGACTGCAAACCACATTTGTTTATGTTACTCATGATCAGTCAGAGGCAATGACAATGGCGGATAGAATAGTCGTTATGAAGGATGGTGTCATTCAACAATTTGATACACCATTAAATTTATACGAGCATCCATGTAATATTTTTGTAGCTGGATTTATTGGCACTCCTACAATGAATTTTGTTAGCGGCACGATTGAAAAAACTGATAACTGTTATAAATTTGTATTTGGTCAGCATCATTTGACTTTGCCAAAACGCATGCAGGAAAATAGTAAACTTGAACAACATGTTGGTAAAAAGGTCGTATTAGGGGTTAGACCTGAGAATTTAAATGTTGATAGTAGTTTAATAAATGAAGATAAATCAAATAAACTGACAATACATGTTGAATTAGCTGAAATGATTGGTGCAGAGACATATTTGCATAGTTCAATAAATAATGAAAAAGCAATATCATCTGTTCCATCAAACCTTAAAATAGAAAGTGGAAGGGATGTTGAAGTATATATTGATATTAGACACATTCACTTATTTGATCAGGAAACAGAACAGCTAATTTGCGACTAAAATGAATAGAGGTATTTTATGAGGACAAGTGGAGTATTAATGCCTATTTCTTCCCTACCCAATGATTATGGTATTGGGACATTGGGAGAATATGCTTACAAATTCATAGATTTGCTTAAGGAAAGTGGGCAGACATATTGGCAAATATTGCCTCTGTGTCCAACATCATTCGGAGATTCACCTTATCAAAGCTTCTCGACATTTGCCGGTAATCCTTACTTTATCGATTTAGATATGCTAAATCAGCAGGGCTTGCTGGATAAAGAGGATTATTCGAATATTAACTGGGGCGAAGATATAAAAAACATTGATTACTCATTGATTTATCAAAAGCGTCATGAAGTACTAGCTAAATTGCAGAAGAACTTCTTTAAGCAACCAAATCAACAGTATCTTCAATTCTGCAAAGATAATGAAGACTGGATTGAAGATTATGCCCTTTTTATGGCAATTAAGGATAGTTATAATGGTATTTCATTTACAAAATGGGATGATAAAATAAAAAGAAGAGATGCTGATGCCTTAGAGTACTGCAGAACCACTTATGCTGAGAGGATAGATTATTACAAGATGTTGCAATATCTTTTCTTTCAACAGTGGAAACAATTAAAGAAATATGCTAATGAAAATGGAATAAAAATAATAGGAGATGTTCCAATATATGTTGCATTAGATAGTGCTGATGTTTGGGCTGATACAAAGCAATTTTTAGTTGATGAAAACATTCAACCTATAGAAGTTGCTGGATGTCCGCCTGATGGTTTCTCTGCAGTAGGTCAGTTATGGGGTAATCCACTATACAACTGGGATTATATGAAATCAGATGGATATAGCTGGTGGGAAAGAAGATTAAAATCTGCATTAGACATATATGATGTAGTGAGAATAGATCATTTCCGTGGTTTTGATTCATTCTATAGTATTGCTAGTAATGAAACAACCGCAATTAATGGCCATTGGAACCAAGGGCCAGGTATTGACTTGTTTAGAACGCTCGAGAGCAAGCTGGGCAGAATGCCAATAATAGCTGAAGATTTAGGTTTCTTAACAGATAGTGTGAAGCAACTGCTACAAGAATCGGGTTATCCAGGCATGAAAGTCTTGCAGTTTGCATTTGATTCAAGAGAAGAGAGTGATTATCTGCCTCACAACTATAATCACAATTGTGTAGTTTATACAGGTACACATGATAATGATACAATTTTAGGCTGGCAGAACACATCATATTATAAAGATGTAGAGTTTGCTAGACGTTATCTAAACAGTAGTGAGCCATTAAATTTTTCAATGATGAGAGCAGCCAGCAGCAGCGTAGCTGACACTTGTATTGTTACGATGCAGGATTTATTATCTTTATCATC
>JAEDOA010000082.1 GCA_016302195.1 Erysipelotrichaceae bacterium | reverse complement strand
ATTTACATATGGTGGAGCATAGGGGGATCGAACCCCTGACCTCCTGCGTGCAAAGCAGGCGCTCTCCCAGCTAAGCTAATGCCCCATATATATTAACTAAAGTTATCTTGGTGGGCCTGAATGGAATTGAACCAGCGACCTCACCCTTATCAGGGGTGCGCTCTAACCAACTGAGCTACAGGCCCATAACCTTAGCGCTTTTATATATTACCATAGCTTTTTTTCAGATGCAACACTTTTTTTCTTTTTTTTATATTTTTTTATCCTCCCTGAATAACAATTAAAAACTGACCACTTAAATAACCCAGTGCCAAAGATAATATGATAAGCAGCATTTGGGCTTTTACAACTCTATTTTTACTCATTAATAGAAATTTGGAAAAATCAACTCCCGACAAGCAATAAAAACTCGCTGTAAAACAAATAAAATATATAATAATCTTAACTACTTGATGCATAAGCTTCTCACCTCTTCTTTTTTTCTATCATCTATTCGATATGAATCCAATATCTTTCTTTGATATATCTTGATTATTTCCTTATCAAAGTAACCTATTTTATCGATAACCTTATCATAATAATCAATACTGGCACATTGAAGTAACCACCCTATCGCCATAATTATTTCATGTTCTTTTCTTTTTAGTTTTAAGCAATAATCAATAATAAAATCAATGTGATTGTCATCTAAAAACATTCTTAAATACATTACTAATACAAATCTAATAACATAACTATGGTCATCGAAGCTGATCTTTTGAAGAAAGCTTTCCATATTTTTATTGTTCTTTTTTGAAAAACTGCTGCAAAAGCTATCTACTAGCGACCAGTCATCGCAGCATAATAAATATCGATAAATATCATCGGTTTTTTTGTCAAAATCATCTTTACGATAAGCTATTACAAAACCAGATAACAATAGCTTTTCATAACTTTCACTACAAAAATAGTTATCATCTATTAATTTTGCTAGCTCTCTCAATTTACCAACTCTTATGCCATCCATATGGTAACTGGTTTTGATAATACCACTTTGAAACTGGCAAAAATTTGCTTCCTTGTTTTGTTGAATCCATTCATCAATATCAATCATGATACTATTATAACAAAAAAGCACTGAGTATTCTCAGTGCAATGTGTTTACGTTATTGTTCGCAATCATTGTGGCATTGACAACATTCACTCTGACAATCGCATTCCTGTTGACAATCGCATTTATCTAAATCGATAACGTTTTTTTCTTCTTCATCAGCATTTAAAACGTCTTTTACTACTTTAACGCATGCTGCTACAGTTGCTGCTGCTACAGCGACACCAAATAATCTTTTAAACATAAACTTTTACCTCCTATGTTTACTTTATTATAACAATTTTCTCTTTTTTTGCAAATTCAGTTGCCAGTGGTAGGCATCTTTACACATATCTTCAATAGAGTATTTACTTTGCCAGTTCAATATTTGCTTTGCTTTTGTGGTATCTGCATAAATATTTGCAATATCTCCCTCTCTTCTTTCAACAATAACATAAGGAATTGTTATGTTATTTGCTTTCTGAAAAGCATTCACAAGTTGCAATACACTTGTTGATTTTCCCGTTCCGATATTGATATCATCACAGCCTTTAATATCATTTTCCAATAAATAACTGATAGCCGACAAATGAGCTTTCGCTAAATCAACAACATGAATATAATCGCGCATACCAGTACCATCTACTGTATCATAATCATTTCCATATACTTTAAGCATTGGCAATATCCCTACCGCTACCTGCTGGATATATGGCATTAAGTTATTGGGAATACCATTAGGATTTTCACCAATCAATCCCGAAGGATGAGCTCCAATTGGATTAAAATATCTTAGATTTATTGCAGAAAATGATTGATTGGAAACACAGTAGTCTCTAATAATCTGCTCGGAAAACATTTTAGTAAAGCCATATGGATTTGTACACCATAGCTTATCTTTCTCAATTTTTTCGTATGAACCTGAATTTTCATACACTGTAGCACTACTTGAAAATACTAGCCTATTAACGTTATGATTCTTCATAGCATTTAATAAGGCAATCGTAGCATTTACATTATTGCTGTAGTACTTTAATGGCTGTACAACAGATTCTCCTACAGCCTTATATCCGGCCAGATGAACCACAGCATCAATACTTTCTTTCGAGAATACATCAGATAAAAATGACTCATCACAACAATCTCCTTGATAGAAAACTGCTTCTTTAGAAGTAATTTGTCTAATGTAATCTAATACTTCAACTTTGGAATTATATAAATTGTCAATTATTACAACCTCATGACCGTTCTCTAGAAGTTCAACAGCACAATGACTTCCAATATATCCTAGACCACCTGTTAATAATATTCTGCTCATTAGAAAACCTCCTGTTACATTATAGCACTATAAATGATTTTAAACTTTTTAAATTTATCTCTTGCATTTTGTTTTGACGTGTAGTATTATATGTGTGTTGCCTGAATAGCTCAGTCGGTAGAGCAATCGGCTGTTAACCGATCGGTCGTAGGTTCGAGTCCTACTTCAGGCGCCATTTTTTTTGCCCTTTTAGATTGATTTATTATCAATCTTTTTTTATAAAAAAAGACGATGCTAATCGTCTTGAGAAGATAAACTGTACTGAATTTGAGGCTCACTAACCTTTTTTTGTTTTGTTTCAGCTATTCTTAAGTACAAAATATAAAACATCAGCGATATAACATTGGAAATAATTAATACCACCAGTAAGAAAATGTAGAACAATAATTTTGCGGTGTACATTTTGAAAATAACCATCATTAATCCTTCAGCAAGAATAGATAATGCCAATGAAGTTATGATAAATATTTTAAAATTCATTTTTTTGATATGACTAAATGCAGTTCCAAATAAAATTACACTACCAGGAATAGTTAAAAATACTGTAGACACATAAGGTGTATTATCAACTGATTTTAGTTCAAACAAAATACCAAAAATGACAAGGATAGCTGACAGTACTAACTGATATATAATCAAATCAAGTCTTTTCATAATTTGTATTATAACACAATTCTTTTTCGATATTTTTTAAAAATATATTTTCACCTATCTTAATAAACTGGTAATAACTATATAGTGAAATATCACAGTCTTCTAATATCCTGTTTATTGAGTAATTATATAAATACTTCTGAGCCATTATTCTTTTAATTATTTTTGATCCAATATCATTATAACTTGAGATAATAATATCTAATACCTCTTGATGTTGGATATTGGCCAGCACAAATTCTTCCAGTCTACCAGTGTTATTGATGCTTTTATTTATTTTTATTAACCAGTTCGAATACCTATAATTGTCATAATTATCCTTATTAAAACAAGTTAGTTCACCATTACAAAAAGAAACATCGCTATCAGCAATCATTAGAAAAACATTACTTATTTTTTCTGTTATAGAGGTATTTTCTTTATTTATTACATCTTTTAATCTACTTATCGTCAACATCTATATTTTTTATTATGGTTTTCTTTTCAACTAGAGTAAAGCTGTCATTTTGCAGCTTACGATAGATTGTTCTTACAGATTTTTGAAGAATTTCGGCCACTTCATCAATATTGTTTTTAACGTAACGATGAAACCCATCCTCATACTTATTTATCTCGCTATAATATTGAGTTACCTCTTCCATCATTTTGTTAAACTGATTCAAGTTTTGCTGACTATAAATATCTTTTATGTCCTCTATTAGCTGTTTTATTTGAGCCTTGTTAATATAACCTATTTGATAATACTGCTGTAATTTATCAATAAATCTGACAATTTCTCTATTAAAATTATTCACCATTTGCCTCCCCTTTTGCCATAATATTAGAAAAACAAGTTTTTTATTCCTAAAATATGATAGAATAAAGCGATAGAGGTCAATAAAATGGAAGATAAAAAACGTGCAGTTACTTTTGAAACAACACATATTTGTAAACAATCAAATGCCAGAACAGGCATTCTTCATACCCCACATGGTGATGTTTTAACACCAATGTTTATGCCAGTAGGAACAGCCGCTAGTGTAAAATTCATTTCTCCTGAAGAACTATACGATATGAATTCCGGAGTTATTCTAGCAAATACCTACCATTGCTGGCTTAGACCAGGAGAAGACATAATAGAAAAAGCTGGTGGATTACATAAATTTATGAATTATAACAATCCAATGCTGACAGATTCGGGTGGCTTTCAGGTTTTCTCACTTACATCAATGAGAAAAATAACCGAAGAAGGTGTCAGCTTTAAATCCCATTTAGATGGTTCGAGTCTTTTTTTGTCACCTGAAAAATCAATTCAAATTCAAAATAAACTAGGAGCTGACATCATTATGGCTTTAGATGAATGCCCTCCTTATCCTGCCAGCTATGAATATATGAAAGACTCCGTTGATCGTACATTAAGATGGGCAAAAAGATGTAAGGATGCCCACCAAAGAGAAGGAGAGCAATCCCTATTTGGCATTGTACAGGGCGGCGAATATAGAGATATTAGAAAATACAGCGCTAAAGCCCTCACTGAAATGGATTTCGATGGCTATGCCATTGGTGGTACCTCTGTTGGTGAAAGCAAGGAAACAATGTATAAAATGATTGAATATGCCTTAGAAGATTTGCCAAAGGATAAGGTTAAATATTTAATGGGAGTTGGTTCACCAGATGCTCTATTTGAAGGCGTATTAAGAGGCATAGATATGTTTGATTGCGTCTTACCTACTAGAATCGCAAGACATGGAACGCTTATGACTTCACATGGAAGAATCAATATCAAAAGAGAAGAGTTCAAAGATGATTTTTCGCCATTAGATGACAATTGCGACTGTTACTGCTGCAAAAATTACAGCAAGGCTTATTTAAGACACTTATTTAGATGCAACGAGGGATTCGGATTAAGACTAATGTCTATTCATAATCTAAGATATTTAATCCATCTAATGGAGCAAATCCGCCAAGCGATAAATGAAGACAGATTCTTAGATTTTAAAAATGATTATTTCGCAAAGCATAACTTAAATGTGGAAAATCCAAGGGGGTTCTAAAATGAAAACAGATGATTTTGATTTTGAATTACCACAACAGCTGATTGCTCAAACCCCATTAATCGATCGACCATCCTCAAGATTAATGGTACTAGATAAAACAAAACAAACCTATACAGATAAACATTTCTATCAGATTGTTGATTACTTAAAAGCAGATGATATTATCGTTAGAAACAATACCAGAGTAATACCTGCAAGGTTATTCGGAACAAAAAGAGCATGTGATAATAATACCAAAGAAGATGGTCATTGCGAAGTATTACTGCTAAAAAATGAAGGTGATGATATTTGGCAAACGCTAGTTGGTAACGCAAAAATAATTAAAGAGGGAACAATTGTAACTTTCAAAGAGGGTTTATTACAGGCAAAATGCGTTAAGGTTTTAGATCAGGGCATCAGATATTTCAAAATGCTATATAGCGGTATTTTCATGGAAATACTTAATGAGCTGGGAAATGTCCCTCTTCCTCCGTATATCAAGGAAAAATTAGCTGATCCTGAAAGGTATCAGACAGTATATGCTAAGGTGGAGGGAAGTGCCGCGGCACCAACAGCCGGTCTACACTTTAACCAGGAAATAATAGACAAAATAAAAGAAAAGGGATGTCAATTTGTTGATGTTACCTTGCATATCGGACTGGGAACATTTAGACCTGTCAATGTTGATGATGTAGAAAAGCATCAGATGCACTCAGAGTTCTATCAAATGAGTCAACAGGCTGCAGACATTTTAAACACCGCCAAAAACAACGGTCAAAGAATTATCTGCGTTGGTACCACTTCAGTTAGAACATTGGAATCAGTTTATCAGAAATACGGCTGTTTTAAGCAATGCAGCGGCAGTACCAACATCTTCATTTACCCTGGCTATAAATTTTTAGCAACCGATGCTATTATCACCAATTTCCATTTGCCAAAATCAACACTGATTATGATGATAAGTGCATTTGCGGGAAAAGACTTTTTATTTGAAGCTTACAAACACGCCGTAGAAGAACAATACCGTTTCTTCTCTTTTGGCGATAGCATGTTTATTTACTAGTTATGCGTGGACAGGAAAAAAAGAAATACTATCTTCTTCAACAAAAAGAAATAGAAGAGATTAAAAAACTAAATTATAAGCCTTCATTGTTAATGCATAGCTGCTGTGGCGTATGTGTTAGTTACCCCAGTTTATATCTAAGTGAATTCTTTGATTTAACATTGTACTACAATAATGATAACATTTACCCAGAAAGCGAATATGTAAGACGTTTCAACGAACTTGAAAAGCTCATTTCAATTTATAACGAAACCTATAATACAAACATTAAAATCGTTAAAACCGAATTTGATGGTTTAAACTACCTAAAAAAACTGCAGCCATTAAAAGACTGCAAAGAAAAAGGAGCAAGGTGTCATCTTTGTTATAGCTTGAGAATGAAGCAAGCTATTGATTATGCAGTTGAAAATCATTTCGATTACTTTACAACCGTAATGACTGTATCAAGGCAAAAGGATTCCAATGTCTTAAATGAAATAGGAGAAAGACTTACCAAAGGAAAAGCAATTAAATATTTCTTTTCGGATTTCAAAAAGGATAACGGAAACGAAAAAACCAATGAACTAGCCAACAAATATAATCTATATCACCAGCAGTATTGCGGCTGCTACTATTCCTACATTGATTATCAATTTCGCAAAGGCAAACAAAGGCAAAACAATGACCCTGTAAAATAACAAATTATTACACAGTATTATTATCCTAATGCTGTGTTTTTTATTTAAATAGCAGCTAGATATACCTTATAAGACCCTGACAGATTAATAGCATTAAAAAAGGTGCAAACCATAAAGTTGCACCTTAGTTACTTTTTTTA
>JAEDOA010000081.1 GCA_016302195.1 Erysipelotrichaceae bacterium | reverse complement strand
TCATACTAATCGGTTCAATCAGATTATCATCAACATTGAAGAGCTTCAGCTGGCCTTTCACATGAATCGGCTTAATCACATCGGCAAGCTCTATATTCCAATGATAGAAACCTTTCAATGGAAAATATTGAATGCTCTTCAAATTCACGACACAAATCGCATAACCAGGTGCAGCACCTGCAACCTTCTTGGCAGTTGAACACATCAGAATCGGACCGCGATAGTTTGTCTTCCACGTCCTATATTCAATTTTCTTCTTGCCAGCGATCATGTCCATGATAAAATCGCCGCGGACTGATAGTGCCTTCATTGTTTCTCCTTAGTTATTTTACTTAACAGGGATGCGAATAACCGTCTTCAAATTCTCAACCTTAGTTCTGCGCGGATCGGATAAATAAATCTCGTGATGGCGACGCTTATCGGAATAATCTGGCTCCACGCCATTTTGATCGGCAAATTTCTTCATCTTCTCAATCGTAGCCGGCTCATCATCGTAAGATCCAAAGTGCATCACCTGCACACACTTGCCCTCGTCCAAAGTGATCAATTTAACCTTAGAAAATCGCCATTTTTCTTTTCACTGGCTTCTTTGATCGCCCAGTCAAGCACATCTTGAGTTACAAAATCGGGCATCCGGATCATGGAAATGAACTCAAATTTTTCCTTATGCGCATAGTCAATCCCAACATTGCCATCCTGCCACCAAAGTCCTTCAAGCAGTGGCACGACAAAATCAAAATAGTCCTTGATCTTGTGCGTACCCTTCTTGCTCATCTTAATGGTATAAGCTACGCCGTACAAAAGTTGAATTGCCTTTTTGTATTCACTGTCAGGCTGATTAGGATCACCTTTGCCGCGCACTGCAATATACGTCATCTTGGGAATATCGATCAGTTTCGGCTTTTTGCCCGGCTTATAAAATTGTTTTTGCTCTTTCTTGAAATCATATACCATGATGGTTTCTTTCTATGCTAGTTATTTTCACTTATCTCTATTTTTTTATTTAGAACTAGTAATGAACTAACATACTCTCTTCCTAATTGTTTTTTGCTCTAACTGAAATACTAAAGGCACTTTCATCAATTTCATAGGCATCCAATAGTTCTTTTAATACATGCACAATATTATGTGCTGGCCCTCCAACAACCACATAAATACCATCACGAATTTCATCATAATGTCCAATCTGATCATCAATATCTTTTTTATGACAAATAACAAGTCTATTAATTGAATTTGGCTTCTCAAAGTCGCCTCTCCAATTCAATCCTACTAACTTTTCTAATCGAGATGGATCGTCTTGATCTAAAAGATTGATCAATTTAATAGTAATATCTTTAAAATTCTTTACAGGATAATTAGAGCCTTCAAGTGTAAATGAAACAGGCTTTCTACCAGTAGCAGCATCTGGATCCGAAATATAAATTCTATCGAAATCCTCAAACACGATCTTTGAATCGACAATTGGATCAATATGGTACTTTTTAATCAAAACATTTGCAAGTCGGTTACCTCGACTAACAATATCTTCAATAGTCCACTTATCTTTATTCACTACATCTTCATTTAGAACCTGAACACGTGAATTTTGTTTTAAGATCTTTTTCTTCTCTTCAAAACTCTTGTTAGACATTTCAGAATTATAACCAGTAATTGAAAGATTGCCTAAAGTATTGACGTACTTTTCATGATCTTTATCCGATATAAATTGTCGCCATGATCTACTCAAAGTTCTAGGCATGATATGTTCTATAGTTAAATTCTTAACAGACAATCTTTCCTTAGTATCACCATTTTCAATATCACGTAATAGTAATTTGCATAATGACACATTTTGATAAGAATTACCGTGTACAAGTGAAAATCTTAAAGATGCATCATCAGGTACAGCATCCTTAGTTTTTTGAGCAAACATAAATTTATTAATTGATTCATAATACTTAGTTTTGTTAGCTGAAATTCTAAATACACGACTATACAGATAAGCAAATAAACCATTAAGAGAATTAGTGGGGATACTACAAATAGATCTTCTAATCAAGTAAACTGTAATTAATTTTAGAATTTTATTTAGAGTCGACCTATCAATTACTTGATTCTCAAAATCGGCAAAAACATGCATTAAAAAAGGATAACATGTAGTTTGGTTCAATTGATTTAAATCAGCTAAATATCCCTTAATTTCATCACTATAATTAGTTGAGTCTGGATATAAAAAAGTTGAATAAATATCAACGTATTTTTTTATTTCTTGAAGTGCAGACTCATGAGTGTATCCATTTTTCTTAAACAATTCTACAAATGAGGAATAAACTTTTCTTCCAGTTACAGGTGCGTGACTCTTCATAATCACGTATTGTCTAAAGAAAAGATCCATTTGACTATTATCATTATCTCGTCTTAGCGCATTTTCAATTGGAAGCCAATATTCTTCGAATAACCTATCTTGATCATGATCACTCATTAGTAAAAAGTTTCTAATTAAATCAGAATTGGTCAAAGCCACACCTGTAGAATTAATACTTTCAAAAATAATTTGAGGATCATCTTCCCCTTTTTTTAAACTAATACCTACAACTTGCAATTGTCTCAAAGCGTTAAGAATTTCTTGAGGAGTAATGCCAGATTTAATCCACGAAACAAAAGCTTTTCTAGCAACTTCATAATTTTTATAGATATGACTATTTTGATCGATTATATCTAAATCGTGATTTAATAGCGCTTCATATTGAACATTATCTGACTTAATCGGTTTGAGTTTAATTTTATATTCTTCAGGAGCAAACATATTAGTTAGCCAAGTTTCAATTTGCTTAGCAGTTTTCTGATCCTTATCACTTTCATCACATAAATCTTTTAATGCTTGTAATAAAAGCGTAATGGTAGTTAGTCTTTGTTGACCATCAATAATCAAATATTCAGGCATTCCCAAATCACTATTTTGAGATTCCATATAAACAATAGCACCGATAAAATGAGGCTTTTTTTCTTCAACTACAGTTTTTATATCTTCCATCAATCGTCTAACGTTGGTTTCAGTCCAATCGTAATTTCTTTGATATACTGGAATTTTTAAAATCATTTGTGTCGGTGCAAATAATCTATCAATAGCATTAAATGTATCTGCTTTCATGTTTATTCTTTCTTTTAAAATTAAACTTATTACTTTCAGTAAAACTAAAAACGAGGATGCACCCGCATCCCCGTTCCATTATCCATTTTATGATAAAAATGAATCAAATAATTACCCTATGATTTATATCGTACCATATTAATTTATTAAATTAAATTAGTATGTCTAATACTATCAATCTCCTTACTAAATTGACGGACTAGGCAACAAACTTAGTCTTTGCTCCAAAACTAATTTATTGATAATATTTTCACCATGTTCATTTTCTAGTGTAGAACCGTACGAATTTAGTAACTTAGCAATATTTTTCATAGCTTTTCTTTCTTGTTGTTTAGCTATTACTTTTTTCTGCTCCTCATTTAGATTACTTTTTTTACCATAACCACGCCAATAATAAAATCTAAGTTTAACATCACTATTAAAAACATCATACATATCAAAAATAGATTCAAAATATGAATAATCCGCTCTATTTAGCGAATGTCCATAAATAATGATGGTATCTACTTTCTTTTGAAATGCAGTATTTCTAATAGAATTCACATGATTATCTATTAGCCTATATGATTTAGTAAAGATTATTCGCGGATCATCCCAATTATCATTCTCAGCGGAGTCAGTCTCAAAAATTTCATGATTATCTACTCCAAAAATAGGAGCAGGTAAATTCTCAAGTTCATTATTCTTGAATAATTGCGAATATTGTTGTTGTGCTATATCCGAATTCCAACAGGCGACTCCATGAATATTATTCCAACTATTGATTTGCCACCTTTCTTTCAAGCCAATACTTTTAAGAAACGGTATTTTAAAACGTACATCAAAAGTATAATTAAAATTCAATATGTCAATAATCGTAATTATGTCTTCATTCATATAACCATTAGGATAAATCAAACTACGTACAAGTTTAGTGGCACGTTGGTAATAATTTATTGTCTTAGTATCTTTCTCATAATTTAATCCCGTTTGCTGATTTATAAAATTAGAAAATATACTTTCAAATTTTACCAACTCATCCAACATCTTATTTGCTAGGATATCTGATGATTCATATGGATCATAAAATTCTTTTTCAATTATTTTTCTAAAGATACTTTGATAAGGTGGTTTATTCAAAGCTGCATCATTTTCAAAGGAATAACCATTAAAAAATACAATAAAATTTGTATTTGCATTTTTATCTAAAGCATCCGTTGAAACTGTATAAAATTTGTGATTAACAAGATCATCCTCCTTTTGCAGCTGAGCATCGCTTTGCTTCCTACCTTTCAATATCCACGTTATTACTTCATAAATCATTCTTTCAACATCCGACCACATAATTGGAGAATCATTTTTAATAAAAGCAAAGGCTGCTAATGCAATTGATTCCCAAGAATTGGTTTTATTGTTGATCGTAAAATCTTCGAATTCATCATTAAGAAAATCTATTCTTTTAGTTAAATTAGTATCTTGAGCATCAATTTGTTTTAGTTCTTTTAGTTCATTAGAAAACTTCTCAACATATGTCTTTACTAATGTATTAATTGAATCATTATTTTTAGATAATCTTTGCCTAAAATACTTTTTTGCTGCTCTTTTCTGTTCATATAAAGTGTCTTTATACTCAACGTTTATCTTAGATATGTTTTTTAAATATTCCCAGTGTATTTGAGCGGTCAATATAATTCCAAACTTTAAATTAAAAAAATTATCATATGTAGTATTTAAACCACATTGCAAATCAAAACCATTGCCTAAAACCAATAGGCATTTATTGCTCTCATCTAACATTTCGTTATTCATAGATTCTTATCTCCCTAATACTCATCAGTTTTACATTTTTACTAAAATACCTCATTACTACTTATTAGGTAATGAGGTGTTTTAATATGTTTAATTAAAATGCAATGTAGCATCCATTATACGTTTAGTGTGATACCAAAATTCATCCTCTTTAGAAGAGACTTGCTCAATATTAATTATTGGATTTTCATATAACTTGTTGTATATCGTACGAATAACTTTATCTTTATCTGTACTTTCTGATGAATCCTTTAAAGCACATAACGAATTCAATCGTTGACGAACACCGGCCCAATCCAAAATATTCCAAAATGTACTTGATCCAAAAACGAATTTTCTGAATAATTCGTAATTTTCTCCATCTACTAAACTAATTTCATCTTCCTTATTCGAGATTTTTAGTCCTACTGTAAATGGTATCAATAACCATACAATACGTGAAATAATCATTTGCTCGGCTTGTTGCCCCCAATAGCCAAAATTAATGTGTTCATAATCAATTAATTTATTATTAATTATGAATTTCCCCACATCTCGCATACTCATATTAAAGAACTTTACTACATATAATTCATTTCTTTCATAAATATTTGATAAATTTTGAGAAGATAAATACTTATAGTATTCTTCCATATTAATTGGGTCAAGAGTCAAAAATAAATCAAAAAATCTATTTAAATACTTATCACCTTGAAAATCATTTCCATAAAATTTACTTATCGTTTTAGAAAGTTCAAGTATATTAGTAGAAAATACAAATGTCACATTTTCAAGTAAAAAATAGTGTTTTATTTGTTCTAACAATTTAACAGCAAAACTTGGCTTGCATCTATCCAATTCATCAACAAAAATAATTAATCTATGATCCTCCCGGGTAAAAACACCTATAATCTTTTCAATGTATTTATGTAAACTTATTTGAGCTTTCGTCTCTTCTTTTCCAGGTTGTTTTAAAGCTTTTATAATCGGATCAATAGATGTTCCAAGTCTCTTGGAAAAATAATTCTTACCCATTTCTACTACAGCATCCATCAAGCCCTTTTTATCAACAGCGGATAATCTATCAATAAACGAAGTTTTATTTACTAAAGCATTTAATATAGCCAAAATTGGATTTTCATATCCATCGTTAGCCCAAGCATCAAAATAAATACAATTTTGATTTTCTAACTTTTTAGAAAGAGAACTACCGTTTAAAAATGGTAAATGAAGAATCTTATCTTTATTCTCACTAGTAAGTTTACTGGGATCATTTATTGTATCTAAAATCATTTCGCATTGTTTAACAAAGAAAGTTTTACCCGTTCCCCATTTTCCATCAACAGATATTACAAAATGGCCCTCAATACTAGTCAAAATATTAAGAAATGATGCAATCTCTGTATTTCTTCCAAACGCATCCTGATATAAGGTATCTAAAATATTCTCATCGGTTGGTAATAATTCAAGTGATTTCAAGTAGATTAACTCGATTCTATATAATTTATATTAATTTATACAAGCTTATTATTTTATCAACTATATGTTTTTGTTCTACACGTGGTGGAAGAGGAACAACCAAGTTTTGCAGATCACCTTTTCTAATTGAAGGAGAATTATCCCCTTTCATTTTTTTAGTCATATTTTGAATAACATAATTTGATAAAACTAAATAGAAAATATACTTTCTATCTATTAAAGAAAAAGGCTTTAAAACGTAAAATCCTGTACTACCAATTTTATAATCAGATGTATTGGGTACCATTGCTATATTCTTTAAGTAAGGTCTTACCACTGAAAATAAAATATCATCGCTATCCAACAATTGACGCGCTCTTGAGGCTATCTTATCGTTACTTACATTGACTTTGGTTGGATTAGTAATTTTATTAATAGTATTGTCTACACTAGCAATATCTATATATAAAAAATTTTGCTGAGGTTTCTGATGAATTTCAGGTTTTAAAATGTCTCCCAATCTAACCCATTCCCAGCTATCAGGTATATTGAATGGCTTCTCTTCATCAGTAATTGGAGGAAGTGACTTACTCCTTTTGATTTTCTTTTCCTTAACAAGCTCAGCCTTTTCAGCCTTAATCTTCTCTAGCAATATACTTGCCGGCTCATCATTAGGATCTTTCTTGGTCAACTTTCCGCGTATTGCCAAATCCAGCACCTTAGATTTCAGCAAAGTCTGAAGCGTTGCATATTGTTGAGTAGAAGTTTCGACTTTGCGAAGCAAAGCAAATAGCTGCGCTAT
>JAEDOA010000080.1 GCA_016302195.1 Erysipelotrichaceae bacterium | reverse complement strand
ATAAATTGTTTTTAAAATTATAATACCATAATCGACTAAGAACATCTTTTGAGCATCAGTCATATTTTGTCTTTCTTTCAAAGACTTTTCAGAGGCATGCCTATAACATTGAACCTTTTTTCTAAAGGCTTTTATATCATCATTAGTAATAAATCCAAATGTAATTTTATTATATTCCAATGATACAAATTTACCGTTTATCTTCAATAAGTTTTCTATTAAATTTGCAATTTCTTGAAGTTTCTCATTAGTAGACATTTGTACGAAAGATATATTGTTTGTAGCTATCTTTTTGAATAGATCATCTAACGATTTTCCTGTGATTATAAAATTGGTTGATTTTTCAAAAGATAACTCGGAAATAATCGTTCTCCTAGTTGCATATCTAATAACTTCTTCATCATTTAAATCGTGAGAAAAAGCCCAATTTCTTATCTCATAATAGGTAAAATCAGATGGATTTACAGGAGGACGCTTTAAAATATTTGGAAATTGCTTAATATAATATCCTTGTTTATACAGAAAAAAAGTAACAATATGAAACCAGCAATCATCTTGAATATTATCAAATCTATTTTCAGGTTGGCATAATTGTCGGAACTTCTCTATTACCTCTTCAGTATCAAAAACAACAAATCGCAACTGATCACTATTAGAATCGATATCTAAGAAATCCAAATTTACAGCATCATTAATCTCATTATAAAATTTAAAATAATATTCATCTTGTCTTACATTATCTAAGTAATACTTTCGTAAATCTATCATAATTTACACCATCAGAGTTCTGTTAGGCTTTTAGTTGCTTATAAACATCTTCCCATTTAACAGGAATATACTTTATAGCTTTAGTTTCTTCTGGTTCTGCATCAAAATCAGCGAACAAATCTAATTGCTCACTATGCTCTTGCACTGTTCCTGTTGGACCACTACCTTCAACAATAGAATCAAAGGTATATTCAGTTCTTTGAACCTTAGATTTGCCAACTGGCTTCCATTCGCTAAAAACAATAGGATTTCCCGTTGCAGTTTTTCGTGTTAATGCATTACCTTGTGCCATATTTGCAGAAATAATTACATTGGCACTCTTTAAGATTTTTTGGTTTTGTTCTTCTAGCGAAAAAGTATTAAAGTAAGCATCCCTAAAAGTATTAACCATATTCATAACCAGCATTTCTACATTATCTTCCATCAGTTCAATGCCATATAGTGTAGATAAGGCTTGCAAAAACTTATTTTGCAGGTCTTTTTTGCCGTTAGCTTGTGTTTTAGCATAGAGTAATTTTCTCTTTAATATTTCTACTAAAAATGCTCCTTCGCCTGCAGACGGCTCAAGAAAGGTAGCGGTTAATGAATTTACCTTAGCCTTAATTTCTGGTTGATCTAACATGAAGTCTACTGTCTTTTGGGGCGTGAATACTTCACCAATGTTCTTAACTCTATCAGCAGACTTGATTATTTTTTCTGACATATTAATCCTTTTTCGAAAAATATTAAGTCTAAACATATTAATAAAGTAATTGCGTTTTACCAACTCTTGTATTAGAAAAGCCTTCATCTTCTAATACATATTTTAAATCTCTCATCGTATCTGAAATTGTATTTATTTGTTTTCCTTGATACCAAGAATCTGTCTTATGATTAACAGTGATAGAAGTTAATATTTCGGGAGTAATTAAACCAATCAATTTATACTTATCACGAAATTTAGTATCAAAAGGTTGCTTATTCATAAACAATGGTCTATTTATGATAAACCTAATCTCTTTTTCTTCTTTTAACACTGGATTCTTAAACACCATTGAATAAAATTTCAAATAGTCTACAACATCCTGCATCCCTTTTTGATTATCTTTATGGAAATAGCTACTAAACATATCAGCTAAGTAATTTAAGTATTCATTATGAACATTATTGCTATAACAAACCTTTATTGGTAATAATAAAGGTGGCGTTAAAGGTATGATATTTTCTTGCCCACATCTAAATTCATTGTTTTTATTTTGGAGCTCAGTATAAATATCTGTAGCTTTAATCCTAATAGCAACATCACCATAATTTTGCATAGCCATTGAATTTCTATCTGAAGTAAATGACCAAATATATGTCCAGTATGGAGTCTTGAAAAAAAGATCTTGAAAAGTTTTATCTATAAGCTTGGCATCAGACTTTTCTTTTAATAAAAAGACTCTAAATCTATCCATTGCATAATATTTTTCTCTAGGATCATTCATATCTTCTTGCTTACCAATATAGAATTTTCTACTCTTCAGAATATTAATAAGATCATTTTTAAATAAATAATGATATAAATATCTATTTTTCGACCCATTCAAGTCAAAACCAAATTTAGCTAAAAACGAAATAAAATTCATATATTTAAATTGATCTTTATTTAGTTCAAACTCGGAGACAATCTCTTTTGGATTATAGTTCTTTTCAAGAATCTTCTTTCCATCTTCTGAAATACTGCAATAATCACATACTTCGTTCAAAGTTAAATCCATTATCTCATCGCCTGTACTTTTGTTTCAATAAAGTTAATTTCATCTGGTGAAAGATCATACTTCTTATATAATTGTTGATCTATTTCGGGGATGCTCCTTGACCAGTCAATATCAGAATTCTTTGTAAAATCTTGCATCGGAACCTCTGCCCAAGTTGCACGATTATTATCCTGAGTAATTTTTAAAATACCCAGCATTGCTCTAGCAAACTTACTTTTTATGTATTTAAAAGCTCCTTCTGCTTCACTTTTACTTTCAAAAGCTCCAAAGCCTATAAATGTTTGGGTATACCCGATTAGGGGTTCCCCGATTAGGGGTGTGCTTAGCACCTCTCCTAGCGCTCCTGAGCCATTTGATCGTGGAATTAGCACTTTATACCTAAAAAGATTTTCACTTGTTAAATCTACATATTTTCGCTTTATGTATCTCCAAACTCTTTTATTTTTGATTAATCCTATTACTTTAATATCATCATTATTTATTGGTTTTTCCGTGAAGGCACTTATCTTTTCAAAAATATTATTTCTGAATCTTTTATCCATACCTTTACTACCAATAACTGATCTATATTCTGGATGATCTTCATATAAAGCATCTAAATCAAATTTATTTTGAATATAAATGTAGTTTGTTAAACTATCTTCCAACTTATTAGGCGCTGCTTTTCTTCTAATAGAATCCAACTCCTTATAAGCTGTGAAAATCTTGATTGCTCCAAAATCTTTATTAGCATCTCTAAGCGAAATCGCAACTCCACCTTTAATATCAGTATTAGGAAAAACTTCATCACTTCTTTGAATATATTTAACTACTTTGAAGTGTTCATCCATAAGCATTTTTTGATTCCAATCTTTAGGGGTACTTCCAGCATTAAATAAAAATCTTGCAGGAGTAATTAAAGTCACTAAATCTGAAAGCTTATATGACAAATCCATAAATTCATTATAAATAGGAGCTGTAAAATTGCTTTGATCTCCGTGAGCTTGATCCTGATAAGGCGGATTACCAATTACAACATCAAATTTCATATTATTAAACATCCCTTCAATTTTCTTAGCCTCTGCATTGACATTAGTCTTTGAATCATCAACGATATTTTCAACATATTCAGCATTAATATCCCAGTCACTGTGATAACCAGCCAAAGTACGTTTAGCAATCTCTTTAGCCATAGGTGTCTTCGCAACTAAGAAAATGTTTTCTCTCAAAATCTTTTGCCACAGGAATAGCTCATCTTCAAAACTAAATTTACCAGCAGTCTGATCATTCATTTTCTTAAATTCACGCCAATAAATTGAAGTAGCCGCATATAAAGGATACAGTCCAGTCTTTGAATTAATTTCTAGAACATGAGAATTCGTATCCAATGTCTGATTAGTGTAGTCAGTCTGAATCCAACGTCTGATAACTTTGCCATCCTTATAAGGTTGTCTATAGTTTTCATCGTAGAAATTCAAACCACCAATGGTTTTACCTAAGTGCATATTAACGACACGCCAAGGGGTTAAAACAGTTTCCTTATCCGGATTTCTAAAAGTACTAAAGATATCAGCGATCTTTTCTACTCTTTCAAGTGGGTCTGCCTTATCTAATTCTTTTACTTGACGACGAATAATTTTACCGGCTTCAATGAAAACATCAGCATCGTAATATTTCACGAATTGATTGAATAATTCTTTGGTAATACCTTTAGGCATAAATTCTTCCCAAGAAATATCATCAATATTATCAACAAATTTTTTAATAGAAACATCTTCATCAAACTTGATATCCATGCCATAAATCATCATAGGAATTCTAATGGAAATTCCTCGTAAAATAGAGATCATGGTACGACGCTGCTTTTTTAGACTCTCGGCTTTATCAATTGCAGCTTGTTCTTCTGGAGTACGTTCTCTTGGTTTCTTTTTGCGAGCTTTTTCAGCTTTATCATATTCTTCTTCATCTAAGCCTTGATGATTTACATCGACTTTCATTGGTTTTTTATCTTTTTTAGTAGTACCAATAATTCCTTTAAGGTGATTGAAAGCCTGTAAATCAGCATCCTTAATCATCAATAACTGATCACTATAAATAGAATCATCATCAAACCCAGTTCTAACAGCCTTTTCCGCATACGCACGTTTAAGTTTAGATAAAAGACTATCTACTTTAAGAGGAGCCATTTGTTGATTACTCTCACCTAAAATTGGAAGGAAGTTCATCAACTTAGCCATTCTAGCCCTTTGCTCTTTAGTTTGAATTTTACCGACACCAGTTGCTAAACTTGTAGATTCAGCCATAACTGTCAAGGCACGATCTGGCGCAAAATCAAATATATAACAATTCTCTTTCTTGCCAAACTCTGGTGATGAGTATGGGGTCTGCGCTCTAAAGGCAGCCTGCAAATATTGCATAGCACTGTTAGTATTCGATAAGAATAAGACACCTGTCCATTCAGGAATTGTGGCACCAGTCGTTAGCTTTCTAACAGTTAAGGTAATTGTCTTTAAGCCATCTTTGTCCGCCTGAGCAATAGCTTTGTTTTCTTTTTTAGCATCATTATCAGTGCCAAGAACTGTATCTGATTTATCATTTCTAACGACATTTAAAATTCGATATTCTGTACCAAATACCTTGTGCTTTTTCAGTAGTTTTTCAAGAGCATTAGCTTCTTTGATACCTGGTAATACCCAAAGTGTATGTCTTAATCTATTTCTGAATTCTCTAGTTGAAAACGGATAGTTGGTTGTACCTGGATTAGTAATATTGTCCAAAAAGTGCTCAATATCACTCTCATAGACAAATTTTCCATTTTGATCGGTTCTAAAGAATTCTTTGAAGTTAAAGGTATATTTTCCTAAGCCCTCTCCTACGAAACGAGGATCATTAAAATGCTTGTTCATTTCAAAAGTGAACATAGAAACCTTAGGCAAACCAGCATATGGATTCTTCACACCTGGATGAATCTTAGCCCAATTTGACTTGGCCTCTTGCTCCATCGTATAGTCCCAAGTAAATAAGTGATCTTCATCATAATCAGAAATAATATTAAACGGAGTTCCTGAAAGATCTAATTCCTTAGTATGTCTTTTAACGACCAAATCAAGAATATTTTGAGTCAATTCAGTTTGAGTACCTTCATGGGCTTCATCAACAATTACTAAGTCCCAATTAATGGCAAATAATTCTCTATTTTTGTCTGAGATTTTACCACCAACAGCTTCTGATCCTCCTAAGTCCTGAATACTTGCAAAATATACATATGGTTTGTTTGAATGCTCAAGCTCTGTAATCGAATCATGACCTAATTTCTTTGAGCCATAAGCGTAACCAGCATCTGGCATCCTTATCTTTTTGAAATCGTCAAACCAACCTTCATCAACAACTGGTCTGTGAGTCATGATAAGGACTTTCTTATACTTTTCTTCCTTGATTAATTCCAAGGCAGTCAACGTTTTACCAAAACGCATCTTAGCATTCCAAAGCATTTTTTGTCCGGTTTTAAAACCAGCCTTGGTTTTATCTACCGCTTCTTGCTGCTCTGGACGTAAAACGATTTTTGGTTTATTTTCATCACTGCCAACTTTATCTAAGACAGTCTTCCCCTCTTTTACTGCTTTAATAGCTCTCTTGGCAGTTTCAAGATCTGTAGCAAACCATTCTTTACCTGCCAAATCTTTACTATGCTTTATACCCGATCTTTCCAAAACATAGTGCACATCATGATCAGAAAACCACAAACCATCGGAACTACGATAAGCTAATTCTGCCCACTCCAACTTAAAAGGTAAACCAGAAGTCGTCATGTAGCTATCGATTCGTTTCTTAGCCCAACTTCTCAAATAATCACTATTGTCAGAATTATCTTTCGCTAGGTCGCCTACACCAGTTTTACCAATTTTCTGATTTCCTTCAAATACATCAAAATTACCACTAGAATTATCTACAGTCTGAATATAAATTAAATTCTTTTCAGCATTTGAAGTTAGACGAGAGGTGGTTTGATAAAGATATTGATCCTTCTTAGGCTCTTTGAATTTACTTGTATCTACATCTTCGTCATAATATGTATTCACAAACCAGGCACATAATGAATATAGATTCTTTAAGCTTTTTAATGCTTCTTCTTGACTAGCTTTTTCTAAAGTATGAGCTGCTGCATTACCTGGACCCTTAATATCATAAAAGGCTTTTACAACAGAATCTTTATTGATGTAATTGCCTTGTCTCAATCGTTTAAGAACATTATCAAAAGTATCACGTTCATCAATTATCAAATAATTTAAGTCCGCAACTTCTCTAGCAACATTTTCTGCCACTGTACGCACAGCAACTAAAGTTGCTGAATAAAGCTGACTAACATAACTTAGTTCAGCCTCATTTGCTTTTTCATAATATTGTTGCGTTAAGATATCTTTATTTAAAAATTCAAAATTGCTTTGCATAACTTTCTACCTAATCGTTATTATATTGATACTCCCATTATACAAAAAAGCCCGATTACTTTTTAATAATCGAATTTAAATTCTACTTGAGCTTACAAATGTTACAACACACATGAAAAACTTGTAAAAAGACAACAAAAAGTGAAAAAACTAAAATACTTTTCCACAAATAGATTTAAAAATTTAATTTCTAATCTTTCTCAAAATAATAATCATCAAGTGCATAAGTAGTA
>JAEDOA010000079.1 GCA_016302195.1 Erysipelotrichaceae bacterium | reverse complement strand
TATTCCTGTCTTTTTTATCTGACTTTCACTGTTGGTATAATCTGACGCTCAACAAGTGCCACAATGGTCTACTTTTTTTCTATTTTAATAATAAACAAATTAGAGGAATACTTACCACCGATAATAATGAAGTCACCAATACCAGTTTGGCAGCAAACTTATAATCACAATTATACTTTTGCGCTAATATTGGACAAGTTGATCCGCAAGGCATCGCAGTTAAAATAACCGCTATTGCTATTAATAGGGAATCAAGATTTAACAGTTTTAGAATAATAAACACTGTTATCGGCAAGATAAATAAACGTAATAACGTAAATACAACTATCGATTTATCCAGCAAATGGTCAAAATCAATATCAGATAGAATAGCTCCTATAACAATCATGGAAAGGCAAGTTGAGCTTCTTGATACAATCGATATTGTTTCCACAAATACATCTGGAAGTTGAAAAGGCAAAAACATCAAAATAAAGCCAACTACCACCGCAATAATACAGGGATGAAATACCACATTTTTGATATTGCTTTTAAAATCTGCTTCTTTTGAGAAAAGAGATATACCTACTGTCCACATTGTAAAACGCATTGGTATCAGATAAATAGAAGCATACATTACCGCTTCTAAAGAAAACATATATTCAATAACTGGCAGTCCCACAAAGCTGGAATTTGAAACCAAAAGCCCATATTCCATTATTTTTGCCTTATCCTTATCAAAAAACTTTGGTAAAAGTTTAGCACCAAGCATAATAGCAATTTGTATCGTCAAACATAATGCAATCATTATTATGCTATTTTTTAATACATCCAGCGATGTGTTTTGCTGAGAAATAAATGATTTGATGATTGTCGCTGGCAGTATCACATTGATAAGCAATTCTGATAGCCCTTTTTGTTGAGAAGTATCAATCACCTTCATCTTCTTAACAACAAAACCGATTAGCATCAGCAGCAAAAGCTCTATTTGCAAATTCATCATTTTTAAAAACATTTCCATTGTCTTACCTCATATATTCTTTTCTAACAAATGCAAAATAGTAAACCACATTAAATAGCATCGCTATCGCCCAGCACATAGGATAACAAATGTGAATAAAGAATATGTCTTGCCAAAAGCTGAAGACAATAGCCAAAAATATTTGTCTAATAACTATCATCGATAAGGTTGAAAATATCATTACAGCTATCGCCTTTCCAAAGCCGCGATTTAAGCCAACAAATATTTCCATAAATCCAAAGAAATAATATAATGGAGCGATGACCTTAACCATTGCACTACCCGCTTCAATTACCCCAGGATCTTTATTGAATAATCCCACCAGCAGATCTACATTTAATAGTGTAGGTATAACCATAATAGTCACCGAAACAACCATCATAATTGAAGCAACCATAACGCTTTGCTTTATTCTTTTTTTGTTATTAGCTCCATGGTTTTGCGATACAAAAGTCGCTGTAGCGATTCCTATTGATTGACATGGCATAGCCACAAAGGCATCAACCTTCTTAGCTACTCCTATTCCGGTTATGATATCAGTACTGAAATTATTAACATAACGTTGAAGCAATGAATTTGATAAAGATATCAAACATGTCTGTATCCCTGCCGGAAGACCCTTTGAAAACATTTCGTTTAAATACGTTTTATCCAGCTCCAGCTTACTCAATTTAATATCAAAATACTCTTTATTCTTTACTAGAGAAAGAAAAATCAAAACACAGCTTACAAATTGAGCAACAATCGTTGACAGTGCCGCTCCTACCACTTCTAAATGTAAATATTTTATCAAGGTTATATCCAAAATAGCATTAATAAAAGTAGTAATAACCAAGGCTTTAAATGGTGTTTTAGAATCACCTATCGATCTTGAAATACCAGAGGCAATATTGAAAACTGCAGTAAAAACCGACCCCAAAAAGTATATCTTCAAATATCTTTCCGCATGAATGAAAATCTCGTCGGGAAAAGCCATGAGTTTTAATAGAAAACCCGAGCTAAAAAAGCCTGCAATGGCCATTATAAGACCAAAAATAATCGAGAAAGTGATAGATGTATGAATGGATTTATCCAGCTTATCATATTGAGCAGAACCGAAATATCTAGAAAAAATGGTTAGAGAGCCTGAAGAAAGGCCAGTAAAAAAACCAACCATAATATTTGTAACTGTTGCGCAATTACTTACCGCGGCAAGAGCCTGCTTTGATACATAATTGCCTACAATTGCTGAGTCAATTGAATTATAAAGATTCTGAAATAGATAACTCAAAAAAATAGGGATAACAAATATCAGCATTTCCTTGAAAATATTCCCTTCAACTATTCTATTTTTACTTTCTGTCATAAGCCTCCAAAATTAGACTATAGGTTTTACCCTATAGTCTTACTTAACTAATATTAATTCGCAATTTCCACAAACTTCAATTTCTTTAAGCCTTGCCCTCAACAAGAAACTGTCACCTTTGTTAAAGGCATGACTTTCGCCATTACTTACGATATTGCCATTTCCTTCAAGGAAAATAAGCGCTTTAAAACTGTCACAGTCAAACTCGATAGTTTCATGCTCATTAATACAGTAATAGCTACAGTTAAATAAGGGACAATCCACCATTAATGTGTTTTTCTTTTCCACATTCCCGCTCTGCCCTTGCATAATTGGATGTAAATTGGTGACATCTACTGCTTTGTCAATATGAAGTTCTCTTAAGCAGCCATTTTTGTCTTTTCTATTGTAGTCATAAACCCTATATGTTGAATTGGAATTCTGCTGAATTTCACAGATCATAATTCCAGCTCCAATAGCATGCAAAGTTCCTGCTTCAATTAGAAAATAATCTCCCTTTTTAACATAAACCTTGTTTAATAAAGACAAAACAGTATTGTCTTCAATCGCCTGTTTAAATTGCTGTTTTGTCAAATCCTTGTTAACACCATAGTAAATAAAACTTGATGGCTGACAATCCATGATATACCACATCTCTGTTTTACCATGATCATTCTCATGAATTTGGGCATACTGTTCGTCAGGATGAACCTGCAAAGAAAGCGAATCTCTAGCATCGATAAACTTTACCAGGATAGGCAATTGATTAATGTTCTTTCCCAAAAAATCAGGATTGCGTTTTAAAAACTCAGACAAACTTTCATTAGTCTGTTCAACTATACTATTACCATCTTTGTGTGTTGATATTTCCCAGCTTTCAGCCACAATATCCAAATCAGTTTGTTTATTTAGTTGAGTTTTCAAGCGATCTCCACCCCAAAGATAGTCTTTAAATATTGGTTTTAATTTAACAATATCCATTTTTACTTCCTTAATAACATTGTATATGAATCACCAGCTTGAATAAAATTAACTGGAATATCTTTTATCAAAGTTGGCAAATGCTTTTCAGCAAACCATTTCATTCCAGGTTCTTCCACATTAAAGTGTCCAGCAGCTAAAACAGATTTAGCCAAGCCGGCTTGAGCACCGTCACGCATGTAAATAGCTACTGTAAAATCAGTAATCTCCATAGCTAAAATTGTATCAACATGATTTTCCTCGATGTAAGAAAGCATTCTATTATCTGCTTCGCCAATAATGTGGAAAGGTAAATATATCTTTTCAGTATAACCATCAATGTTGCCCATTGTCTTCATACCTTTTAAATTCATTTTCTCCATCAAGTATTGGGCTACTTCTCTTGTTGGCGTTTTTGGAATTGTAAACTGTTGAGGTCTATTGACATCATCATTAGAGATATAGTTTAGCCAATCTAGTTCATATGCCAAACCATAAAAGATGCCATCGACATATCTTCCTTGGTGCATTATGCCGGAATGAATATAATCGTGATCACGCCAAACAGTGATTCCTGTTTCATCTAAGAGCTGTTTCTTTAATTTGAAAGTTTCATTATCTTTTAACCAGTCAGTATGATCGCCATGATTCCAGAATAATGCTTCATGAGCAATAATAAAATTTGCTCCCAACTCACTTGCCTTTTTAATAACATCATAGCTGGCATATATTGTAGTTACAATTCCTGTACACTGCTTATCAACATCACCATACAAAACCTTGTCACGTGTTTTAGTCTCATCAATTGTTCCGTATCCTTTGCAGTTTTTCTTGACAACATCAATTATTTCGCTAATTTTCATATTATATTCCTTTCCTTACTTTATACTTTCATCAGTATACTTTAAATCACTTCCTTGTTGAAAGATAAATTTTGCCATCATTCTTCTTCCTCCAAATGTCGTAATCTTGTCATAATTATCCGGATTTTTCAATATTGAGTTACAAGCATCAACTAAATACTGAAGAGATACTGGATGTAAATCAAAAGTACCATGGCCAGGATATACTCCTGAAATCTTGTCGCCATATTTATTTAAGACATTTACCATGGCATCTCTTAATGCTTGGATTGTGCAGCATTCCTTATGTTCTTCATCTTTTCGAGCTGGTAAAGCACTAGTTGTATCCCCAATGAAGAAGCAACCACTTTGATGATCAAAATAGCCTGATTGACCAGGAGTGTGACCAGGCAAATGAATCAATTCAACAATGTAATTATCCCCTAAATCAAATTTATAACCATCCTCTACGCCAATTACTTCATATTTATGAAATGCAGGAAGATCATTTACATCAAAATAAGTATCTTTGATAGAACCATCTGCATTCAACACCTTCTCAGTAATAAAGGTTGGATAGATGCTTTCTTCGATATATTTTTTATCATATTGATGACAATATACCTTATCAAACCACAGATTACCACCAATATGATCAAGATGATAGTGGGTATTTACGCATATTATTTCTTTACCTTCAGCCAGCTTTTCGCATAAAGCCTTCAAATTACCGACACCAAATCCTGTATCGATAAGCAGGGCTTTTTTAGGGCCGACTATTAAGTAGTGCCACATATCACCGCAGGTTTTTGACAAACCTTCAGTAAAAATAGCATATAAATTATCTTTATAATGATATACTTCGGCATATGGATTAATATCAGGATAGAATTCTTTAATATTGCTGAATTCTCTCAAAACTTTCAAAAATGACCATCTTGAAGGTTTTTCTGGTTCTGGATTAATCCTGTATGATTTTAGTTGAGACTTAATCTCTCTTGGATTGAGATTCATATTTTACCTCCTTTTTACATTATTTTACTTAATCTAAACACAGTCAACCAGTTAAGTCAATAAAAATGAACGTTTTAATCAAAACGCTCATTTTTTCTTCTCATTCAATCATCTACTAACGAACTATACTAATTCTCTAAGTAATTTATCCAATTGGGCAAAACTATCAACTGTAAAATCAGCTATATTATCCTCAAAGCTTCTTTGTCTATGGTTATACCAGATTGCCTTCATATGCGCATTCTTACTGCCAACTATATCGCAATTATAGGAGTCACCCACAAAATAGCAGTCTTCTACTGAGCTATTGCATCTTTGGGCAATAATATTGAAAATCTTTTCATCAGGTTTTCTACAACATACATCATCTGAAACCACAATTTTATCGACATCAAAAAACTGTTGAAGATTCAATTGCTTTATCTTGCCCCATTGATGCTGGCTAGGCCCGTTTGTTACTACCGCAAGAGTGGATTTTTCTTTCAAAAAAGACAATAGTGCTTTCATTTCGTCACTTAGAGCAATGCTTTTTTGTTGATAAAGATAATTTAAATGAATTGCATAAGCTTTATCATCATCAACATATATGGAAAAATCACTTAATGCCTGCTTAACCCTTAAAACATACATCTCTTTGGTGTTAATTTCTCCTGCTTTTTCTTTATCATAATAAACATCGCTATAATGCCTACTTACAATGAACAAATCTTTCTTGATTTTTTCATCAATGATTATCCCTTCGCTTTCTAAAGATTTAAAATATGGAGTTGAAACATCATATAAAGTATCATCTAAATCAAAAATAAAGGTCTTCATCAGCTAATCCTTTCTATTTATCGAATCCATACTATTAAAGCCATTCGGATATCGTTTTGCCAATTTTCTAATATTCTCTTCCATTACTGTTTCCATGTCAGTATCTATAGCAAAGCAGCATTGAGCAATATACCAGCATACATCTCCCAATTCTTTGATTAACTGCTGCTTATCTAAACTATGCGAATGAAAATAGTATTTTTTTATTATATCAACCACTTCACCTGATTCCCCTGCTAAACCTAAAGCGCTATTTAAAAGCATCATATCTTTATCAAGTTGACTATTGTTAGTTTTTAAGGCCAGCTTCTGATATTCATTTATTTCCATAATCTAATCTCCCTGAGTGATATTATAACAAAATAAGTTTTAAAAACAAATGTGCTTTAAGGTTAGCCTATCTATTTTTTGCTATAATTTAACAAGGAGGTTTTTAAAAGTATGTGGTATTATGTGGTATCAATTATTCTCTTGATTGTTAGTGTTATTATCTCACTAACAGTTAACTATTCATTTAAAAAATACTCTTCAGTTTATACTAGGGAAAGTGGGGCAAATGCCGCGCAGAAAATATTAGATTTTTTCCAAATCAATGATGTTCAAATTAATTCAATATCAGGTAATCTAACCGACAATTACAATCCCATAAACAAGACATTAAATCTCAGCACAAACGTCTTTTCAGCAAACAGCATCTCAGCTATCGCAGTTAGCGCCCACGAATGCTCTCATGCAATCCAGGATAAAGAAGGCTACCCTTTATTGAAATTAAGAAAAACTCTTGTTCCAATCGCCAATTTTACTTCTTATGGTTCTTATTTTGTCATTCTATTAGGCTTACTGATGGATGCCACCAATCTAATCGTCATCGGAGCTTTACTATTCTCAATCATTGTTCTAGTAAATCTAGTGACTTTACCTGTGGAAATTGATGCTTCAAATAGAGCACTAGCTATTATAGAACAGCTAAATTTAGTCGAACAAAAAGATATGAAAGGCTGCAGAATTGTTCTTAGAGCAGCTGGGCTAACTTACTTTGTCGCCTTAGCATCTTCACTGTTAACCTTAATAAGATATCTTTCGATTGCCAGTCGTCATAGAAGAAAAGACTAACATATTGATTTCAATGGTATTTTGTTAAAAAAAGCCTGTCACATTTTCAAGCAAGTGATAGGCTTTTATATTTCTATCCACAAGTAAAAAGCTTGTTTTCATTTACGATATAGTTGTTAAAATTATTTGTATTTATGATAATCCTCTTTTTTGTTAAAATATCTAGGAGGTGATTTTTATGGAAGCAAGAAATATATCTATGATAATGGACTTTTATGAACTAA
>JAEDOA010000078.1 GCA_016302195.1 Erysipelotrichaceae bacterium | reverse complement strand
GTTCTTTAATGGAGCACATGACGGGAATCGAACCCGCGTATCCAGCTTGGGAAGCTAGTGTTCTACCATTGAACTACATGTGCGTTTTAAGCAGTAATATTACTGCTATTTATTAGTCCAAGCTTGTTTTAACTGAGGCAAGCTATCCTGTTTAACCATGTTTAAACTTAGTGGGGTTAACGTTATGTAATTGTGATCTATTGCGTATAAATCACCTTCTAAATTGTTGACGGTATACTCAAATGATACATCAGTACTTCTTAAATTGTAGTAGTAATATTGCCCATCGAAATGGCCTGTTAAATCCTGACTGTATTTTGGATAACCGCCAAAGCCTGCTACAGTTATTCCTTTGATATCTTTTTGATCGATATTTGGGACATTAATACTTAGGGTGAAATCCTTGTTGAAGGGCTGTTCAATAAACCACTTTGCTACTTCCAAAGCGACCTTAGCTGCATAAGAATAATCGTAATGATCGCCAAATCCTAATGAAACAGCGATAGATGGAATATTGTATGGCAATGCTGCGCATGCGGCACCGCAAGTTCCGCTGGCACTGCAATCGCTTGCTAGATTATAGCCTTCGTTTATTCCAGTAATAACTAAATCAATATCACTTGTTAACACTGAAAGGGCTAATTCGACGCAATCTTTAGGTTTGCCAAATACTTTATATCCTACTACATCCGAGTCGAAATCGATTTTTTCAACTTTGACAATCTGATTGAAGGTTATTGAATGGCCAGCTCCTGACTGGTGTGTTGCTGGAGCAGAAACAACAACTTCTCCTAGCTTTTTCATCTCGTTGACTAAAGCTTTAATTCCATCTGCGTAAATGCCATCATCATTGCTTACTAATATCTTCATTGTAAAACCTCGCTAAATAATTAAACCATTTTTGCGATTATAATTCAATCTTTTAGGAAAATTTGTAGCCAATAAATGACAAAACAAAAGGAATAAATAATTCAAAACATAAGACTGTATATAGCAGAATAGAGTAATCGTGCTTGATATTCATTAATAAACTGGCAAGTAGAATGGCAAATAAAATAATAAATCCGATAAATATTACTCTTAAGTAATAAATACAGTCATCTTTATCCATAGATTTTATCTCGATTGATACTTTTAAGCTAATAAAACACACAAGTGTTATGACTAATAAATCTATTTCCAGCAAACAGCTAATCAGCAACATAATAGGCAATTGAATGATTAATGATCTAATGTCTCCTTTGTTAAATCGCAGATTTCTATAAAACACATTGTCATATAAGAAAAGAAAAATGATAGAAATAATCAGCATCATATAGCTAAATAAGTTGTTCTTGTTGATGCTTTCGGTAAGTGCAACGATGCTAGTTGCAAATGATAATAAACATAGATAAGATTTTTTCATGTTTTTTCCCTCCTGTTGGTTACTGATTTAATTTTAAAACTATGATATAATTTTAATATGTAAATATTTACATGTTATGTAAGGAAATATATATGGAAAATAGAACAAGAATAATCTTTGTGCTTAAATATTTAATCGACAACAGCAATATTAATCATCCCTGTAGTGGCAATAGCATTATTGAGGCTTATTATAATAATTTTGGACAAAGCGCAACCCTTAAAACGATATACCAGGATATTTCTGATTTAATAAGTTCAGGTTTTGATATCAAAAGAAAAAGAAGGGGATTCTATATTGAAAATGTACTATTTTCAATTAGTCAGTTGTATTTGATAAGTGAAATGATTAATGATAATGGCTATCTAAAGATTAATGAAAGAAATCTTTTGATAGAGAAGCTGTTTAACTTAACTAACAAATACGATAGAGAAATACTTCAAAAGCATTCTCTATCTATAGAAAATAACGAAACACCAATAATTAATAATATCGACATATTATTACGGGCAATTGCTCAAAAATGTCTAGTCAGCTTTCGCTATTATGATTTGGGAATAAAAAAAGAGAAGATGTACCGCCACCATTTGTATCAACTCTATCCCTTGGATATAGTTATAAGCAATTCGCAGTGTTATTTAATTGGATATCAAAAAAAGTATAATAGTATAAATAAGTATAGGGTAGAAAAGATAGAAAAAATAATTATTCAACCAGATAAAAAAATAACAATTGATTACGATAGAAAAGAGTATCTGAAGAAGAACTTTTCGATGTATCAAGGAGAAATAGTTAATGTAAATCTTTATTGCAAGAAAGGATTTTTAGATTATTTATATAATCAATTTGAACAGGAAATCATTATTTCAAAGCAGCTAGAACAGGGTTATATCTGTAATATCTCTTTGCCGCTAACTGTAACCTTTTTTTCAACCATTTTTTCTTTTGATGGCAATATAACGATTATCTCACCTCAAAACGTCAAGGATCAGTTTATTCAATATTGTCACAAGATGATTGAAATTCACCAATAGTATTGCATTTTGTAATTAATAGAGTTATTATATTAGCAGTCATCTATAAAGAGTGCTAAAAGGAGGAAACAGGATGAGCAAAAAACAGTTTAAAACAGAATCGAAAAGATTATTAGACTTAATGATAAATTCAATTTATACAAACAAGGAGATATTCTTAAGAGAATTGATTTCAAATGCATCAGATGCCTTGGATAAAAGACACTACTTGTCTTTAACTGACAGCAAGTATGCTAGTGAGAAACCTTTAGAGATTAATCTTTCTGTTGATAAAGAGAATCGTACTTTGACGATTAGTGATAACGGAATTGGAATGAACAAAAGCGAACTGGAAAACAATTTAGGTACGATTGCCCACAGTGGTTCGCTTGACTTCAAGGACAAATTGGAAAGCGCAAATGATATCGATATTATTGGTCAATTCGGTGTTGGCTTCTATTCAGCTTTCATGGTGGCTAAAAAGATAGATGTAATCAGTAAAACCGTTGATGGAGAAACAAACAAATGGAGTTCAACTGGAGAAGACGGTTATAGTATTGAACCAGCTGATAAGCAAGAGGTTGGAACAGATATCGTTTTATATTTAAGAGATGATACAGAGCAGGATAATTATTCAGAGTATTTGGATAAATATACTATTGAATCTTTAGTTAAAAAATATTCTGATTATGTAAGATATCCTATTGTTATGCTAGTTGAAAAGAGCATACCAGATGAAGAAAAAGAAGGTGAATATAAGACTGTTGAAGAACTAAAAACGTTGAATACTATGGTCCCATTGTGGCGTAGAGATAAAAAGGATATTACCGATGAAGAATATAATTCTTTCTATAAATCTCAATTTAGCGATTATAATGAACCATTAGAGAAGATTCACTACTCAATTGAAGGCAATGTTTCATACAAGGCATTGTTATATATTCCTTCAAAGGCTCCATATAACTTCTATTCTAAGGATTATCAACCAGGCTTGCAGTTATATTCAAAGGGCGTATTTATTATGAAAGATGCCAAAGGACTGCTTCCAGATTACTATTATTTCGTTAAGGGCTTGATTGATACAGATGATGTTAATTTGAATATATCAAGAGAAATATTACAACAAGATAGTCAGCTTCAAACTTTAAGCAAATCTATCAGCAAGAAGATTAAATCAACATTGGTTAATATGCTGACCAAAGAGCGTGATAAATACGAAGATTTCTTTAAGAATTTTGGCTATAGTTTAAAATATGGTACTTATGAAGATTATGGCATGCATAAAGATGAACTAATCGACTTGTTGTTATTCTATTCTTCTAAAGAAGACAAATATGTCACTTTAAAGGAATACAAGGAGAGAATGAAAGAGGGGCAAAATGAGATTTATTATGCTAGTGGTAAATCGATTGAACAGATTAAAAAGCTGCCTCAAATAGAAAACTTGTTAGCTAAAGATTATGAAGTATTGTATTTTGTTGATGATATTGATGAGTTTGTGGCCATGATTGTCAACCAATACGATGGCAAAACATTTAAGAGTGCTCAGAAAGCTTCATTAGATGTTGAAGATGAAAAAGAAAAAGAGACTAAAGAAAAGCTGGTTGAAGATAACAAATCGATGCTAGAGCAGATGAGTGAAGCATTAAAAGATAAGGTTAGTGAAGTGAGAATTTCGTCTAGATTAAAGAGTCATCCTGTTTGTTTGGTAGCTCAGGATAATGGAATTTCTATGGAAATGGAAAAGTATTTAGCTCAAATTCCTACTGATCAAAAAGCGAAAGCAACAAAGATTTTGGAAATTAATCCGGATCATGAAATCTTTAAAGTATTACAAAAGGTCTATGACAAAAACAAGGATATGATTAATCAGTATGCTGATTTATTATATCAGCAGGCTTTGTTGATTGAAGGGTTCCCAATTGAAGATCCAGTTGATTTTTCTAATAAGATTTGTCAATTGATGCAGCAAGCAAGTCAAATGTAATTAGTTAAACTGCGATAACAGGTCAACTGTTTCGCAGTTTTTTAGTAGTATAAGATATCAGGATTTGATGTATAATCTTTATTGATAAAAGGGATGGTGGCCAATATGAAAACATTAAGAGATTATCCAGTAATCACTGTTAGTGATAAAGGAAAGAGATGGTTAGAGAATAATCATCCCTGGCTTTACTACTCAGATGTTATTGATATAGATGACAGTATCGAAAATGGAGATATCGTAGATGTTGTCTCGTTAAAAGGAAAATATCTAGGCAGTGGATTTTTTTCGCAGCATTCAAAAATAAAGGTCAGACTATTGAGTAGAAATGCTAATGATGTTTTTGATGATGATTTCTTTTATCGTAGACTGCAATACAGCTACCAATATAGAAAAACTATTATGTCAGGATATGATAATTATCGTTTAGTCTTTGGTGAAGCCGATCAATTACCAGGATTAACAATAGATAGATATAACGATATTCTAGTAAGCCAGATTAGCTGTTTTGGCATGGAAAAAATACGTAATAGAATATATCAGCTTTTACTTGATATTCTGAAAGAAGATGGAATTGAAATAAAAGCAATCTATCAAAGAAATGATGTATCTTCTAGAAGCTTGGAGGGTTTAACACTTGATAGCTACTATCCTTTTGTTAGCGATAACTATAATAAGGATAATCATGAAGTAATTATTGATGAAAACAATGTTAAGTTTATTGTAGATTATGTTGATGGACAAAAAACCGGCTTTTTCCTTGATCAAAAGTTTAATCGTTTATTGATCAGAGATTTTGTTAAGGGTAAAAAAGTACTGGATTGTTTTACCCATACAGGATCCTTTGCGCTTAATTGTGCTTTAGCTGGAGCATCAAGAGTTGTTGCGCTTGATATATCGGAAAATGCGATTAATCAGGCAAAAAGAAATGCTGAAATAAACGGTTTGGCAGATAAAATTGATTTTGTGGTTGGGGATACTTTTGATTATCTTGATAAAGTAAACAAAAAGCAGTTTGACTTGATTATTTTGGATCCTCCAGCCTTCACAAAAAGCAAAAATACAACAATTAATGCCTATAATGGATATAAAAATATAAACGCCCGTGCAATGAAACTGCTTCCTAGAGGAGGGTTCCTTGTTAGCTGTTCATGCTCGCATTTTATGAGTCAAACCGATTTTGAAAAAATGCTTTCAGAAGCAGCTCAGCTAGCCGATGTTTCTTTAAAGCAGATAAGTTTCAGCCAGCAGGGCAAAGACCATCCTATATTATTGAATGTTAATGAGACAAACTATCTAAAATTTTATATTTTGCAGGTAATCTAATATTTATTTCTTTTAAAGTTTGTGCTAAACTATATAGGCAATTGGTCTGTTGGTGAAGTGGTTTAACACATTGCCCTCTCAAGGCAACACTCACGGGTTCGAACCCCGTACAGACTACCATATTGAAAGCATAGGTTTGATACAATAAAATTATGGTATCAAACTTTTTTTCTTTTTGTTGTCCAAATGTAATATTTAAAAGAAAATCTTATTAAAAAATTTATTATTCATGTTAAAATAGGGAATGAATGCATTTAGAATGGCAAAAATCTTATAAATGAAGAATTAACAGAAAATGAAAAGCGAATTCTATTAGAATTAATTAATAATCCATCTGTTCCTTATGATCAATTAGTAATTGATTTGAAAATATCTCGTAGAACTGTATCAAGAGTTTTTGTTTCATTGGTGGAAAAAGGATATATTGAGAGAATAGGAACTAATAAAAAGGTTATTGGAAAATAATTAAATGAAAGATAAATAAAAATTTGTAGAGGTGACAAAATGAATAATAACTTATATGATATGATTTTTAAAAGAAAGTCATTTCATTTGTTTAGAAATATAGGAAATGAAAATATTTCAGATGAAGAAATTAAAAATATAGAAAATGAGTTTAACAATTTTAAACCATTGGTTCAAGACATTAAAGTAAAAATGAAAATAGTTAAAGATTTTACAACTTGCAAAAGAGGTCAAGAATATTGTATTTTGCTCTATTCTGAAAAGAAAGATAACTATTTACAAAATATAGGTTATATCGGAGAACAATTAGATTTATATTTAGTTTCTAAAAACATTGGAACATTATGGTTTGGTATTGGTAAAGTAGAAGAAGAACTAGATGGTCTTGATTTTGTTATTATGATAGCTATAGCAAAAGTTGATTCTGAAGATAAATTTAGAAAAGATATGTATAAAAGTAAAAGAAAAGAACTATCCGAAATATGGAATGGAGATTTTTGTTTAGATATAGCAAATATTGTAAGATTTACTCCAAGTGCATGTAATACTCAACCGTGGATTGTTGATTCTTCAAAAAATGAACTTAAAGTTTATAGATACAAAAAAACAGGAAAAAGAGGTATTATGCCAGTAGATATGGTTAATTATTATAATCAAATTGATATTGGAATATTTCTATGCTTTTTAGAATTATGTTTAAGTAAAAATGATATAAAATATAAAAGAACTTTATATGTAGAAGAAAATGTTGATAATGAGAAAAACTTAACAGCAACATATAAAATAAATTAACAAATTACAATTTTGCTTGCTGCATTCTATAGCAAAACAGGGTGTTTTCAAAAAACGAAAGGGTGTTTGCATTTTGTATTAAAATGGTTCATCTTTGCCAACTTTAAAATACGCTTTGAATTAGTAGAAATATTTTTTCAAGGCTTTATTTATTGTGATTACAAAATGTCAGTATATAAATTACAATTCGAAAAACTATTATCTCTATTTTTCCTGTTATAATTGAATTAGTTAACAAGTGACGAAAAGTCTGATTGAAAAACAAGAAAGAAACAAGCGACATTATGATTAAATGAAATATTGAGTTAATTTCTTTTGGCGAAAAAGTGAAA
>JAEDOA010000077.1 GCA_016302195.1 Erysipelotrichaceae bacterium | reverse complement strand
AATTAGTTGGTTATTTTTGTTTTTCTTAACTCAAATGCTGTTTTGTATTAATTAATCCTTTATCTTTAAATAATCTGTTAATTCTTGAGTAATCTCCATTTTTTCTTTTAATTCATTTAATTTAGGCGAAATTAAACTTAAATATAATAAACTTGAAGCAAACATTTCAGAAAACAATGAATTTACTGCTCCAAATCGTAAAAGTTTTTCATTTGTTGGTAAAGAGATTACTATATCTGAGATTTGTCTTAATGGAGATGTTTTTTCTCGTGTAATCAAAACTATTTTTGCATGATTTTTTCTAGCCTGCTTAGCCATCAATAGTGGCTCTTGAGTCATTCCACTATAAGAAAAAATAACTAAAACATCATTTTTCGTGATATTTGTAATTCCTTCTAAGGCAATATGTGAACTTTTTATAAAAATGGCTTCTTTGCCACTGCGAATTAGCTTATCAAAAAAATCTTCCGCTGCCAATCCTGAAGCTCCTTCACCAGCAATAAATACCACTCTGGCTTTATCAATCAATTCAACAGCTTGTTTTAATTCCTTATGATCAATGGACCTACCTAAGTCAACAATATTTTTACTTAAATTAGTTTGTAATTTGAACAATACACTCGTAGGATTATCATTTTCAGTTATAATTGTTTCAATTTTATTATCAACTTGCAATGGTTGTTCTTGAGCACAAGCTATTTGAAAATCTTTAAAGCCCTTAAAACCTAGATTTTTACAAAATCGAATTACAGAAGCACCACTAGTTTTAGTAATATCGCCTAATTCCTTAATATTTTTACTCAAAAAAATACTAGGATTTTTAAAATAGGCATCTGCTATAAGAGCTGAAGTTTTATTAAAAGTTGGATATGCATTAGAAATTTTTCTGGCCAAGCTAGACATCAATGATCATCTCCTAATCTATTTTTCTAAATATAATTTTAGTTTGGTCATCAATATAGTTTAACAAATTAACATATTCGGGTGTAACCCAGCCTATCACATTACTACGTGCTTCAAACGGTAAATCTTGTTTAACAATATCTATTTCTCCACTGTACCGCTGAGACAATTTATTTTGCATAACAATAGAGCCTTTCCTTCGATTTAATGCATGTTCAATTGCTATGCCAGGTGTGCGAGGGCAAGTTAAACGGACGATCTTCTCAGGAATATCTTTACGTATCTCAAATTTTTGATCATATAAAATTTGGTACTTTTTCAAAAGATGACACTCAATATTCATGACACCATTTTGTTGAAAATCATGAATATATCTTAATTGTTTAATCGAAGCACGACTATCACCAATAAAAATATCATCAATATTAGCTTCTTGTATCAATTCAACTGCAGCAACATACGGTAACTCTCCACGGTTTTTTTCAACTGTTGGTAGACCTTCATATAAAGGGAAACGCTTGATTTCATCCCCTGGTACAAAAGCTTGAGTACGTAAATCTAGATCTTTGAAAAGCCAATTTCTACGTTTAAAATCATTCCACCCCATACCAGTATCCGTATGAGGATAAAAGTTGTAAGTTAAAGCTAATTTATTTAAATCTACATTTGCTTCTTTAGCTGTCTCAATATATTTAGGTGTAACAACACTAGCATTTAATAGAATATTGAAATCTTCTTGTAGCCTTTTTACCAATTTAAAATCATCCAAACCATAATCTAGTCTTAAAGCTTTAAATCCTTTTTCTTTCAATGCTTTAAAATCGTTTTTAGGTATATCTAATCGTTCTAAAGTAACAGGTGACACATCTGGTATTACTTCAAGCTTTAAGTCATTACATAATTTGAAAAATTCAGGTAATTTTTGATCAAGCTTAGAATAATCTTCCTCAGGAATTTGCAAAGAAGTAAAAACATATTTAGCACCGGCCTTAGCTGCTTCTTTTAGATACTGTTCATCATAATCACGAAAATAAACGGAAATCCCTAACATCTTTATTTCCTTTCTAATAAAGAAAGGTCATTCTTGACGAATGACCTTCTTTTTTTTAATACTATTTAATTAATTTCTATTTCGAACATTATTTACAGCTGATCTATTTGCTTTAACATACGCTGTAATTTTTTTACCAGTTGAACTGGATAGAAACTTCTTGATTGCTTTATTATGCTTACGAGAAACTACAGCATCATAAATTCCACATAAATCTGCTTTATCTGCATTAGTTTGGTCATCTTTATTCTTTTGAATCTCATTATATCTTTGAGTAACTAAACTGATTAATTTAGCATCATTAGCGGATTGTTTATCATCATTAACAGCGGCAAATGCTAAGCTTGCAATATCACCATATTTAGACAATAAATAATGTCCACCTGCAAAATCATTAGCAGTTGCAGTTGTTTCAGGCTTTAAAATAGGTGTATTTCTTTCATTAGTTAACAATATTACCGCAGTATTATCATGTGGATCAACAACAGTCAATGTACCAGTCCAACCAGTATGTCCAATAGTAGACGCATCTGATAATCCTGAGAATGCCCATCCATAAGCATTACTTGCTTGTCGTCTCCAACCTAAACCATAACTAGGATTATTTGATTTAGGCTTAATAAATTCATCAAGTGTATCTTCATCAAATACTTGATGATTACCATATCCACCACGATTTATTACCATTTGGGCAAGAACAGCTAAATCTGAAGCATCTCCAAATAGGCCAGCATGTCCACTTACACCATGCATTGTATAATATGCCTTCTCATCATGTACTTGTCCTTGTAAAGTATAACGCCGAATATTATTAAAACTAATTTGCCCGTCACGACTATTACCATTTAATTCTGTAGCGGCGATATTATTCTTAGCTATTCCTTTTTCTAATGGGTTATACATCAAATGAGTTAACCCTAACGGTTTATAAATATGGTTTTCTACATATTGGTCTTCTCTTTCACCTGTTATCTTTTCAATAATAAGACCTAAAAGCATGTAATCAACGTCGGAATAAATAGTTTTGGTACCTGGTTTATACTGTAAAGGCGTAGCAATAATCTTTTCTAGAATATTGTTCCTATCTTGCGTATAAACTGGGTTGGCATCTTTTTTGGGTTTATTAGGATTATTTGGATCATAATTATTATTATGATATTGAGGGTCTGCTGGGAATCCTGCTTGATGCATTAAAATATCACGAATAGTCAGATCTGTTTTACCTTTAATCTTATCACTCGCTTTATCCTTAAAAGTTGGAAAAATAGTATTAACTTTTGCATCAATATTTAATTTTTTCTCTGATACTAGCTTCTGAATCGCCATATTGGTTGCCCACATCTTTGTGTTTGAAGCTAAGTCATATAAAGTTGTATTAGTTACTTTAGGTGCACTTTTAATTCGCTTACCATCTTGCGTATATGCATTTACTCTACCATAAGCACTGCGATTGATAATTTGTCCATTATGTATAACAACTATTTGTGCAGATGGATAACCATTTTTAATCTCAGCTTTTATTAACTTATCCATAGCTTTAAAAGTATCGTTATCACGATATTTTTTAGTATTATCAATCAGAACCGGATATGGTAATTTTACATCGATTTTATCACTAGCGGATATTCCTTGTTGAGGTGAAATTTGCAAAGCATTATTACCATTTTTTGTATACTTACTAATATCTAATTTTACCCATTTATTACGACCTACTTTAGTTAATTTAATATTCCGACCGTTAATATAGAGACTAAATTTCTTAGGATTATTACTATGAACCCAAACTGAACCTTGACCTTTAAAGCCATAAAACTTTCTATTAATGTTGTCTAATAAAGACCACGTATCGAATCTAGGATTATCATCCTTTTCATCAATAGGAAAACTTTCATTAATTTGATATTGCCCAGCAGGTTCTTGAGAACGTTTAATAGTAGCTGCAAACACTGGCTGATTTATACTATTAGGAATGCAAACAACAGATGTACTTGCTAACATTAATAAAGATAAAGCTGCAGTACAACTCTTTGTAACTAAATGCTTACGATTCATAGAATTTCCTCTTCTCATACACTTAAACAAAATTATTATATTTTTCATACAGTTAAACAAAATTATTATATTTTTATATCAAATTGTTTTAAAACGTCGCTAACATTACCATGATTTTCTGCAAGTAAAGTCTCCGCTTGTTCTTTATTCATTTTTGTTTTAGCCATTACAATAGCCAAGCCAACATCTTTATCAGCTTCTTTTAGAACATGTGATGCTTGCTCTTTTGAAATTCCAGTAACGGTACTAATAATTCGTTTAGCTCTTTCTACTAATTTTTCATTAGTTGGGAGAACATCAATCATTACATTTTCATAAACTTTACCTTGACGGATCATAATCCCTGTAGAAATCATATTTAAGATCATTTTTTGCGCTGTGCCGGCTTTCATTCTAGTGGAACCAGTAACTACTTCTGGACCAGTTACAGCTTCAATTGCGATTTCTGCATGTTGACCAATCAAACTATTTTTTACACAAGCAACTGCTACAGTAGCTGCCCCAACCTTTTTAGCATAGTCAAGACCTCCAATTACATAAGGGGTACGACCACTAGCTGCAATTCCTAAAACCATATCTTTTTCAGACAAATTTATTTTCTTTAAATCTGCTTCAGCTAAATCTGGATCATCTTCAGCACCTTCAACTGCTAAATACATAGCACTCTTGCCGCCTGCGATTAAGCCAATAGCTCTTTCCGGTTTGATACCATATGTTGGTACAAGTTCAACCGCGTCTAGAACTCCCAATCTACCGCTTGTACCGGCACCAATATAAATTAAACGTCCGCCATCATGATATCGTTTAGCTCCAATATCAATTGCCTGTGCAATTTTTTCATCTTGTGTACCAACCGCTGGGGCAATCTTTTCGTCTTCATTATTAATAGTTTTAACCATCTCTAATGTTGACATGGTATCTATGTGTGTTGTGTTTGCATTTCTCTGCTCAGTAGTTAATTTATCAAGTGACATTTATATCAATTCTTTCTTTTATTATTTAGTAATAACATGGAACACATCTTTGCCGGCTTCTACTTCTCCATCGCTCATTCTTACAACATGATCAACATGATCCATATTGGCAATAATAGTTAACACAACCGGCTCTTTACCAGCCTCTTTGGTAGCTTTAATATCCATTGAGCCAATCTGTGTTCCAGCTTTAACTTTGTCACCTGGTTTAACATTGATGATAAAAGGTTTGCCTTTTAATTTCACAGTATCAAGCCCTAAGTGCATTAACACGTCAAGATGCCCTTTATTTGTTTTCAATGTAATAGCATGCTTTGTATCCATTACAGAATCAATAATTCCATCAACTGGAGCAACAATTTTTCCATTGCTTGGATCAATTGCGAAACCATCACCTAACATTTTCTTTGAAAATACGTCGTCTTTTACATCTTCAAGCTTTTGAAGTTTACCTGTTACAGGTGCCTCAAAAGCAACTTCTACTTTTTCACTAGGCATATTTAAATTGTCAGCTTTTGTTTCAGCATTTCTTCTTTTTTCTTTAACTGCTTGAGTTGGCTTTTTTACTTCGCCTTCCATAGCAGTCTTAGGGACACCCCAGAAATAAGTAGCAACAAATCCACCAGCATAGGCACATAATAAACCAATGACATAACCCCACCACATGTTGTTAGCAATTAATGGGATCAAAGCAACACCGGATGGTCCAATCGCAATAGCTCCAACATGACCAAATGAAGCTACTACAGCACCACCGATACCACCACCAATACATGCAGTAATAAATGGACGACCTAAAGGAAGGGTAACACCATAAATTAATGGTTCACCAACACCTAAGATACCTACAGGCAATGCACCTTTAATCAATCTAACTAATTCCTTATTTTTGCGGCACTTTACCCACAAAGCAATGGCAGCACCAACTTGACCTGCACCGGCCATAGCTAAGATAGGAAGTAATGGAGTATATCCCATCTTTTGAATCATTTCCAAGTGAATTGGAGTCAAAATTTGGTGTAATCCTAGCATTACCATTGGTAAGAAGAACAGTCCGAGAAGGAATCCGGCTACAGGTCCGCCAACGTTTAATACCCAATTAATAGCACCAACTAATGAATTTGAAATCCATCCAGCAATAGGCATAACTACGAATACTGTAAATAAGCCCATGATTAATACTGTTAAAAATGGAGTAAAGATGATATCAACCGAGTCTGCAATGTGCTTGTGGAACCATTTTTCTACATATGACAAAATCCACACAGCAAACAAAACTCCAATGATACCACCTTGTCCTGCAGCTAACGGCTTGCCGTCTAAAAAGTTAGGAATTGTAACAGGAGCAACAATTCCTGGTAATAAGACTACACCACCGATGATGCCACCGAGTCCAGGCGTAGCTCCAAATTCTTTAGCTGTATTAATACCTACATAAATATTCAAGTAGCTAAACAAAGCACTTGAAATCATACTCAAGATTGTTACACCTAAAGCCCAACTTGCTGGAAGCATCTTGACAGTAAGCATGTTCTTTAAAATACCAGCAACACCTGAGATCAAACCAGCACCAATAAATGCAGGAATTAATGGAATAAAAATGGCTGAAATATGGTCTAAAGCTTTACGCCACCAGGTTTGCTTCAGCTGAGCTTTATGCTGAGCGTGTACCTCAGCTGCTTTAGCTTGTACTTCAGATTTTTCTGACTGATAATCATTGGTTACATTAGTAGGAAATTCTTCGTTTTCTTTAACTCCCACTTGGCTAACCATATCTTGAGCAACCTTAGCGTTTACCCCCGAACCTAAAACAATTTCCAAGGTATCAGCATCTACTACTCCTAAAACACCATCAATATTCTTCAAACCAGCAATATCTACTTTAGAATTATCACGAATTTTAATTCTAAGTCTGGTCATACAATGGTACATTGATTCAACATTATTAGGTCCGCCAATATTAGCATATATTTCTCGACCTAAAGTAGAATACTTATCTGCCATGATGTTTCCCTCCTAAAAATATATTATTAAGTAAGGCTCATGTAAGCCCTTACAAAAATTATAATATCTCTTTTGAATTAATAATTCAATACTGTTCAAAAAATAATTTAAAATTCACATTTTCAAATTTAAAATTCACATTAATTAAAGAGAGCTTATCAAAATATAAGGTTAATTTACCTAAGTACTTATTTTTTTAGTAATAGCGTTATCTGCTTTATTTTTAGATAACTTTAGCCTTAATAAAAAATGAAGTATAATTCATTTTTTTAAATTTTTCTGCTCCAATTGAATCATATTTCATTCCTATTCGATTCTTCATTTCTACCCTTGACTTTTTTGCGTGAAACAGAATTTAAAAAGCACTTGTGACACACAACATCTTGTATTAAAATATCTAATTGT
>JAEDOA010000076.1 GCA_016302195.1 Erysipelotrichaceae bacterium | reverse complement strand
TTATAATTTCTAAAATAATAAAGACAAATTGCTGCAGCAGAAGCAACATTTAATGATTCAAAATTATCCATTTCTATTTTAACCGATATATCACTGCTCTCTATGGCTCTTTCTGAAAGTCCATTTCCTTCATTTCCGAAAAGAACAGCATATTTGTCAAACATACAAGTTTTTGCTAAATTAGATGCATTATTTAAACTAGTAGCAATCAATTTACAATCATTTTTTCTTAAAATAGAAACAGCTTCATCTAAATTACTGTAAACAACAGGAATATGAAATATTGCTCCTTGAGAAGCTTGAATAGTTTTGGGATTATAAATGTCACAGCAACCATCAAGCAAAATTACACCGTCATAACCAAAGCTATATGCTGTTCTAATTATTGTTCCAACATTTCCAGGAATTTGTACATTTTCCAAAACAACTATCCGCTTATAGTTTGTTATCTTTAAGTCTACGATATTGCATATAGCTAAATAATCGTTTAAAGATGTATTTGTTTGTAATTTTCTCATAACATTTTCACTAACAAAAATCGTATTAACATCCACAATTGGTTCTTTACCTTCCAAGACTATTAATGTATCAATTAGATTTTTATTATATGCTTCATATATAAGATGTTTTTCCTCAATAATAAACTGTTTATATTTATTACGGTATTTACTTTGCTTCAAACTTGAAAACAGTTTAATTTTTTTATTCTCTATTGATCTAATTACTTCCATATTACCTTTAAGAAATAATTCCGGTATAAAACCGGAATTATATTATTTATTTAAAATATCATGACAACGTGGACATAAACCATCTTCGTCTACATCTTTTACCACATTCCAGCATCTTGGACAAATATGTCCCTCAATTTTCTCTACTTTGATATATCCAGTTGGATATTCATCATATTGTTCAGAAACAACTTCAAAATCAGAAGCAATAACTAATTGAGCTAAATCATGATTAGACAAGCCTTGTAAGCAATCAGCATATTCTGGTTTTGGAGAATAATATAATTTACATTCCAAAGCTTTCTTGATATATCCTTCGCTCTTTGCTACTTCCAAAGCCTTTAATAAATCACTTCTAACTAGTAAATATTGTTCCCACTTTTGTTTAATAGCTTCACTGTCACTTATAGATAAAGGTGAAGGCATACTTTCTAATAAAACGCTATCAGCTTCTGGTTTGAAGAATGAATAAACTTCTTCCATAGTATATGATAAAATAGGAGCCCATAATCTAGCTAATCCATCAGTTAGATAGTAGAACACGGTTTGGATTTGTCTTCTTCTTAATGAATCTTTTTTATCAATATATAAGATATCTTTAGCGTAATCCATATAGAATGCACTTAATGTGTTGCTCATAAACGTAAACAGGCAATTGTTAACAGCGATAAAATTGTAATTATTATATTCCTTTAATGAAGTAGATATTACCTCGTTGAATTTTACAAGAACATATTTATCTATCGATGCTAAATCCTCAATGTTAATTGCATCAGTGGTGAAATTAAAGTCATCAGAATTAATATTTCCCAGCAAGAAACGGAAGGTATTTCTAATCTTACGATATTGCTCTGAAGAAATCTTGAATAAGTCATCAGAACATTTCAAATCAGCCTGGAAATCTACTGATGCTACCCATAAACGTAAAATATCTGCGCCATATTTATTAATTACATCTAAAGGATTAATTGTATTACCTTCAGATTTGCTCATCTTTCTGCCCTTACCATCAACAACATAGCCATGACTTAATACTGCCTTATAAGGTGCTAAAGAGTTTGTAGCAACACCAACTATCAAACTAGAGTTAAACCAGCCACGATATTGGTCAGATCCTTCAAGATACAAATCACAAGGATATGGATATCCCCTTCTAGCAAATGTGTTATGTGAAGAACCTGAATCAAACCAAACGTCCATAATATCCTTTTCTTTTGTAAAAGTACCATTTGGCGAATGAATATTTGTATAGCCTTCAGGTAACAAATCTTTAGCTTCTCTTTCAAACCAAACATTTGAACCAAATTCTTCAAATAAATCGGCAACATGCTCAAATACCTTTTCATCAATTATTGGCGTTTTATCTTCACCATAGAAAATAGGAATTGGAACACCCCAAACTCTTTGACGTGAGATACACCAGTCACCACGATCTTTGATCATGTTATGTATTCTAACCTTACCAAACTGATTAACCCATTGAACATCATCAATAGCATCCAGCAATTCTTTTCTGATTTTTTCAATTGAGGCAAACCATTGAACTGTTGCTCTAAAAATAACTGGTTTTTTCATTCTTTCATCATGTGGATAGCTATGAACAATCCATTGAGATGCTAATAAATGACCAACTTCATCTAACCACATTACTACATCTTTATTTGCATCAAAAACAAACTTACCTGCAAGTCTTTCTGAAGCATCTTTTGTTAAACATCCTTTATCATCTACTGGGCAGTATGCAGGTAGACCATATTTTTGACCAATATAGAAGTCATCCAATCCATGTCCTGGTGCAGTATGTACGCATCCGGTTCCATCTTCATCAGTTACATGGTTACCTAAAATAACAAGAGATTCTCTTTCTGGATATAAAGGATGGACACAAGTAATATACTCTAGCTCTGTTCCCTGATAAGTCTTTACTACCTTATAATCAGTTATATTAAATCTTTCCATTAAGCTATCTACTAACTTATCCAAAACAATCAGTTTACCTTTTTCGGTTTGGCAAACAGCATAAGTAAATGCTGGATTTAAACAAATAGCCAAATTGGCAGGAATAGTCCAAGGGGTTGTTGTCCAAATAACAAATTTTTCATCACCATCTAATACACCTTTACCATCTTTAACATCGAAAGCAACATAGATAGTCATGTCTTTCTTATCCTGATAGTATATCTCACTATCCGCAACGGCTGATTCTCTTTCAGGTGACCAATAAATTGGTTTTAAGCCCTGAAAAATCAATCCTTTTGTCGCCATCTTACCAAATGTTCTAATCTGATCAGCTTCAAAAGATTTGTGTAAAGTAATATATGGATGATCAAAATCGGCAACTGTACCCAGACGTTTTTCTGTTGTTTTCTGAATTTCAATCTGGCTTTCTGCATACTGCTGACATTTCTCTCTAAATTCAGCTACACTCATCTTTTTTCTATCATATCCCAGTTTTGCCATTGCATTTTCAATTGGTAAACCGTGAGTATCCCATCCTGGATAGAATGGCGTATTATAACCCATCATATGCTTTGATTTAACTACAAAATCTTTCAAGCATCTATTCATTGCGGTTCCCATATGTAAATTACCATTAGCATATGGAGGTCCATCATGAAGCATAAAATAAGGCTTGTCTTTGTTTTGCTGGCTCATCAAATCATATAGATGCATTTTTTCCCATTTTTCTAGAATTAAAGGTTCTTTCTTGGTAAGATTTCCTCTCATTTCAAAATCTGTTTTAGGCATTAATAAGGTATCTTTGTAATCCATTTGTTCTCTCCCTTTCAAATAAAAAACGCCCTAATTAAAGGACGTAATAACGCGGTACCACCTTTTTTCACAAAATATGTGCACTCAAATCCTTAACGCGGATATACGTTGTTATTTACATATCAATAACAAAGCTCCAAAGTGATATCCTTATAAACATTCTGATTAGTTTGCACCAGACACTAATTCTCTTTTTTCCCTGTTTATAAAGCAGCTCTTTTTCTCAGCTAGTCCTCTTTAAATAATTGTGGTAATTCAACCTGTTGATACTTATCTAATTTTTCAAGTAAATTATTTACTGCATCAACAACTTCTTTCTTTGAATCTGTCGCTTCCTTGTTATATAAAGCAATTTTGTCCATATAAGTTTGAACTTCCAAAATCGCTTCTTGGATAATATTATCAGCATTATTTTTAGCATCTTCAATCATCGAATTTGCTTCTTTTAGTGCCAATCTAGCAACATCATCAGCCTGTTTTTCTCGCATTGACAACTCAGATACAAGCAGTTGATATCTCTTCTTAATCATTGTGAATTGATTGTTGACTGTTTCAACCTGTTTTTGATACATCATAATCTTTTCATTCAATTCTTGAATATGATATTCCAAACGGTCAATTTCATTATTTACCTGGTAACAATCATATCCATTACTAACCAGGTTAAATCGACGTAGTTCGCTCATGGAAAACCTCCTATCTGTATTTGTCAATACTTAAAATTATTTTACCACTTTTTGGGTTGGTTTGTATATCCTTTATTTTAAATCTTCCTACTTTTTTTATTGAAATTATATCATTTTGCTGACAATTATAATCATTTTGATTAATAGTTTTAAAGTTAACATTAACATCTTGAGAAAGAATCTTATTTTTAGCTATTTCACGACTCTTTCTTATGATACAGGATACGATTTTATCAAGTCTAGTATTTGGGCATATTATATTAAAACTATCAAACATAAATTTTTGCTCAACAAACTGGCAACTGGAAAAATTAACTGAAAGGTTGGCGATTTTCTTGAAGTTGTCAATTAACCATAAAGAAATATCTTTCTTACAATACAAATAAATATGATTATCTTGAACAAAAAAATCACCAGTTTTATCGATATCTATTCCCAAGTTATATAGTGCTCCCTTGACATCTCTGTTATCAATATTTGAAAAATTACTATTATATTTGGCAGCTAAACATTCAATATAATCCTTTTGATCAAGATCTTCTCCTATCACAAGCATTTTTCTTGTTGCTTCTTTGTAGCCACCATAAAAAGAATAAGCTACACTATTGCCCAGAAACTTTTTTATTATTTCTATACTGTCTGGATTATAGAAATCAAATTCAATAGGATAATAATACTTATGATATTTATCGACTGCCTGTTGTAGTCTTTTTATCAATAATTGATAGCCTTGATAGTGTTGAAATATATCATTATTCACACGCTTCTACTTTTCCATCAACGGGCATATCGTTTGGTGCAAATAAGAACACGTTATTGTCAACTTTTTGGAATGAACCTTTTATCGCAAAAGTAACACCTGTTAAATAGTCTAATAATCTTGTCCCAGAGCTTTCATTTAATTTATGAATATTAACAATTACTGCTTTTCCTGCCAATAAATATTGAGCAACTTCCTTAGCATCATCATAGCTTCTAGGTTCTTTTACAATCATCTTAGCGTTAGTGGCAGTTCTAATATCGCTATTACACGCTTTTTCATATTCACTTGTTTTTTCAGTTTCATAATTCTCACTTACTTCTGTTTCGTTATCATCATCTTCAATAAAATTATTTAAAAAGTTTTTAATTCCACTCATATTTAATATCTCCTTTTTCGATATTATTATACTACATAATCAATAATAAATAAAAAAATGATATGCGTAATGCATACCATTTTTTAAGCCGAAATAATAATTTTAGACAACTTCGATGACGCCGTAGCTTCCATCTTTTCTAGTATAGATTACCGATATTAATTTAGTATCTTTATCACGGAATAAAAAGAAATCATGATCACCCAGTTCCATCTGCATAATAGCATCATCAACATCTAAATCGTCCACTACTATTCTTTTGGTTTTAGTGATAGTTTCATCAGCCATTTCGTAGTCATTTTCATCAATAAATGTCTTGGCTAACTTCTCCTTATGACGACGATTTAGACGAGTTTTTTGTCTTCTAACCTGATCTTCCAATTTGTCGATTGATTCATCAATGGCATTTCTTAAGGCGTGATCAACCACCTCTGAACGTAAATAGCCTACTTTAGAAGGTATAGTAATTTCCAGTTTGATATCATTTCCATGCTTTTTAACTACAACTTGGGCAGTAGTTTCTGAATCAATTAGCAGATACTTGTCTAAAAAAGACAATTTTTCACTAATCTTGTTCTCTTCATCTTTTGTAACGGTTAAATCTTTTGCATAAACATTAACTTTCATATTAAAACCTCCTATGTATAGTTAATATCATTAACGGTTAAGAATATCCTTTAACCATATATATAATTTATACAGTGAATAGGTATCCAAACCGCAATACTCTGATAGCTGCTGATGGTAAATATCACTTTGTTCAGATGTACTGTTTTGCATCAAACGATGAATAATGACTGCTTTCATACCATCATTGACTTGCAAATCATTATATGAATGCTGATCATCAATCATATTTTCAATGGTCTTTAAAGTAAAATTACCTCTCATTCTAATATCATAAACTATTCCTGAAGTAAAAACTACAGCCATATCTACGATATTATCCGCAATATTTTTTAGTTTTTTGCTATATTGAGGAAATAGTCTAGCTAGCTCTAAAAGTCTAATTTTTTCTGCTCCTACAGCGTTATAGGCCAATACTGTAGCATCATCTGGTATTTGCTCAACCAATAATCTAGCAATCTCTTCTCTACAATCACCTTGAGAAATATAGCCATAATGTTTTAATTTATTTCCATCATAGATATGCAAAGAATACTGAAATAATAGCACATCAAATGGCTTCATTTGCTTAAAGGGTGGAATCGCGTATAAGTCCCATTCAAAATCTATGAAGGCTAATGGAAATTTGATTCTATCCATCCATTGTTTTAAAGCTAGTTTATCAAAAAATAACCCCCCGTTTTTATCAGCCATAACCTGACAATATTGAATGCGATTGCCTTCAAATTTATCAAGATCAATATCTTTGAGGTATTTTATGCCACTTTGATACATTGCTTCTTTCTTATTACTGTTAACAAGTGTAAGAATACTATTATCTTGTTTGACCTCCATTTCAGGAAAACAATTTAAGTAGTATTGACATCGGTTTCTACCAGAGCATTTACTACTTCTCTCTACTATAATATCAGCGTTAGAGATATTAGCCATTTTCTCTAATATTTGTTCTGGATTAATAGTGCAATCATTGACATAGTCTTTAATCCTTTTATTCTTTTTAGTAAACTTATCAGTTAATATCCATAATTGATCGTGATCCAAGTCGTCATTTCTTACATAACTTTTATTAAGATATAATAAATAAATCTCACCAATTTTGTAACCAAGATGTTGCAATACATATTCACAAAACAATATGTTTATACTTTCATCAAGATTCTCGCTAATTGAATAAGAAATAAAATACAAGTCAAGTTGATCCTGATTTTTGTGAACTAAAGGAATTTTAACTCGCAATTCATTATATTCAAATCTCGCTCTAAAGAGCCAATTAGTCTTTTGTAATAAATCTTGAGTATCCGAATTTGTTTGATTTGGCAAACCTACCTGATAGTTTTCTATCTGCAATTTAGCCTTTATCGACTCACAAACATCAATATGTATATTCAAAAAGGGAATTACATTAGTATCACTTACCAAAGAATTCTGATATAGTTTCTCACAACGAATAAATTTTTTTACATCTGATAGATGCATACTATCAACCTCATCTACATTATAGCACATAGAATATCACTAAAAGAGAAAAAAGTGCATTTCTTAATTTGAAATGCACT
>JAEDOA010000075.1 GCA_016302195.1 Erysipelotrichaceae bacterium | reverse complement strand
TTTTTTAGCACTTTAGTATTGACAGTGCTAAATAGGGGTGTATAATATAATTAGCACTTGGGTAAATAGAGTGCTAATGATAGGAGATGTTATTTTATGAAATATTATGTTAACCCTTTTAAATTTGAAAATTCTTTATTCGATGATTTCTTTAAATCAAATAATTCTGCTTCTATGAAGACTGATATTGTTGAAACTGATAATCAATATATCTTAAAAATGGAATTAGCTGGTTATAGTAAGGAAAATGTTAAGTTATCACTTGATGATGGTTATTTAACTATTGAAGCTTCCAACTCAAGTGAACACAACGAAGAAAACAACAAAGTTGTTCATCGCGAAAGATTCTATGGTTCTCAATCTAGAAGCTTCTATGTAGGCAATATTGATCAAAGCCAAATTAGTGCCAACTTCAATAATGGTATACTTGAAATCGCTGTTCCTAAAGAAGAAATGGTTGAAGACAAGTCAAACAAGTATATTGATATTAAATAAAACTTGTTTTAGAATGTAAATGGTTATATCCAACAGTGAAAGATATAACTTAATTATTATCACTTTCATTTGAAAGAAGGTGTGTTTATGACTTGGGCAGAATCTTGCAACAAGCATAACGAACAGGAATTAGCTCGTATGAGAGAATTCTTGAAGAACAAGAACAAATAACTTGTTTTATGGGTTTCGCAAAGAAACCCTTTTTATTTGCATTATATTAATCTCTGTAAATCATATCTTTATTAAAACAGTACCAGCTGTTATCCAATGAATGATGTAAGTATTCTTATGGATTTGCATCATTTTGGCAAATAGACACCACACTACACAACTTTTGTGCTAATTTTTTTATCCTATAATTCTCTTACCGCTAGCATCACTATATCATTAGAATTACTAACTTTCTTCTCAATTGGCTTAAAGCATTTTTAAGTCAAAAATGTTGAGCCTGTGGATTATCGAAGATCCAGGCTAGCTGTATACATTCACAACTTAAGACTTTTAAATACTGACACAGCTCTTCTATTAATGATGAAGAAAACCCATTGATTAGTATCAAAAAAAAGAACAGTCAAGAAATATTTTTGACTGTTCCTCATATTATGATAATTGACTGTCCAGAGCTTTTAAACTGTCAAATAATACCTGTACAAATTTATCTCTATCTTTGATATGAGTCAATACAGTAACCGGATCTTCACATTTACCAATATGAGCTCCACCTCTAAAATCACATACAGTCATTCCTCTTGTAGAAGCACCCTGTGTCTCAATTGTAACTCTCATTGGTTCACTTTCGAAGTACTCTGGGTGCAGCAAGCAAATAACAGCTGTCATATCATAAATGACGGTATATGGCCAGCCATTCTTCTTGCAGTATTGGCCATAATACTGAAATAATTCATAAGCAAACTTGCTTACCTTACCACCCTCAACAAACTTATCCGATTCATCAAAATAGATGCCGCCTTCATTACAAGCTTCAATAGGTGCCATGATAATATTAACTCCACTTTCAAAAACCATCTTGGCAGCTTCTGGATCCTGATAAATGTTAAATTCAGCTTTAGGCAAGATATTTCCACCATAAATTGATCCACCCATAATGCTAACAACATCGATTTTCTCAATTAATTGAGGATATGTCTTCAACAATACTCCAATATTTGTTAATGGACCTAATGGGATTAAAGTAACCTTCTCTAAGCTGTTTTCAATTGTTTCTTTTAAAAACTCAATTGCATGTTTCCCCGTAGGTTTAAGCTGCGGTTCAAACAGTTCTGGTCCATCCATACCACTTTCACCATGAACAAAGGCGGCAGTTTGAACCTTATTTAAAAGTGGATCAGAATACCCCATACTAACTGGAATATCTTTACCACAAATCTCTAAAATTCTCAAAGCGTTTTTTGTAGCATTATCTAAAGTAGTATTGCCAGCTACTGTAGTAATACCTAAAACATTCAACTTTTCACTATTAGCCAGTGCAACGATAATGGCAATAGCGTCATCATGACCAGGATCACAATCAATAATTACATTTCTTCTCATATCTTCCTCTTTTCTATAAATTATATAATTTACTATATTTATCCACTAAATAATCGATATAATAATTTGGATCAAAAGGTTTTGACGTTGCTATTATCATTTGTTGTTGCGGACTGTTAAGTCCACCATATTGGCCTATGTTGTCTCTTAGCCATTTCTTTATAGTAGAAAACTGATTATTTGACAGGCATTTATCTACATCGATATCCTGTCTCATTTTTGCCATAAATTGGGCACTATATCCACTTCCCAAAGCGTAGGTAGGGAAATAACCAAAGCTTCCCCCTGACCAATGAACATCCTGTAAAATACCTTCACTATCATTTTTTACATCGACATTTAGGTACTCTTTATATTTTTTATTCCACAAATAATCTAAATCATCAGTCGATATCTCATCATTAAAAATCGCTTTCTCCAATTCATAACGAATTAGAATATGTAAAGGATAAGTTAATTCATCACTTTCAGTTCTAATTAATGAAGGTATCGATTTATTCATCGCTCTAACAAACTGATTCTGATCAATACCAGCCAGTTCATTTGCGAATAAGTCTTTAACAAAAGGAAATAAATTATCCCAGAAATGATAATTTCTTCCTAAATAATTTTCATATAATCTTGATTGGGATTCATGCATCCCACTTGTCATATTGTCAAAACAATAAGTTTGAGCCAAATCATCTCTAACAGAGTAATTATAGTTTGCATGGCCCGCCTCATGAATAACCGAAAATATGGAACTGAACAAATTATTTGTGTAATAGTGCGTTGTAATTCTTGTGTCATAACGACTAATAGAATCAGTAAAAGGATGCTCCGATTCCATAAGCAAACCGCTATCATAATCAAAGCCGATATACTGCATGATTTTATCCATTAATATTCTTTGTTTTTCAATTGGAAAATATTGATAAGCAAAGCTATCATCTATCTGTTTCTGTAAAGATATTTTTTCAATAAGAGGAACAATTTTCTGCTTGATAAGATTGAAAAAAATATCGTATTTTTCTTGATTCATATCCACTTCATAATCATCAAGAAAGATATCATAACCACTCAAGCGTCCTTTACGACACTGCAAAATCTTTTTTGAAGTATTAATTATTTCTTTTAAATATGGCTTAAAAATAGAATAATCGTTTTCCTCTTTTGCCTGTTTCCAATAGAATTGCGAATCAGAACTGAGATTTTCAAAGTATACAAACAAATCTTTCGGAATCATTTTGATTTTGTTTAAATCATTTAACTGCCAGCCTACTATTTTTTTAGTCTGATCATCAATTTGTTCGCTTACTAGCATCTCACTTAACAAATCGACCATTTCATCGGAAGTTTGAATCGAATAAGCTTCACCTGAAAGAAAGGCCAAACGCTTATTTCTATACTGTGCCCCTTTTTTAGGCGCTATAGTCTCTGCATCAACAGAAATTGTAGACAATGCTAGTTTATAGCTTGACAGTTTAAACATCTGCTGTTGGTATTGTTGTAACAAATCTTTCATATTTATATCCTACTCTAAAATTGAAGATATCAATGGAATCAACTGCTGCTTTCTGCTAATTACCTTTGGCAAAAACAACACGCCGTCTTCACTATCATATCTTTCATACAAGTCTTTTAGTCTTTCCTTTCCATTTCCCTCAATCAACACATATGATCCACTACCGTCAATTAGCGAGAAGGCAATCATCACTATATCGCTTCCTGAATCCTTACCATAGTCTCTTATCGTATTAACCATATCGTTTTTGATTTGATTAATTGAATCCTTAGTTACTATATTGCATTGGCTAACAGTTACTTTTAAATGGTTGATTTCAAATTGTTTTAAATCATTTCTGAAAATTGACTGTGCGCTCTTATTTGATAGATTTGCTGATGCTGCTAATATCTTCTTAGCTAAATCATCCAAATTCAAACAAGCCATTCTAGCTAATTCTTTAGCCGTATTTACGTCTGTTTCAGTACAGGTAACTGACTTGAAATTCACTGTATCTGAAATAATAGCACAACACAAAAGTCCTGCTAAATCAGCTGGAATTGCCACATTATTTTCTTTAAACAGCTTTGTTATAATGGTAGCTGTACAACCAACTCTTTCGTTACGGAATACCACTGGTGATGATGTAATAATACCACCTATTCGATGATGATCGATAATCTCTAATATATTTGCTTGAGAGGCACCTTCTATCGATTGAGATAATTCGTTGTGATCAACTAATATCAAATCTCTATTTGAATGCTTGAATACATGATAACGTGATAAATTTCCAATTATATGATTATGGTTGTCAATAATCGGATAACTACGATAACGAGATTTGTTAATCTTTGCTTTTACATCATCGATGTAATCATCGTATTTAAAAGTTGTCAAATTTGTACTCATTACCTTATCAACAGTAGTGGCATAATAAATATTCTTGCTTATTTCATATATTTGTTTATCGCTAACTATTAGGTTACACTGATATTTTTCTGCCAGCTGGTACTCTTCTTTTTTAAAGTCATCGATTCCGGTTGCGATTACACTGGCAGCATTGTTTTCTATGCAATGGGAAATAATATCATGATCTGAACCAGTTATAACAATCTTATCTTTACATTTTTGTTGACATAAGTCTGCCGCAATAAAGACATGACCATCAGTATGCTGATTTTCGCATCGATATAACAGTTTTGCCTGTAAGAAATTACAAATCTGAGCAATATCGGTTTCTCTTATTAGCTTATTATTTAAATCCTGATGAGGAACTAAAGGACTTGTGATATCTGAAATAGAGGCCATACCTAACAAATGTTTTTTGTCATCTACTATAGCTATAACCTTTTTATTATTCTTCCTCATTTTCATTAAGGCGCCATACAATGTTTCATCTTTTTTACAGGTTGTAACATCATCAAACTCGATATCTCTTACTCTAGTCTTAATGTCTTTTACCAATGGTGGAGCAAACTCGTTGAATAAACTTAACACAAACTCCGTTTCTTGATTTAATTCGCCGATACGAACCGCCATAGCATTATAACCCAATTGCTGTTTAAGATAAGCATATGCCATAGCGGAAATGATTGAATCAGTGTCTGGGTTTTTATGCCCTGTCACATAAATTGTTCTTCTAACCATGATAATCTCCTTTCTTTTATTATAAACTAACAATTATTTTTTTGTAATATATACAAATAAAAATGTATAATATCAATTGTTACGAGGCGATAATGATGGAAAATGACGAAAAACAAATCTTTGATGAATTAATAGTTGAAAAGTATAAGCAAAAACTAAAGCAAATCTCTAGTGATGAACAAGATGATTATCTTCTCTTCAATCCTGAAAAAAGTAGCACTAAAATAGATGATAATTTACAGGTTTTTAAGGATTATCTTGCTTTAGCAACCACACAATTTGAAAAAAGTCTACAGACAAATAATGATAGATTCTTAAAACCATCAAGTGATTATTCAGAAAGCAATGAGATTATCTTTGACTTAAATAATAAGGCAAAACAGCTACAAAAAAATAATGTTGAAGTGTTTAATGCCACTATCGGTTCTTTGTATAATGAAGATGGCAGTTTGTTCACTTTTGATAGCTTTTATAAAGCTTTCGATGAAATTTCAAGAGAAGATAAATCCAGATACTGTGACAGTATTGAGGGTTCAAAACTGTTTTTAGATTCACTTTATAATCATATTAATCAGAATAATAATATCAATACCTATCACAAAGAAATAGCCACAGTGGGTGGAACAGGAGCTCTTTCCATCAGTTTTTCATTATTTTTAAATGATAACCAATACATCCTATTACCTCAAACAGGATGGTCCAATTATGATGCAATCGCAAAGAATTATAATTTAAAACCAATGTATTACAGTCTGACAGATAAGGACAACAATATCGATATTATGGATATGATGTTAAAGAGTTTACAAATCATCAAGAAGCAACATAAACTCGTCATTGTCATCAATGATCCTTGTCAAAATCCAACAGGTATATCACTGTCCCAAAACGATTGGAAACTTCTAATAGAATATTTCAATCGATTAGAAGAATATGGTAACGTAATTATTATTAATGATATAGCCTATATCGACTATGGGTATAAAAACCCTTTTGAATACTTATCAAATTTCAATAGAATGGCTGATAATGTCTTATCAGTTATCACTTACTCTTGTTCCAAAGCTGTTTCAAGTTATGGATATAGAGTAGGAATGGCACTAATTGTATCTAATAATGAAGTTGAGGTTAATAGGGTATTTAATTGTTTCAAAAGAAAAACACGTTGTTACTACAGCAATGTCAACAATGGCTTTATGTTGGCTTATGGTAAAATGATGAAAGACTATAAGCAACTATATCTTCAAGAATTAAATTATGCGGTTGATATGCTAAAAAAACGCAGTGACTGCTTTATTGAGCAAGCTAACATCAATAATTTGCCAGTTTATCCTTACAAAGAAGGATTTTTCATCACTGTAAAAGTTATTGATGATGAAAAACTCGATATGATAAATGAGAAAATGATTGAAAATAATATATTCGCTATTAAAGTAGCTAAAGGTATTAGAATATCTATCTGCTCTTTAAATTTAGAACAATGTAAAAAACTACCAGCTCTTATTTCCAAAATATACAAGGAGGTTATCAATGATTAAAGTAGCAATCATGTATGATTTTGATCAGACTTTATGCACCAAAAATATGCAAGAGTATTCCCTTTTGCCAACTCTAGAAATAGAACCCGATATTTTCTGGCAAGAAGTCAGTCAGTTGTCAAAAAAAGATAATATGGATTCAGTACTAGCATATATGTACCTTATGTTAAAAAAAGCCAAAGAAAAAAATATATCACTTACAAGAGAGCTCTTTTATCAGCAGGGAAAAAATATTAGATACTATCCAGGAGTTGTTGATTATTTTGATAGAATAAACCAATATGCCAAAAGCCTAAATATTAACCTACAGCACTTTATAATTTCCTCTGGAACAAAAGAGATTATTGAAGGATGCAGCATTTATGATAAGTTTACCAGAGTATTTGCTAGTGAGTTTCATTATGATGAAAACGGTAATCCAGACTGGCCAGCCCTAGCCATCAACTATACAGGCAAAACGCAATTTCTCTTTAGAATTAATAAGAATTGTCTAGATATATATGACAATAAAACCATCAATTCTCTTACCGCAGAAAGAGATATTCCTTTTAATCAAATGATTTATATTGGAGATGGATTAACTGACGTGCCATGCATGAGAGTTGTAAAGGATAATCACGGCTATTCTATAGCGGTAGGAAATGACGATAATTCAGTTTTAGAAAAGCTTATCAGTGATAATAGAGTTAACTTCACCGCTAAGAGTGATTATAGAGAAAATAGTAAGCTAGATCACATCATAAAGCTGATATTACAAAAGATTGCAGACGAAAAAGCGCTTAGCGAACTGATAATAAACAAATAACTATAA
>JAEDOA010000074.1 GCA_016302195.1 Erysipelotrichaceae bacterium | reverse complement strand
TTTTCTTTCCTGATAATTTATTCCCAATATGATCCAAACATATTAGCAAGCAATGAATTAATCAATTCTTTTCCATACTGTTGTGGATCTATTTTCCAATTGCCATCCTGATCCTTTGTCAGTACAAACTTAACAGTATAAGTTACTGTGTCATTAATATCTTTAACACTATCCAATACATAGTTGTATATTTTGTCATACAATTCTGCATCAGAAGCATTTCCTCCATTGATAATTTGATCAAATATCCATTCGTAACATGCACTAATGGCTTGAGTTAGAAGTTGCGATAAATCCTTTGTAGTAATATCAACAGTTACATATGCAGTTTCCTTGTCATCTGAATACTCTGTTTTAGTGATTTTATATGACATTTGTTCCCTGGCAATATCAATCAGCTTTTTCTCTAAAGAATCATCGCCCTGCATCATAGTAATAATATCATCCTGCTGATCTAGGACAGCTTCTTGCATCATATTACAATTCATTTCCAAATAACCATTTAAATATAGTTGTACCACTTTATCAGGTTTATTTGAACTGCAGGCTGAAAGTGATAAAACCACTGCCAAAGCAAGTAGCACACAAATAATCTTTTTCATCTAGTTTTCCCTTCTTTTCATGTTTATAAACCATAGTCATTTGTATAAGTGACCAAGTTAACATTTCTAACATCACCACTTAATGACTTCATTAGCTCATCTACTGTATTATCGTATTCAACCTCATAAGTTACCTCAATAACATTATTGCCACTAACAGACTTACTTTTTAATTTCTTTTTAGTCAAACTATCCAGCTTGCTTTCCACAATCTGGCTATTTTCACTTTTATAGATAACAACTAATAGATATTGTGATTTTGCTTTGATATCCATCAAATATAAGACATAGAACAACAGTCCTAGTAATAATGAACCGCAAACAGCGATAAAGTATAAGCCTGCTCCACACATTATGCCAGAAACTATCGCCCAAAATAGAAAGGCTGTATCCATTGGTTCCTTAATTGCTGTTCTAAAACGAATAATACTTAAAGCACCAACCATACCTAAAGATAATGACAGATTGGAGTTGATTGTTCTAATAACCATTGAAGTAACCATAGCTATCATAACAATTGTCATCACAATTGTTTTGTTATAGACAACTCCTGAAAAAGTCTTCTTATAAACAAATACAATAAAAAGTGAAATGACAAAAGAAACCAATAAGGAAATCAAAATCATTTCCACGGAAATAGAACCATTGAACTGTTCTAAAACACTGTTTTTAATCGCATCAATAATATTCATATACTCTACCTCTCTATTTTACGCTACGGCAATAAGCGAACTTGGATACTGCCTGTCTTAATTTCGGAACTGATGATAAGATAGCTGTTATATGCTGTGGAATAAATTCATTACATTTAACCTCTAAAACAACTTCTTTATCGGCATCCATAATAGGATAAGTTATTAAATCCTTATCAAACAAATCGGTGTTATACCTTCCTGAACGGATATCTTCATCAAAGGTTATTCTTACTTCACTGACTGGATGAGTAAATGCGCATCTTCGATAATCAACTATAACCTCTGGTCTTAACTGATTTATCTGGGCATTAACCAAAAATTTATTTAAAAATGGCTTGTTAGTGACAATATTGACATAATTGCCTTGGCATATTGCATCACACGCTTTTTTAGATATTGAACAGCTTTCCTTATAAGTCATATCAACATCCTTGTGCTTACACTCTAGTTTAATAATATCACTACTATTATTATAAATTCGAATACGATATTTACCACGATATTCTACACCATCGATCTTTTGATAATAGCTATTTCCATAACAGTCATCAAAATATAGCGAACGAATATCATATGAATATAAATCGCTTACGGAATGTTTATCCATTTCCATAACACAGGATAACTGTTTCTTTAGAATATTAGCCCAGTATGTGCTAATGACATATTTTAATTCATAACGATATTCTACCATAGGTCTGTAAAAATCTCCTTCATCTCACTATCAGATAATGAGAAATAATTCTTTGTTTGCCTTAAAATGTAATTCTGCCTTTCTTCAATAAAATCTCTAATAATCCCTAATTCACTATTATATAACCTTACTGAAGGATACAAACCATTTAATACATCAGGATATCCGGACCATCTTTCCCTATCTTTTTCTATATCATTGCTATATAAATCTACCAAATATTCAAACTGCTTGGTAACATTTTCCTTGCTTAAATTGTTATGAAGATGATAGCTTAGTCTTTCTAACCACAAATCAACAAAATTCTGATTCTCAAATAACTTCCTTGGCAAAGCGTTGCTATAAGTGTTGTCAATCCAACCTGTCATTCCATAAGGATTACATAAGTAGGTAGTGTAATAGTTTATATTAGAGAACCTAAAGCCATGATCCATATCATAATAGATATATTTCCATTTTCCATCATCTAACTCACTTGAGCAAAAGTAACGTATATTGTAAACATCTGGATTAACGCAATACATTTGACTTATCCAGAAATCTGCGAAATTAACAACATCAATTTTAGAACAGACATATTCATAATTGGCATCTATTGATAAGTCATGATTTTCAACCCAATAAAACAAGTCTTCGATGTTCTGCTGACCGCACTTTTGAGAAAAGTCGACATTAACAATACTAACTGATTCTTTAGAAACATTGTAATGATCAGCGATAAAACTATCATTAATCTTTTCTCTTATGTTATAAATGCCCCAATATTGACCGTTAATATACGCAACACAGCCCTGATAGCTTTGGCAGTCAAGATACTCATCCATCAAAGAAGTTGATAAAATATCGCGAAATATCGTCCTAACCCAATCATTTGACCCCGTTCTCAAAACTAATGAATCATAAACCGAATTATCTCGATTGGCGAACATCTGGTATTCCAGATTATTGTCACCAAATTCCGCTTTAAATCTTAATCCATAGCTCTTCTTATATTGAGATCGAGCATTTCCTCCAAAACAGGCGATTGAACAGGGCTGACTAAACTGTAGATTACCATCCACAAAATACTGAATAGTGCAGGGAAATTGTAGCTCGGTATCATAACTGTAATAATCCATCGTAGCAAAATCTTGATCATCCATAACAATGGATACAATGGGTAGATAATCCTGCTCATTTAAAATAAAACTATATGTTTCAACATCAGATGCCACTTCAGACTTATTAATAGTTCTAGCATTTATCACTGTTGTAGAACTAATTGTAAAGGGCTCACTGTATTTCTTGCTATTAACATTGGGAACTGATCCATCAGTTGTGTAATAGATATTTCCTGTATCCTTAAAACTCACTGTAATATTGTTTACAGAATCATAGATAGTCTTTTGATTTTCCAATACTGGAGCTAGCGATACAACTGCCAAACCAGAACTATTCTGTTTTTTTGCTGTTGGAGAAGCAATATAATAGAAGCCATAATCCTTATTTCTACCATAGCTATAATTCTGTGGAATATCATACATATATAAACAATCCACCATTTCGTTATTTTTTGATAAAAACAACCCTTCGCAATCAGAAAGCTTGAAATCAGCATGCTGATAAGAATTATTGGATAAAGCCGAGTTGCCAGAGGCCATAACTATATAGTATTGATGAGCTTCTAATATAACATCTGGTAAATTATAACTTGTCAAATTATCTTTTGAAGTTGATAAATAATAATCCGAAAGATTTATAGAATTCTCTGAATTATTATATAATTCAATCCAGTCATAATAACGATCGCCATTTTGAGCTAAATACAAATAGTTATCATTCATAACCTCGTTTATTACTAATCCTTCTTTTATATAACGGTATTTCTTTTGGAATGAATCAACACCGTTATTATCATTATTAAAACCACCACTTAGTGAATTTGAGATAGTGATTAATCCATTGTCATTTCTAATCAATGCTAAACCATTAGCTAGATTATTGTAGTCAAGTCGATCAACAATCTTGCCATTATGGCTCAATACTACTGATCCGTTTTTACTATTCAATGTAAAGCCGCAATAAAGAGCATTTTCAGAATAATCATTATCTGAAGTATATACTAAATAAACCTCATTGCTTTCTAAAACATAATCGCCAAACTGATATCTAAATGGCAAATAAATATCACCTGAAAGACTGTATTCACTTAAATTAACAGAATGATCAGAAACATTTTTTATTTCGATATAACCTGAAAGCAGATTATCTTCATTTAAGAAATTACCTTCGTTTTTTACTAAAACCTCATTAATCACTAAAGCCTTATCCGTTTCATCTTCAATGGAAGATAAATACTGCTGTAGCCCCTGCTTGGAATTTTCAAAGCCAGGAGTGCCATAATCACTAATAAAGAAACTTCCATCGTCTTTTCGATTCATTGATTGATTTTTGCCTAAAGCAATCGTTTCAACAGCGTCTATAACCTTATATGAGCTATTAACTAAAATCAGCTTTTCTCCACCTGAAGAGCTCAGCTTGAAGTTCGCGTTTAACCCACTCTCTTCAATTCCTGTTAATGCGACAACTAAGTATTGTTGTGGTTCTATCTGACAGGTTGGAAATAACCATTTAACTCTATCATCTCTATCACTCAAACCATAGCCAGTCAAATCTATTGTCTTATCAGTACCATTATATAATTCAATATAGTCGACAACCTGATTATTTTCATTACTGTAGATTCCCTTATTGGAACTAACGACTTCACTTATTATCAGTTTGTTTGTCGAGAAAGTAAAATTATCAGGCAAATCCTCTATCGAGATATTATCTTGCTTTACTTTAAACAGCAAAGAGCATAATAAAATACCAATCAATAAGATAATCAATACGATCATAAAAACATAATCTGTTTTAGCTTTCTTAAAATCATTTCGTTTCATCGTTTTCTCCTAAAACTGTTTGTAGCTGTTTTTCTTTTCTTCTTATAATAAAGATAGTTACAAGCATTGTCACAAGTGTAATAGCAAAATAGAATAAACCATAAATAACAAATGCTTTATCAAAAGTATTAAAAATATAATACATTGAGGCAACAAATATTATTAATGGAAATAACGGATAATATAAACAATTCTTCCAATCCAAGCCACAAGCAATTCCTAAAAGAAGGCAATAGATTGGATTAATGCACAAAAGCAGAATAAACATTAACGCTTGACCATTCTGCTGGTCAGATAGTCTTGTTAGGATAAAAGGGCACAAATACATTACAAGTATTGTAAACAGCACAATTTCAATGCTTTTTTTCATAACATCACCTCAATAATTATAACAAAGTACAACTGTTAATTCAAAAAGTGATAAAAAAAGAAGGCAAATAATGCCTTCCTTAAATTAAAATTTTGCTAATTATTTACCAAAATATCTCTTTAATAAGCCTTCTAATGCTTTGCCATGTCTAGCTTCATCTCTTGCCATTTCATGAACTGTATCATGGATAGCGTCTAAGCCGTTTCTCTTTGCGCAGCTAGCAAGTTCAGTTTTACCGCTTGTAGCACCATATTCGCATTCTACACGCCAAGCAAGATTAGCCTTTGTGCTATCCTTCATATTAGGCTCTAATTCTTCACCTAATAATTCAGCAAACTTAGCTGCATGCTCTGCTTCTTCATGAGCTGCCTTTTCCCAATACAAACCGATTTCAGGATATCCTTCACGATGAGCAATTCTAGCCATTGCTAAATACATACCAACTTCTGAACATTCACCATGGAAGTTAGCCATTAATTGATCTAAAATGTACTTCTTATCTTCTTCTGAAACGTTTTCGTTGTTCTTTACAGTTTTGCCATAAACACCATATACGTGTTCAGCAGCAAGTTTGATTTCGCCTTTTACTTCTTCAAACATTGAACTAGGAGCCTTGCAAACTGGGCATTGTTCTGGAGCAGCATCGCCTTGGTAAACATAACCACATACTTTACATACAAATTTCATATTTGTTACCTTCTTTCTTACAATGATATTTTATATTCAATTTTACTCGATTTCAACTTTTTTGCTCATATTAAATGGTATAATATTTGTAAATTTTGAGAGGAGACAATATATGTCGAAATACCCATTTTTAAAAGTTGATTTACACTTTCATTTAGATGGTTCTATGGTACCTGAAACAACCTGGCGTTTAGCTAAAGAAAGAAATGTTACCCTTCCTGCCAGCACCCTAGATGAATTTAAAGATTTTTTAGTTAGAACTGCTGATTGCGGCGATGTTGGAGAATATTTAGCAAGATTTGATATTCCAACAGCCATTCTCCAAGATAAACAGGCATTACTGGAAACAACCTATGACACAATCAAAAACGTTAAAGACAGCCTATGTTATTGTGAAATTCGTTTTGCCCCTCAGCTTCATACCTTAAAAGGACTAACTCAACAGGATGCTATCGAGGCCGTGCTTGAAGGAAAGAAAAAAGCAGAAGCTGATTTCCCTCAAATAAAAGTTGGTCTAATATTTTGCTGCATGATTTCTTTACAAGATAATAGTAAGGATAACGAGGAAACCGTAAGATTGTATCAAAAATATTATGATCATCGCCATGTAGTAGGCCTTGATTTAGCTGGTTTTGAAGACTCAGTACCAATGGAACATTACCGATATTTATTTGAAGAGCCAAAAAGACTGCATTTGCCAATGACTATTCATGCAGGAGATAATGGTATCCCTGAAAACTGTTCAACAGTTATTGACTTTGGCGCTTCAAGAATTGGCCATGGACATCATTGTTATTACAATAAGGATGTAATGCAAGAAGTGATTGACAAAAAGGTTGCCCTTGAAATCTGCTTAACAAGTAACATCCAATGCAAAACTGAGCCATCATATCAATTGCATCCAGCAAAGAAATTATTGGATGCAGGTGCACTAGTAACTTTAAATACCGATAACATGGTCTTAGCTAATATCACAATTGAGGACGAATATGACCACGCAATTAACGAGTGTGGTTTTACCTACAACGACTTGATTACCTGCAATATCAACTCAATCAAATCATCATTTATGCCTGAAGAAGACAAACAAAGCTATATTGATCAATTAATTAAATCATATCGCTAATAAAAAAGTCATAAGAAAACTCACCGGAAATATCGCAAGATATCTTTGGTGAGTTTTTTCTAGCAATAACATATTTATTATAATCCAAAAAAAGCTTGACTTTTACAGGGGTGGTCGTAAAACAATAAATCCGGCCAGTGATTGCCATCACAGCTCGGATTTACTGTTATTTGTTTGGGTTGGAGTATCCAAGGCTCCCTTTAATAAGGGAGGCTAGGGAGCTGCGCAAAATCGCAGCTCGCTCAGTACACCGAAAGGTGTATAGAAGTGCGCCCTTTAGTTTCTAAAGGTTTTTCAACAGCCCGATAAATTGGAATTTCGTATAAAAAACTCTCTATTAGTAATTCTCTTTACGTACTTCAAAATATGCCTGTGGATGATTACATACAGGACAAACTTGTGGTGCTTCAAGACCGACTACTACATGACCGCAGTTACGACATTCCCACATAGTTA
>JAEDOA010000073.1 GCA_016302195.1 Erysipelotrichaceae bacterium | reverse complement strand
AGCTGACTTGTAATCAGCAGGTTGTAGGTTCGATTCCTATTGCCAGCTCCATTAAACTCTAGTATTACTAGAGTTTTTTTGTTATATAAAAATAATAAAATTATTCAATATAATTACATATATTCCTCTTAATGGTATAATATTTTTAAATAAAATATTTAAAGGAGTATAGTATGAGATTAGATGGTAAAGTGGCTATTATTACAGGTGGTAATTCTGGAATAGGGAAAGTTACAGCTTTATTATTTGCAAAAGAGGGAGCAAAGGTAGTAATTACAGCAAGGAGAGAAAAACAGCTACAAAAGGTATCAGAAGAAATTTTAGCCATGGGAGGTAATGTATTAGTTGTTGCAAGTGATATTTCTAATCCAGCTGAGTGTGCTAAAGTGGTGAATGAGACACTTAAGAAATTTGGTAAGCTTGATATATTAGTGAATAATGCTGGGGTTTTAGACCATGGAACAGCAGCAATTGATTCTGTAAAAGATGAAGATATAAATGCTGTTATTGATATAAACGCCAAAGGAACCATTTATTTCACTAGAGAGGTAGCCAGGGTGATGGCAGAGCAAAAAAGTGGAGCTATAGTTAATACAGCTTCTGTGGCAGGTGTTGTAGGTAATGGGGGAGCAGCTTATGTAGCTAGTAAAGGAGCTGTTATTGCCTTGACAAAAAATGTAGCTTTAAGAATGGCTTCTATAGGAGTTAGATGTAATGCTGTGTGTCCAGGTACTGTAAATACACCTATGACATCATCTGATAACTTAAAAAAATTGGATATGAATATGATTGGAGCAATAATGGCTCATATGGATAGAAATGTACCTATATGCCAGCCAGAAGATGTAGCAAATACTATATTATTTTTGGCTAGTGATGAAGCTAGAGCTATTACAGGACAAATTATTGTTACTGATTTTGGTGCTACTTTATAAATTAAGAAGTGTAAAAAATAAATATATTTAAGAAAATAGCTTATAAAAATATAAAGTATTACGTATTATAAGTTCCATGATTTAAAAGAATGTTATGGAGGAAAATAATACGTAATACTTTTTTTATTTTTCTGCTAGAAGACTTGCTAAATATATAGATTTCATTTGCTTGCTAGCCATAAATTTATGCACCGGTGACAGTTTAAGAATGCTGGCTAGTATTCCAGCCATTGCTTTATGGCTTTTATAAGCGTTATTATTAAAAATTAAATTTTGAAGCTGTCCTTTCTCAATGGCGGAAAGTACAACTCTGTGAATTGTAGAGACAGGAGTTACAACACTTTGCTCACGTCTTTTTAAAGATATTGCTCCTTTAGGGCAATTTCTTACACATACACCGCAGCCAAGACAGATATCATCATTTAGTTTTGCCACTGATAATTTCCTGTTTTGGAATTGAGATACACTTACATTAATTGCTGTCATTGGGCATGCTAAAGTGCATTTTCCACAACCTACACATTTGCTTTCATCAATTACTGGAATGTAATTAGTTGTATTCATTGGAACTAAAAGTCCAAATTTTCTAGCAGCCATAAAAGCTTCACAATGACATTTGCAACAATTGCATATAAAACTAGGTTTATTTTGTACATTTTCACCACATTGTACAAGATTATAATCAGTAGCCATATTTACTATATCTAATGCTTCTGAAGCATCTATTTCTCTAGCATGATTATGCTTTATAAGACTATAAGCTACATCGTCGAAACTAAGACATGTTTCCATTGGGGCATAACAATCATCACCTAAATGATGGGCCTTGTGTCTGCAATAACAAGTGCTTACGCTTATATGTTTAGCTTCCTTTAGAATATGACTTGTTTTCTCATAGTCCAGAATATCAATACTGTTTTCGGTGTTTAAGGCTCTTTCTTGTACAAAAGCGCGTCCCATTTTAGTTTCTGTTCCCCAAAAAAGTTCATGAACAAAATCTCCTTCTACACTTAGGTATTGATGTAAGAGTTCACTTAAGATTTTTTGATCTATATACCCTCCGACTCTCATTAAGGCAAACTCAAAAAAGCCAGCCATAGGAGGGGCGGTAAGGTATTTTTTTTCGCCATCGGCTTCGCATTCTAAATCGAGTATTAATGCCTTAGAAGCTAGAGTATCAAGGATTTTTTCGCATTCAGCTTCGCTTTTTTTCCAAACCTTACTGGCTGTTTTTATATTAAATGATCTAAAAGGAAGCATTGAAACTAAAGCAGCTTCTTCTTTGGTAAACATTAACGAAAGAATCTTATATAATGTTTCGGAAGGTGGTGCTCCTTGAGGGAATTTATTTAAACGTTCCTCTAAACTTTTGTATGCTTCTTTACCAACCATATGTGACATGATTTATACCTCTTTCAATGTAAAATATTATAGTAGTTCAATATTGTTTTCTTTACATGTTTTTATTGTGTTTTCATCCCAAACAGAAGTTTGAACTTCGCCTATATGAGCTTTTTGTAAAAAGAACATGCAAATTCTTGATTGACCTATTCCACCACCAATGGTTTGAGGAAGTTCTTCGTTTAATAATAATTGGTGGAAAGGGCGAGTCTTTCGTTCTTCACAATGAGCCTTTATAAGTTGTGACTCAAGAGTTTTTTTGTCAACTCTTATGCCCATTGAAGATAATTCAAAAGCTTTATCAAATAGTGGGTAATAAAATAATATATCTCCATTTAAGGACCAATCATCATAATCAGGACTTCTGCCATCGTGCTTTTTGCCAGATTTCAAGGTGTCACCTATACCCATTAAGAAGACAGCTTTTCTTTCGCGGCAGATAGCATCTTCTCGTTCTTTTTCGGATAAGTCAGGATACATATCTTCTAGTTCTTGGGTAGTTATAAATGAGATTTCATCTGGTAGAGATTTTTTTAAATCTGGATACAAGGAAGTTGTATAATTTTCTGTAGCTTTGAAAACAGAATATATTTTTTTAACTGTATCTTTTAAAGTGGTAATATTACGGTCCTCTTTACTAATAACTTTTTCCCAATCCCATTGATCAACATATATTGAATGAAGATTATCTAAGTCTTCATCTCGTCTAATGGCGTTCATATCGGTGTAAAGACCTTCGCCTATGTTAAATCCATATCTATGAAGTGCAAGCCTCTTCCATTTAGCAAGGGAATGAACTATTTCTATATTGCTTCCATTTATGGCTTTCATATCGAAAGATACTGGCTTTTCTGTACCATTTAAGTTATCATTTATTCCTGAAGCAGCATCAAGGAAAAGTGGTGCTGAAACTCTTGTAAGATTTAATGTTTTAGATAAATTTTCTTCAAAAAAGTCTTTTACTTTCTTAATGGCAATTTCGGTTTCTTTAAGAGATAGCGTAGAAGCATAACTCTCAGGTATCCATACTGTTGATTTTTCCATATAATAACCTCTCATCAATTAAATTCTTTTACTAATATTACAATAAATGAGAAAGAATGTAAATAAAGGCGCGATGAAATTTTTTTAATGAAGTTAAGAAATGATTATTAATAGGTTAAAATCTATAAAATGTTATTAAAAAAAATATCCATAACTTATGGTGATTAAGTGATATAGCGGAAAAAGAAGAAAAATAAAAAAAGTTTAAAAAATATGTTGACATATGTAGAATGATAATGTAATATATTAAGAGTAGCGTGGCAGTGCTACAGCAGATGTGACTTGGCCCCTTGGTCAAGCGGTTAAGACACCACCCTTTCACGGTGGTAACAGGGGTTCGATTCCCCTAGGGGTCACCATTTGCGGGTATCGTATATCGGCTAATACTCCAGCCTTCCAAGCTGGAAAGGTGGGTTCGATTCCCACTACCCGCTCCATATGCGTGTTTAGCTCAGCTGGATAGAGCAACGCCCTTCTAAGGCGTGGGCCAGGAGTTCGAATCTCTTAACACGCACCATTCTACTTTTGAAGTAGAATATGGTTTACTAGCTCAGTCGGTAGAGCACTTGACTTTTAATCAAGGTGTCCGGGGTTCGATTCCCCGGTAAGCCACCAAGTAAGGAACTTGAATTTTCAAGTTCCTTTTTTGTTTTGTTTAAAAAATAAAAAAGTTGTCCAAGATTAAGGTAAAGTATTAAAAGTAAGAGTGTGATATTTTATGTTTAATGGGACAATGATGCAGTATTTTGAATATTCTCTTCCTTGTGGTTGTAAATTGTGGAATGAGATATATGATGAAGCGGAGCAGTTGGCAGAAGCGGGGATAACAGCAGTATGGCTTCCGCCGGCGTTTAAAGGGATGGATGGGCAGAGTGATGTTGGATATTCCATATATGATTTATATGATTTAGGTGAGTTTTATCAGAAGGGTTCTAGAGAAACTAAATATGGAGATAAGGAAGAATATATACAAGCTATAGAAGGACTTCGTGCATGTAATATTCAAGTTTATGGAGATATAGTGTTAAATCATAAGATGGGTGCTGATTTTACAGAGAAAATCCATTGCCAAGAGGTGCAGCAGTATAATAGAAATAAGGTGATAGGTGAAGAAAAGGTAATAAGTGGCTGGACTGGTTTTGAGTTTGCTGGTAGGAATAACAAATATTCTGATTTTAAATGGGATTATCGATGTTTTACTGCTGTTGATTATGATGAATATTATAAGAGGAACTCTATATATAAATTTAAGGGGAAGAAATGGAGTATTGATGTTGATGATGAAAATGGAAATTATGATTATTTAATGGGGTGTAATATTGATTTCGCTAATGAAGATGTGCTAAAGGAGCTTGATAGATGGGGTAAATGGTATTTATCAATTACGGGAATAGATGGTGTGAGGTTAGATGCTATAAAGCATATTAGTGCTGATTTTTATAAAAAGTGGATAGCGGATATGAGAGAATATACAGGGAAAGAACTTTTTGCAGTAGGTGAGTATTGGCATGGTGATGTAGCTGTACTACTGAGGTATCTTGAAAAAGTTGGTGGAGTTATGTCTTTGTTTGATGTTCCTCTTCATTATAATTTTTATAATGCTTCACATAATTGTAATTATGATATGAGAAATATATTTAAAGGTACATTGGTAGAGCAAAATGAAGTGAAAGCTGTTACGTTTGTGGATAATCATGATACAGAAAAAGGAGCGTCTTTAGAATCGCCAGTTGCGCAATGGTTTAAATTAATAGCTTATGGTTTAATATTGCTAAGAAAAGCGGGCTATCCGTGTATTTTTTATGGAGATTATTATGCAGGAGAAAATGATGATGATGGTGTGTCAGAGGGGCTTAAAAAACTGTTGAGTGTAAGAAAAATGTTGGCGTATGGAGAGGAAAGAGAGTATTTTGATGATAGTAATATTGTTGGGTGGACTAGAGCTGGAATTCCTGAAATTGAGAATTCTGGTATAGCTGTAATTATATCTAATAAAGGTGATGGTTATAAGGATATGTATGTTGGAGAGAGGTTTGGTGGAAAAGTGTTTGTTGATATGATGGGGAAAAGGGCAGAGGAAGTGAAAATAAATAAGAATGGTATAGGGAGATTTTATGTTGGTGATAAAAGTATTTCTGTCTGGGCTCTGAAGGAAAAGAGATATAGTTAAAAAACTATATCTCTTTAGTTTTATATTGGGACATATAAAAGATTTTGTCTATAAAATTATCAATTTTATTAAAGTACGCCTTATTATCTCTTATGACGGATTCGCCGTGACTTGCCCCTTTTATTAAAAGAATATCTCGTTTATCTGTTGGAGTTGCATTAAATAAATTATCAACCATATAAGAAGGTACAAAGGTGTCTTTCTCTCCGTGGATATAAAGAATTGGTACAGGAGTTTTATTAACGAAATTTATAGGTGCAGCATCTGAAAAGTAATATCCAGCCATTAGTTTGCAGATTAAACTAGTTCCTTTGATTATTGGAGTAGCTAAAATTTTTGTTGAAGATTTTATTACCTGTTTGTATACATCGGCAATTCTATCATAAGCGCAATCGGAAATGATGCATTTTACGTTTTTAGGAAGCTTATCGCCGGCTGTTATACATACTGTTGCTGCGCCCATTGATACACCGTGGAGGATTATTTTGCAATCGTTGCCTAAAAGCTCTTTGCTTTTATCTATCCATTTAAGTATATCGAAATGATCTAAATACCCCATACCTAAATACTTTCCTTGGCTTTCTCCGTGACATCTATTATCAACTGAAAGTATATTAAAGCCTTTATTATAATAATAGGAAGTGTAACATAACATTGATGAAGCTGAAGCTGTGTAGCCGTGTGAAAGGATGACGATATTTTTAGAGGGTTTAGTGTTTCTTACAAAAATACCTGAAAGTTTTAAGTTGTCGTAAGATGTTGTATGAATTTGTGAAGCGTTGTGGTTTTTAAACCAATTACTGTCAATGAAGGGTTTAAAACTTTCTGGTGAAGGAATGTTTTTAAAAGTTAAAATTTTTTTCTTCATCTTAGTTAGCCCTTTTCTTGTTAGAGCGTAAAAGAAATAGGTGCTGCAAATTATTGTTAATATAGCTATAGAAAAAAGAATTAAACCTACAATGGAAATTATTATTTTGGTTTGAAAATTCATTTAAAAACCTCCTCTAAAAGTATAAATATATTATAAAGTAAATGGTAAAAAAATACAAAATATAATTTGTTTATATTAATTATTTGTTTAACGGAAGGGAATACTAAAAGTTATAATCGTGAAAGGAGTGATAAAGATGGAATTTCCAAAAGCTTTTCCCCTTCAGCATCAAGAAAAACATCCGGGAAATGAATATGAAATGACACCTATGCCTATTTATTATGATGATAAATATATAAAGAAAGGTGATCTTTTAAAAGATAAGGTTGCCATAATCACTGGTGGTGATAGTGGTATTGGTAGAGCTGTATCTATAGCTTATTTTCATCAAGGTGCAAAAGTTATAATAGTTTATTATGATGAAAGAAGAGACGCAGAAGAAACCAAAGAGATAATAGAAGTAGGTGGTGGAGAATGCACTATTATACAGGGAGATATAGCCCAAGTAGATTTTTGTAAAGAAGTTATGGAACTTGTCATGAAAAAATATGGCAAAATTGATATTTTGGTAAATAATGCAGCTGTTCAATATGAATGTACAGATATCAAACAGCTTACAGATGAACAATTTGATAAAACTATGAAAACTAATGTGTATGGAACGTTTTATATGACACGAGAAGCAATGAAGTATTTAAAAAGTGGTGGATGTATAATAAATACTACATCTGTTACCGCTTTTCATGGGAATGAGACATTGATAGATTATTCTATGACTAAAGGAGCTGTTCTTACCCTTACAAGGTCTTTATCAATGGCTTTAACTAAAGGGAAGACAGGTATAAGGGTGAATTCTGTTGCGCCTGGACCTATATGGACTCCTCTTATACCTTCTAGTTTTAGTGCTGATAAAATACCGCAGTTTGGTAAAAATACTCCGATGGGGCGAGCAGGTCAACCTGTTGAGTGTGCTGGAGCTTATGTATTTTTAGCATCGGAAGCAGCTTCCTATATAACGGGGCAAACTATACATATTAATGGGGGAGAAATAGTTAATTCATAGATTAGAAAGGCTTTATATGTTTTATATAAAGCCTTTATTATATAAAAATAAATAAATTAATTGTAAAAATAGTATAAAAATTCAATACAAATAAATGTGATTAATATATTGAAGA
>JAEDOA010000072.1 GCA_016302195.1 Erysipelotrichaceae bacterium | reverse complement strand
AGCAGCCAAGTAATCATAATGCTTGGTTGCTTTTTTGTCATATGCAAAATGCTGCCCTTTGACGAATTGTTTAACTGCGGAGACAGATAACTTATCCGGATTAGTCGCATGAATTACTTCTAAAATGTTGAGTGCAACACGTAAGTCTCCATCAGCTGATATCGCTATTATTTTAATTGCCTCTTTATCATACTGACCAGCTTTCAAATGGTATATTTTGTGAACAGCTTTGGTTAAGATAGCTTGAATCTCTTCATCCGTTAATGCTTTAAATTCAAAAATCTGACAACGTGATCGTACTGCTGGAACGATTGACATAATTGGATTCTCAGTCGTTGCTCCAATCATAATGATATGACCATTTTCTAGATATGGAAGCAAAAAATCTTGTAAAGTTTTAGTCATCCGATGAATTTCATCAATAAGCAAGACGAAAGTTTGGCGAGGGTAAGTATTGATAATATTGAGTAGTTTCGCTTTGTTATCGATAGATGCATTAAATGATGCAAAGGCATAACCATTTGTGCGAGCAATAATTCGGGCTAAACTAGATTTTCCTGTGCCTGGAGGTCCCCATAAAAGTAGTGAAATTGGCACTTTTTGTTCAATAATTTGACGAAGTGGCTTACCTTCTCCAAGTAATTCTTGTTGACCTACAATTTCTTTTAAACTATTAGGTCTCATTTGATCAGCTAAAGGTTGATTAAAAAGCAAGATTTTCCCTTCTTTCTAGACACTTACTAATAATAAACTTCTAAATAGCTTTAATGCAAAATAATCAACTTATTCAAAACAAATGTTCATATTTTTGCAAAAATCTCTTTTAATTTGATCATATGTTTGGTATATTCTTTATGCAAACAAATGTTTCTAATTTGGAGTGAGTTATGAGAAACTTAATTTATCACCTTAAACCTAGATTTTATCCACCATTTGAGTTAAAGGAAAAAACTAATAAAACTGATGTAGAACATTTTAAGGTCTATATTGATGAAAGTATTCTGTATGAACAACAAGATGCAAGCATGATTGCTAAACGCTTCATCGTTGCTTTTTATACTATTAAGGCAAATAACATTGAAAGACTTAATCGTGCTTATAAACAGAGTATTTATGCCAATAAATCTTCAAATGAAAAGAAAAGCAATCAGGTATCTGATAAAACTAATCGACGTGCTCTTAAAATAGCACAGAATTATTTAGTTAACGCGGCAGTGCTTGAGCGTTCGGCATATGATTATAATCAATTCGGTACTTGGAAAAAGAATATGCTTCTGAGTTTAGAGCTTTTGTCATATATTCAACCTATTGAAAATATTCTTTTACGACTTAAAGAATATGCAAAAACAGCCGAAATCATAGTAGATGTCATTATAGACAGAACTTCGCAGAACTGTATTGACCCTTGTTTGAGTTTAAATGAAGATTTATTAAAAAGACTAGCAAAAGAAATAAGTGATCCAGATAAAAAGATATCCGTTAATTATCAAACTGCTGATAGTAAAGATAGCTATGGTATTCAAGTAGCTGATATGTTTGCAGGTGCTTATAGAAAAGAACTTTCATATCATAGAAATGAGCCTTTAGTTAGCTTAATCCCCTTCCCTTATCACAGAGAAATATTAGAGCCTGAACTCCAACAAAATTCTGATTTCTTAAAAATTCTGGGACAAATAGTTCATGAACAAATGCCGCAAAATATTTTGCCAGCTCCTCAACCAATTATTGAGAATAAACCACCGGTTAAGAACAAGCGTGAACGTGAATGGGATTATCATCCATTTGTAAAGTTAAAGACCTTTTTTAAGAAAAAGTATGATAATTTGTATATTGGAAAAGATGTTTTTTCAGAAGCATCTGCTTTAATCCATAAGCTTAAGTCGGTTAATAATGCTAAAAAGCGTATGCGAATTCTCATGCTGTGCTGGGATCTAAATAAGCAATTGGGTAATTTTGCTAAAAGAGCGGGTCTTAAGCCACACACATTTGCTTCAACTTTGAGTCAAAAAACTGATGATAAGCATTATGAAAAAACATTGTCTAATCTACAACGTAATTTGAATCAGTTAAAAAATAAATATAATGATCGATTTGAACGTAGATATGTCATAAGGGAATTAAGAGTATTTAATAAGCAAATAAAAAAATATTGTTAATATAGATGATTTATATAGAGATAAGGAGAAAATCTATGATGAAAGTTGCTGTAGTAGGTGTAGGACATATGGGAAGTGCTATTATTAAAGGACTTAAAGATAGCCCTGAGAATTGCATTATTGCTGAAAATCCAGTAAATCCACGAGTATCAAAATTAGCTAATGAGCTGAATTTTAAGCTAGTCAATACTCTATCGGATCTGGTTGACCAAGATCCAGAAATTGTTATCTTGACGACTCCAGCTAATATTACTCTTGATCTTATTCCAGAACTGATCAATCTTGATTCTGACTCTATAATTATTTCAGCTGCAGCTGGTATTGAATATAAGAAAATAAAAGCTATCTTGCCTAATCATACTATTGCTAGAATTATTCCAAATATTCCTGTTGCAATAAATGCTGGAACTATCGGCCTATTCTTACCTGACGAAGTTGATCAAAATAGGCGTCAAGTCATTTTAGATTTCTTGAATCAACTGGGTGATGTTATTCCAGTGAAAGAGGAACAGTTAAGCATTGTAGGTACAATCGGTGGTTGTGGCCCTGCTTTTGTAGACGTTTTTCTTGATGCACTTGGGGATGCAGGTGTACTTAATGGGTTGCCACGAGATCAGGCAAATGCTTTAGCTGCAAGTATGGTAAAAGGCTCAGCTAGTTTGGCTTATGAAAGCAAAACAGCACCTGCGGTTTTACGTGATCAAGTTTGTTCACCCGGCGGTACAACAATTCAAGGTGTAGCCAGTCTCGAAAAGAACGGCTTTAGATATGCAGTTATCGATGCTGTAAATAAGGCTAATAAAAATTAACAAATTTTTGCAAAAAAATAGAGACCTGATGGTCTCTATTTATATTACTTAATTATTTATTCCAAAGGAATTTAATTAATACTTTATCGACTTGAGGATTATTGTGCAACTTAGAGTGTTGCGCATTCTTGCCTTTGATTTTTACCACTTGATAAGATTTAGCACGATCTGCGACCAAGTATTTAAGAGATAATGATGAAACATTCTCTACTCTTCCGTCACTACTATTACCAATGTCACCAATGATGTTTAAAACTCGAACCTGATTCTTAGGATAGATCTGTCTTACCTGTGTCATTTGCTTATAAGTCGAGTTCATTTTATTAGGCTTGCCATTTTTATCAAGCTTCATCCCTGCTGGTTGCTTAATAGAACTTGGTAATCCATCAAAAGTTAAACCAGCAAAGTGTCCAGCGATATTAACTTCTTTTTGCAATTGCGGCATCTTTTTATTTTTACCATTTTGGAGCATGTAATAAATGATAGAAATATTACCTAATGAATGCCCGACCATGTTGATCTTTTTAATGCCGTATTGTTTTTGCAAGGCTTTAACAACGTTGGTAGCGTAGACACCATGCTTATTAAAATCAAGCTGTCTATTATTTTCGTAATTAACTTCACAAATTGGATTCTCGGCATTTTTGGGCCATGAACCAATTAAGGTTACTTTTCCATTACTGTCAACATTAGCACGAATCACAGATTTGGTAACTCCAGCTTTTTCAGCTGCCTTTACCATATGCTCTTCCGCATGATAGGACGAACCTCCACCGTGGAAGAACAGTGTCGGTGTTGAGGTGATTATTGCTTTTTTAGTCGTTTTGGCATTTTCACTACTTGTATTTTGATTAGAAGTTGTATTAGAACAAGCAGTGAAAAATAGAGCAGCTAGAAATGCAATTAATATAAGGTATCGCTTTTTTCTCATTATTAATCACTAACCTTAACATATGACTTGATAACTTTACGGTCTACCATTTCTTGGTAAGCCTCGTTAATTTGATCAAGTGAGAATGTCTTAGTAAATACCTTACCTGGATTAATCTTACCATCAAGTACAGCCTTTAATAAAACTTCTTTGTCATAAGTAGTAACTGATGCTGGACCACCACCTACAATAGCGTTCTTGTAAAAAGTAGTAGCAGGATCTTGTGCCTTGCCATGAGGCAAACCTACACGACCAATATTTGCGCCGGGACGTGCTACTTTAACTGCCTCTTCATTAGAAAGTTCAGTACCTACACATTCTAATACAGCGTCGGCACCGCCATTAGTCAATTCAAGTAACTTGTTAATGTCTTCTTCATCACGTTCTGCAACATTGTCAGTAGCACCAAATTCCTTTGCAAGAGCTGCACGATCAGCGTGACGACTTGTTGAGATAATTTGTTTAGCACCACGAAGTTTTGCGGCAATAATGGCGCATTGACCAACTGCTCCATCACCTAAAACGATAACGGAATCACCTGGCTTAACGTTTGCTACACGGGCAGCGTGGTAACCAGTAGCCATAACATCTGCTAAAGTCAAAAGTGATTTAAGCATGTCTTCACTGTAGTCGCTTGGCTTGCCTGGTACTTTAACTAATGCCCATTGACCATGTTGAAAGCGAACATATTCAGCTTGATAGCCAACAGAAAAGTTTTCGTTTAATCCATGATCCATGCATACACCATCAAAGCCAGCTAAACAGGCACGGCAATGACCACAACCATGAGTAAATGGTGCAATGACAAAGTCGCCTGGCTTAACAGTAGTAATATCCTTACCGACTTCTTCAACTATACCGATAATTTCGTGACCATCGTTATCGGAGCCTTGATTTTCAATACCACGGTATGCCCATAAGTCTGATCCACATACACAGGTTCTGATAACTTTAATGATTACATCATCACTCTTTTCAATTGCTGGCTTCTCACGATCAACGATTTTCATTTCTCCAGCTTTGACAAATTCAGCGTATTTCATTTAAATACCTCCAGTGATACCTTTTCCAATATTGTATGCTTTTTGTGCATTTTCATGCATCTTTTGTTCATTCCAAGAATCATCTGCATAAACATCGCCTAAACTTGGCCAGCGCATGTATTCTTGTAATTTCTTCATCTGTAATTTTATTGCAGCCATGTCATCTTGAGTACATATCCTGAAACTAAAACTACAGAATGCTTGTCTTTTAATTGGTGATTGTAGTCATAGAAACGATCAATTACTGTTTTAAGTTGAGCGTTAATGCCAAAGTAATACATTGAGGAAACTAACACAACCACATCTGCTTCCAGTAATTTAGGAATAACTTCTTTTTCTACTAAATCATTATCAGGAATGCCCACTTCTATTCCAGGAGCTTTTTCTAGTTGAAGATAATGTGGTGCATTGTTACCCTGTAATCCCGCATCATAGCGATAAACTTCGTCGCCACTTTCACGTGCACCTTTTTCAAAAGAATCAGCTAATAATTTAGAAGTTCCTGGATTATGTGGACTTCCTGTTAGAATTACTATTTTTGCCAATTAAATTCATCCCCTTAGTAGTTAACTTTACTAACAGTATAAAGAGATTAGTTTAGTTTGAAAATTTACTAATTTGAATGCTAGTCTAAATCAGATTTAAGGTAAACAAAAAACTGCCGAAATTAATCGACAGTTTCGCAATAATTAGAACTTTATTTTATTATGTCTCAGTTTATCCAAGAATTCTTGGTGCAACTTTTCCATTTCCTCCATGGCTGGATCTCGATCCATGAAGATATATAATACTGCCCCAACAGCTGCTACGACTACTCCTACTAATAGAGTTAATGGTGTAAAGTTAGTTACCATGTAGCATGAGACAATTAAAGCAATAATTGGAATAGTATACTTTCCAGGCAACTTAAATCCATGGTTAGGAAATTCGTTGCTGTGTTTGAATTTGATTACAGCTAAAATTGATGGCACATACTGAATAAATGAAGCCAATACAGTACATGATACTAAGAACAAGTATGATTGTGTTGCAAATACGCCAGTTAAAATGGCAGTCATAATGATACCAACCCATGGAGCGTCGTGTTTGTTCTTTTTACCTACCCATGCAGGCAAAAGCTTTTGTTCATTGGCTAGGGATGCAATTAATGATGGCGCATTAAATGATGCCGAGAAGGCAACACCAAAGATTGAAACAAGCATACCTACAATAATGAACGAGTAGCCCCATTTGCCAACACCATTACCTAACGCACTAGCCAAAGGCGTTGAATACGTACTCAATCTGCTACCAGCAAGACCAATAGCTACAATCATCATTAAACAATCTAAGATAGTAACACTAACCATTACAGCAATTAAAACCCGTGGAATGTTCTTTTCTGGGTTGCTCATTTGACGAGCTGCAATTGGAATAAATGAAAAACCAGTAAACAAATAAAAGATTGGAGTGAATGCGGCACCAAAGTGTTGTAAAAATGGGCCTGCTCCCTTTGTAGCTGCTGCTGGAATAATTGGAAAGAAATTACTCTGATGAATGAAAAATGCACCTACAATGATAAAGATAAGTAGCGTAATCATTTTAGCAGCAGCTGAAATGTTGTTTACTATTTTAACTAAAGAACGACCAAAGAAGTTGATAACTGCAAATAAAAGAATTAGTCCAAAGACAAGTAAATAATAAATTCCTTGATTGTTTAAAACCGGCCAAAAGCTCTTTAACGTAGTTAATAATGCGACAACTTCGGCGCCTAACGTACAACAACCTAAGAACCAGGTAAAGATCCCCAATTCATATCCTGTGAAACGACCAAATGCATGATAAGCATATAACCACGCTGCACCAGATCCTTTAAACCTACTTGATAAATCAGCATAGCATAAAGCGATCATTGATACAGTCACAGCAGTACATAACAATACCACGATAGCCATTAGATTCATCTCGTGATAAATTTTGGCAGGCAGTAAAAAGGTCCCTGATCCAATTACTGCATTAATTCCTAAGAAATAAATCGACATGAAGGATAATTTCTTAGGTTTCCCTTTTGAATTTTTCATGATAAGCCTCGATTCTTATACTCCTTCGCTCCCTATTTTAGGCCAGTAAATCACTGATGAAGCAATAAATAAAAAATAATAAAAAAAAACTGGTCTTTCGACCAGCTATAAGAATATAAGTATAAGTACATATAATTTTCAATAGGGATAGAGGTAATAAAACAATTAGTATACTGGCTTATCTGAACCTTGAGTTGCAGGATCAGCAAAACCAATACTTTCCTTGCTGTATTTAGTAGGATCTTCAATGATGCTTTCAACTACATCGGCAACACTCTTTCTTGAAACTGAAACGCCGACATATTCTTCGCCCTTTTGGGTAACAGTGTAATTAGTATCATCGCGATCATTAAGCCATGCTAAACGCATAACAGTGTAATCCAAATCTGAGTTTTCAATGTATTTATCTGAAAGAACCATTGAGTTATCAGGTTCTACTTTACCGCCAAAGCAAACATCGCGGTTGTAGTCACCAAACTTACCAGGAACTTCATCGTAAATACCAAGAATGTTTGAAGAAATAAGACGCTTTACGCCTTCTTCATCCATAATCTTGATTACATCTTGGGTAACCTTAGCACCAGCGCCGTGGTCAACAAATGCAACGAAAACAATATCTTGACCCTTGATTGCTTTACGCAAATCTTCTGGATCATTAGCATCACCATCAATAATGGTTACTTGAGGATTGTCCTTCAATTCTGAAAGACGACTTGCATTTCTTAAGAATAAAGTTAAATACGCGTGGTGCTAGTTAAATCGTTTTAGTTAACAAAAAAAGTCCAATCT
>JAEDOA010000071.1 GCA_016302195.1 Erysipelotrichaceae bacterium | reverse complement strand
AGGAGTAAATAATGATTGCTGATAAAGTTAGTATAATAGTTCCGATATATAATTGTTTTGGTAGTTTGGAAAGATGTATTAATTCTATTACAAATCAGACATATCAAAATATTGAGATTATCGCTGTGGATGATGGAAGCAGTGATGGTAGTGAACAGTTAATTGATTTGATAGCCCAAAATGATGAACGCATCAAAGTATTTCATAATCAAAATCAAGGTGTTTCGGCAACGAGAAATTTTGCTTTAGAGAAAGCCAGTGGCAAATACATTCAATTTGTCGATAGCGATGATTTTTTGCCGCCTTATTCAACTGAAACAATGGTAACTGGAGCTAATAATACTGGGGCAGAATTAGTTATTTGCGATTTCTATCGGGTTATTGGTGATAAACTTTCAACAAAAGGCAAGATTAAAAGCAAAAAGGTCTTTTCACTTAAGGAATATGGCGATTATATGATGAAAAATCCAGCCGATTATTATTATGGGGTGCTATGGAATAAACTATATAGAAAAGCCATTATTGATAAATATAAGATTAAAATGATACAGGAAGTAAGTTGGTGCGAGGACTTTTTGTTTAATCTGGAGTATGTAAAAAACTGTAATATTTTTTATGCGATTCAAGTTCCGGTATACTATTATGTAAAAACTGAAAACTCATTATCAAATGGTAATATAAATCCGCAAAAAATTGCCCATATGAAATATCAAACATTTATCGAATACAACAATTTTTTTCAACAGATCTTTACCGATGAAGAATACCAGGCCACCAAGCGAAAGATTTATCGCTATCTAGTGGATTCAGCCTCTGATGGGGGTAATAGCTTGCTGCATAGTCAACAGTTAGGTCAAGAGATTACTGCTTTATCAACATATGTGTTAGAGAGCGATAGCGATTTTATTAAGTATTATCGCTATATCAAGTTATATTCATCATTCTTTACACCATTAACGCATAAATACAATTTAAGTAATACTGAATTATTAATCTTGGATTTGCTTGACAATGATATTGGTATTAATAGAGATGACTTACATAATATATTAGGTTTATCAAGACAGCAATTAGCGATAGAGTTGCAACTACTGCAAATAAAAGGTTTTATAGTATATAACGGTTATGAACAGGATAAGACAACATATGATATAACCTTTACTGCTCAATCAGCGGAACTTATTAAGAGTATTAGAAAAATTAAGCGCAATTACCAAGAAATAATTACCTCTGATTTAAGCAAAGAAGAGTTACAACAATATCAACAAATAAAGAACAAGATTGATAATTCAATTAAACAACGTCTCGCTAATATAGCGATGTTGTCAAATAAATAGTAAAAAAAGACTTGAGAGTTAAAATTCCCAAGTCTTTTAATGTACTAAATATTATCTTACTAATTGATAGTTTTTGGCTGCTTATCAGCAAGCTTTAAGAAAATAAATCCTAAAGCAAAGAAGACTGTCAATAAGCCTACAGCTAAATTGATTGTACCGCCAGCAAATTTAACTCCAGCAATAACAGCTGAGCCTAAAAATGAAGCGCCTTTTGAGAAAATATCATATATACCAAAGTACTCTCCAGAATTTTCGGCAGGAATAATCTTAGAATAATAACTTCTTGATAAAGACTGGATTGAACCTTGGAAGCATCCAACCCCAAAGGCCATAACACCAAATTGCCATAACTGCTTTAATGTCAAGGCGTAAAGACATACACAGAAATAACCAACAATGCAGGCAAGGATTAGCGTAACTGTATCATATTTTTTTGATAATTTGGCAAAAACCAATGAGCCAATACAAGCAACTACTTGAGTTAATAGTAAAAATACAACCTGTCCAACAGTGTTTAGTCCTAAATCTGTACCAATATTGATGCAGTTATCAATAATTGTTCCTACTCCATCAATATAGAGGAAGAAAGCAATTAGGAATAATAATACTTTTTTATTTGATACGAAAATCTTTTTGACTGTAGAAAAGATTTGCTTAAATACCGATGCTATGGAATTGCGTTTTGTTTCGACATAGTTTCTCTGCTTGTAAGTTTTTATAAGTGGTAATGTTACAATCAACCACCACAGTGCTGTAACTGTAAACGCAATGAATTTCGCAATTGATGCTGGTATCAAATTTAGCATATCTGGTCCACAAACGTATGATATTAATGCTACTGTAAATGGAATACAAGAGCCGATATAACCCCAAGCATAACCATAAGATGATACTTCATCCATTCTTTCTTCGGTTGTAACATCATTTAACATTGAATCGTAGAATGTTAAAGAAGCACTATAAGCAATCTTAACAACAATAAAGATAACTAAGAATAATACCCAACTTGTCGCAAAACCATTTATTATACAGCCTGATATACCAATAAATACGGCAGTAGAAAAGAAAAGCTTCTTTCTATCTTTTTGATCAGCTAACGCTCCACAAACTGGTCCGATAAGAGCTACTATAATTGTAACGATTGATGTCCCCAAAGCCCACATACCGGTTGCTGCATCAGAACTAATCTGTCCAGGATTACTACCGATAGCTAATGATTTAAACCAAATAGGTATTAATGAAACTGATAACATGGTAAATGCTGAATTACCAACATCATAAAGAACCCAAGCAAATTCATTTTCATTTAGGCCTTTAAAAATTTTAGTTTCATTTAATTTTTTCAATAAACCCTTCATATAATTCCTTTCTTTAGTATGTATAGGTAAATGATAACATTTTTAGTGCTGCTTTTTCATGAAAAAATAAGAAATATTCCCTTTTGAATGTAAAATCGTAGTAAAATATGGTAGGAGTGATGATTATGAAATTTATATCATGGAATGTTAATGGGTTAAGGGCAGTATTGTCAAAGGGGTTTGAAGATATTTTTAAGCAATTAGATGCTGATTTTTTCTGCTTACAGGAGACAAAGTGTCAGCAAGATCAGGTTGATTTATCATTTGATGGTTATTATCAGTTTTTTAATTCAGCAGAGAGAAAAGGTTATTCTTCAACTGCCATCTTTTCTAGAAAAAAACCGCTTTCTGTCAGTTATGATTTTGATGATATGACAGACCATCCAAAAGAAGGTAGAATTATTACCCTAGAATTTGAGAATTTCTATCTTGTTACTGCTTATGTTCCTAATAGTAAGGATCAACTGTTGAGAATCGATTATCGTTTACAATGGGAACAAGCGATGGTAAGACATTTAAATAGCTTGAAACAGAAAAAAGCAGTAATATATTGTGGAGATTTAAATGTAGCTCATAATGAAATAGATTTAAAGAATCCTGATATTAATCACTTTAACGCTGGATTCTCTGATCAGGAAAGAGAAGCATTCACTAATCTATTAAGCAATGGTTATATCGATACCTATCGTTTCTTATATCCAGATAAGGTAGAATATTCTTGGTGGTCATACCGCAGTAGAGCACGTGAAAAGAATATTGGTTGGCGAATTGATTATTTTGTTGTTAGTGAAGATTTAAAGGATAAGATTATAGAGGCTAAAATCCATAACCAGATTTATGGTTCAGATCATTGCCCTGTAGAGTTGGATATAGATTTATAGAATATGGAAATTGCTTTATTAGTAATTGTTATAGTTTTGCAGATAATAATCATTTATTTTGTTTTTCCAAATAAAAAATGTCAAACCTTTGGCGTTAATTATGGCGATAAAACAGATTATTACCAGCCCGGTCAGTATGTCAATATCAAGGTTGAAAAAGAAACAAAAGCAAGTCAGGTTATCTTTAGTGATGAAAGATTAGTTTATCAGCTAAAGGATGAGGGCGGCTGTTTTTCAATCAGTTTTGTTATGCCAGATCACGATATTGATTTGTTAGTAAATAAAGTGTGCAATACAGTAGTAACTGTAGAGTTAAGCAATGAGGAAAATAACAAGCCTATCATCATTGACAGCTTTTCTAAAGAAACGATAAAGATAACAGTTAATAAGGATTTGGCAAAAATAGTATTATATAGATTATATTTGGAAAGCATTGATGATAATGGTCAGCCTATCTACAAAAAAGAGGCAAGATACTTCTTTGAAAATTGTAATAAAACCAAGCAGTATTTGTTACGCTTAGATTTGAATAACAACTATGGCTTAACAGCATATGATGATGTTGGAGAAATCAATTACTATCTAATGTTTGATAAAAACACAAGTAATATTTATCTGGAAGAATATTATTAAATGATTTTGTGAAATTATGTTAATTATGTTATTCAGTTGTTAGAAAAATTTTAAATTGTTAAAATATTACTAGAGAATTTAAAGTATGGAAGAGAAAAAGTCACATTCAGTTAAAACAACAAATTTGCCTAATTCGAAACCAATTGCAATTGTAAGTAATAAGCCAGTAGTAATAGTCATTCTATTATGGATATTGACATTGTTTTTATATTTCTTTTTTGAGAATAAGATTTTATCTTTACCTCCTATGTTTTACGCTCTGATTATAACCTTAAAAAAGAGAGATTTGATTTTTACAGGTCATAATAGTTTTTTTGTCATATATGATAAAGATGACAAGCAGAAATGTGATATCTATTATCATTCAGAAGTAAAAAAATGGTGTTATGTTAATAAGCTTTTTTCACCTTATATTATCTTTTTATTAAATGATGGTGAACAGGTTGTGCTAAAAAGCTCAGGTAGTGAAGTGGTCAGCTACTTGAGAAAAGTTTTACCAAAAAAAGAAGTCGAAAAGAAAAACTAAAATATCTATTTATATAGGTATTTTTTATTTTAAAAGTGTATAATATAACCATTATATCTAGGAGGGAACAATGGCACAGTACTTAAATGATATTTCACATACTTTTAGTGAATACTTATTAATTCCAGGTTATACTGATGAAAGGTGTGTAGTTGAGAATGTTGATGTATCAACTAATATTACAAAATACTCTGATAAAGATAATTCATCAATCAAGCTAAACATTCCACTTGTTTCAGCAATAATGCAGTCTGTTTCAGATGACAAGATGGCAATCGCATTAGCAAAAGAGGGTGGTTTATCTTTTATTTATGGAGCTCAAAGTATTGAATCACAAGCTGAAATGGTTAGAAAAGTTAAGGCTTATAAGGCTGGTTTTGTCGTAAGTGATTCAACATTAACAGCAGATAGCACTTTAAAGGATGTGTTAAAGCTAAAAGAGAAAACTCATCATTCAACCATGGCGGTTACTGATAACGGCTTGCCAAATGGGAAATTGTTAGGTGTAGTTACAAGTAGAGATTATCGCATTGGAAGAACTGATTTAGACGCAAAAGTTAGCAGTTTTATGACTCCTTTTGAAAAACTAGTTTATGCTTATGAGGGTATTTCATTAAGTGAGGCAAATGATGTTATTTGGGATAATAAATTAAATTGTTTACCAATTATTGATAAACAGCAGCATCTAGTTTGTTTTGTATTCCGTAAGGATTATGATATGCATAAAGAGAATCCATATGAAATGCTGGATGAACAAAAACGATTTATGGTTGGCGCTGGTATTAATAGTCGCGATTATATGCAACGCGTGCCAAAGTTGGTAGAAGCAGGAGCAGATGTTTTATGCATTGACTCATCTGAAGGCTATTCAATCTGGCAGAAAAAGACTATTGCTTGGATTAGAGAACAATATGGTGACTCTGTTAAAGTAGGTGCTGGAAATGTTGTCGATGGCGAAGGATTTAGATTTTTGGCCGAAAGTGGAGCTGATTTTGTAAAAGTAGGAATCGGCGGAGGCTCTATCTGTATTACTAGAGAAACTAAAGGTATCGGTAGAGGACAAGCCTCTGCACTAATCGATGTTGCCCAAGCAAGAGATGAATATTATAAAGAAACTGGCATTTACGTTCCAATCTGTTCAGATGGTGGAATCGTTTATGATTACCATATAACCCTAGCATTAGCAATGGGAGCTGACTTTGTTATGCTGGGAAGATATTTTGCTAGATTCGACGAATCACCAAGCAATAAACTAATTGTTAACGGACATTATGTTAAAGAGTATTGGGGTGAAGGCTCTAACAGAGCTAGAAACTGGCAGAGATATGATATGGGCGGCGATAGTAAGCTTTCATTTGAGGAAGGTGTTGATTCTTATGTGCCATATGCTGGACCACTTAAGGATAATGTCAGATTAACAGTTAAAAAAATAAAATCAACCATGTGTAATTGTGGCTGTATTTCAATTAAGGAATTACAAAATAATGCTAAGTTGACATTGGTAAGCGCTACTAGTATAGTCGAAGGTGGAGCACATGATGTCATTGTAAAAAATAATGATAATTCTAAATAGTGATAGATATGAAACATCAACTTATTATTGTGATTGATTTTGGCGGTCAATATAATCAATTGATTGCTAGAAGAGTAAGAGAATGCAATGTTTATTGTGAAATATATTCCTATAAGACTGATATTGAAAAAATCAAAGCGCTAAATCCAATGGGAATTATTATAACTGGTGGCCCTAATAGCTGCTATTTACCAAATGCTCCAACCTGTTCCAAGGAATTATTTCAGTTAGGTATTCCAGTATTAGGTTTATGCTATGGTGCTCAGTTAATGAATCATTTACTAGGTGGAAAAGTTGAAAGAGCCACCTTTAGAGAATACGGTAAGACCACAGTTAAGGTGGATACTAGTTCAGATATTTTTGCTGGTGTACCTCAACAATCGACAGTATGGATGAGCCATTTTGATTATATTAGCCAACCTGGAAAAGATTTTAAAATAATTGCTACTACAGAGAATTGCCCTGTTGCTGCCTGTGCTGATTATTCAAAGAAATTATACGCTCTGCAATTCCATGCGGAAGTATTACATACAGAATATGGTAAGCAAATGTTATACAACTTTGTAAGAAATATTTGTGGCTGTAGTGGTGATTGGCGCATGGATAGTTTTGTTGTGGAAAAAACAAGACAGTTAAAAGAAAAAATCGGTGATGGTAAAGTATTGCTAGCTCTATCAGGAGGAGTAGATTCATCTGTGGCTGCTGTTTTGTTATCTAAAGCAGTCGGTAATCAGTTGACTTGTGTTTTTGTTGATCATGGACTATTAAGAAAAAACGAAGGCGACGAGGTAGAAAATGTCTTTGGACCAAAAGGACCATATCAGTTGAATTTCATTAGAGTTAATGCTCAAGAAAGATACTACAGCAAACTTAAAGGGGTAACGGAACCTGAGAGAAAACGTAAGATTATTGGTGAAGAATTCATAAGAGTATTTGAAGAAGAGGCCAAAAAAATTGGAAAGGTTGATTTTCTAGTTCAGGGAACAATCTATCCAGATGTTGTAGAAAGCGGATTAGGTGGCGAGTCAGCCGTTATTAAATCACATCATAATGTAGGTGGTTTACCATCAGTTGTTGATTTTAAAGAAATCATTGAACCTTTACGTGATTTGTTTAAGGATGAAGTAAGAAAGGTTGGTCTAGAATTAGGCATTCCGGATTATTTGGTTTATCGTCAACCTTTCCCAGGACCAGGCTTAGGTATTAGAATTATTGGCGAGGTAACTGCAGAAAAGGTCAAAATTGTTCAGGAAGCTGATGCAATTTATCGCCAGGAGATTGCTAAGGCTGGTTTAGATAAAACTATCGGGCAATACTTTGCTGCATTAACTAATATGCGATCAGTCGGAGTTATGGGTGATGAAAGAACCTACGATTATGCAATCGCATTAAGAGCTGTAAACACAGTTGATTTTATGACAGCTGAGGCTGCCCAAATACCTTACGATGTTTTAAATAAGGTAATGAATAGAATAATAAACGAGGTTAGAGGCGTAAA
>JAEDOA010000070.1 GCA_016302195.1 Erysipelotrichaceae bacterium | reverse complement strand
TATCTTCATAATGTGTAGAATTTTGAACATCAATATTGTTTTTAAAACATTAAAATGCTAAAAGGGAGATTTTCTTGCCAAAAAGCATAACTTTTTCCAAAGAAAAGGTCGTTTCTGTCCTGACAGTTTTATTATCCTGTCATATTTGTCATATCCAGTAAATTTGCCTGATATTCTGACATATTCCCTTGGGGTGTACACTTCAACTGTATTTATGGTGGATTAATTAGCGCTGAGCAATATTAGAAAAAAGAGTTGTCATCATTTATTTCAAGATAAGTTGTTCTTACCTGTAACCTATCTAATCGGTTTGCATATTTTGATATATAATAAAAATGTGAAAAGGGGATGGCTATTATGTGGATGGTTATGGCAGTTCTTTCAGCTGTATTTGCAGCAGCTACATCTATATTGGCTAAATGCGGTATTAGGCATACTGATTCGGATGTCGCAACCGCAATTAGAACTGGTTATGTTTTGATATTTGCCTGGTTAATGGTATTAATAAAGGGAAGCTACACTTCAATTGGGGCTATAGATGGCAAGTCATTGTTGTTTATTGTATTATCTGGTTTAGCTACAGGGGCCAGCTGGATTTGTTTTTATAAAGGTTTGTCACTTGGAGATGTCAACAAAGTCGTAGCAATCGATAAATCTAGCACTATTATTACAATTCTGTTGGCTATTGTTTTGTTTAACGAAACAAATCATTTACAGATTAAATTGATATCAACTTTCTTAATTTCTGTTGGCATATTCCTAATGATAGAAAAGAAAAGCAATGGGAGGACAGTAGAATCTAATAAATGGTTGATATATGGCTTTTTATCAGCTATATTTGCCTCTTTAACTTCTATATTAGCTAAAATAGGTATAGCAAATGTTGATTCAACATTAGCCACTGCTATTAGAACAGTTGTAGTACTATTGATGGCCTGGCTAATCGTTTTTCTTAAAAAGAAGAGTAATCTGGTTAAGAATATAGATAGAAAGGAAATGTTATTTTTAGTTTTATCAGCAATTGCCACATTAATGAGCTGGTTATGTTATTATTATGCTATTAGTAATGGAATAGTTAGTATTGTCGTTCCGATTGATAAGTTATCCATCGTGGGTGTTGTTGTTTTCTCGTATATTTTCTTTAGAGAGAAGTTATCAAAAAAAGCACTATTCGGCTTGATTTCATTGATTATCGGAACATTATTAATGACTATAGCAGGATAAAGGAGGATTATGAAAAAAATACTTGGTGTATTAGCCATATTTATGGTTATTTGGGCATTTTATATTTATTCTCCAGTAGATAAATATGTTGGAACAACGACAAAAACAGGAAATAACTATACCAATGAATTTACTATGTTCACCGGAAATGATGAAGTAGAGTTTGAATTAACTTCAGATGGCTATCTTCAGTTTGATTTTCGCTTAACAAATGGTGAATTTGATTTGTATTTAGTTGATCAGCAAGATCAGACAATTTATCAGGGAAATAAAGTAAGTAATGGCTATTTTTCGGTTGCATGCCAGAAAGGAAAGTACAAATTAACCATTGAAGCAATTCGTGCTCAAGGCTATATTAAAGTGTATGAAATTTGTGATGATTGATTTCTTTGGCCTATGAAAGCGTTTTACAGTTTGCTTATTGATAAATGCATTGTTATAATTGATGCATCTAGGAGGATAAATATATGAAAACATTTAAAGTAAAAGATGTAGTAGCTGCTGCTATTTTAGCTGCATTAGTATTTGTATTGTTAAGATATGTTGCTATTCCAACACCATTACCTGATACTACATTAAGCATTCATAATGCTATCATAGCATTCTTTGCCATCTTATATGGACCAGTTGTAGCCTTTGTAGGTGGCTTTGTTGGCAATTTACTGGTTGATATTACTGCTGGATGGGGTATTTGGTGGAGCTGGATTGTCCCAACTGGTTTATTTGGATTAATTATTGGTCTTTTCTGTAAATTTGATTTGGAAAATGGTCAATTTGGAAAAAAGGAAATTATTAGATTAAACGTTGTACAAGTTCTAGCAGCATTAGTATGCTGGGGTTTAGTTGCTCCACTTGGAGATATATTATTCTATTCTGAACCTGCAGGAAAAGTATTTTCTCAGGGCTTATGCATAGGTATATCTGCTGTTGTTTGTACTGCAGTTGTAACAACATTATTAGCTAAAGCTTATGCTAGTTCAAAAGCTAAGAAGGGCTCTTTATCTAAAGAACAGTAATAAGTTTAATGATTTTATAGGGGAAAGTTAAACTTTTCCCCTTTTATTTTTAGGAGAAGTTATGCAAGAAGCAATTATTGAATTTAAGGATTTCAGTTTTAAATATAATGCATTAGCTCAACCAACTTTGAACAATATTAATTTAAAAATCTATCCAAAGGAAAAAGTACTGATTGTAGGAACTTCAGGATGTGGAAAGTCAACGTTGGTTAACTGTATTAATGGTCTTATTCCTTTCACCTATAAAGGTGAAATAAGTGGCACACTAACAATAAAAGGCAAAAAAACAATTGATCAGTCTATTGTTGAATTATCTAGTTCTATTGGAACAGTATTGCAGGATACGGATTGTCAATTTATTTCCATGACAGTATTAGAGGATATTGCTTTTGCTTTAGAAAACCAGTGTGTTAAGCAGAAAGAGATGATTGATAGAGTTAATAGGGTTAGTCAAATCGTATCAATGAATGATTATCTGCATCATGCGCCTTCTGAATTATCAGGAGGGCAAAAACAAAGAGTAGCAATTGCTGGAGTAATGGTTGATGATGTTGATGTCATGCTTTTTGATGAACCACTAGCTAATCTAGATCCTGCCACTGGTAAAACCGCAATTAAGTTAATTGATGATATTCAAAAAAAGACAGAAGCAACCGTTATTATCGTAGAGCATCGTCTAGAAGATGTTCTATATAAAAGTGTTGATCGTATTGTGTTAATGGATGAAGGAAGGATTGTTTTTGATGGCAATAGTGATGATTTGTTATCGCTCAATCTTTTATCAAAGCATGGAATTAGAGAACCATTATATTTATCAGCATTAAGATATGCTAATGTTGAAATCAACAAAGAAAAAAAACCAAGTCATTTGGATACTCTTGAATTAACAGTCTCTGATAAACAAAAAGTTAAAAACTGGTTTAACAAAATTGTCTTTGAAAAGAATAAAAGTTCCACAGAAAGCATCTTAACAATAAAAAATATTTCCTTTAGCTATAACAAAAAGAAAATAGTATTAAATGATATTAGTTTAGATATTAAAAAAGGTGAGTTAGTCGCCCTTGTTGGAAAAAATGGAGCTGGAAAAACTACATTAGCTAAGATATTGTGCGGCTTTGAAAAACAGAGTAGTGGACAGCTGTATTACAAATCTGAAAGTATGGACGATTTATCCATCAAGGAAAGAGCAGACAAAATTGGATATGTCATGCAAAATCCAAATAAGATGATATCAAAGGTTATGATATTTGATGAAGTCGCTTTAGGCTTACAGACTAGAGGATACTCGCCAGAGGAAATAAAGGTTAAGGTTGAAGAAGTATTAAAGGTTTGCGGTTTATACCAGTATCGTAATTGGCCTATTTCAGCTTTATCTTATGGTCAAAGAAAAAGAGTAACAATTGCTTCTATTTTAGTATTGGATCCTGAGGTCTTGATACTTGATGAGCCTACAGCTGGACAGGATTTTAAACATTATAGTGATATTATGGAGTTTTTATTGTCATTGCACAATAGAGGATTAACAATTATTATGATTACCCATGATATGCATTTGATGCTAGAGTATGGACAGAGATGCATTGTTTTATGTGATGGCAATATTATTGCAGATGATACATCAGCAAATGTATTATCAAATGATGAAATAACTGAAAAGGCAGCGCTAAAGAGAACGTCTTTATACGATTTAGCAGAACTATGTGATTTAAAAGACGGTCAGAATTTCGTGGACTATTTTATCCAGTATGATAGAAAGGTGCGTTACGATGGTTAATATTTTCAATTATATAGAAAAAGATTCTATCATTCATAAAATGACCGGTGCCAGCAAGTTGGCTTGTCTTCTTCTATGGACTTTCGCTGCAATGATAACTTTTAATACGCCATTTCTGATATTTTTGAGTTTATTGGCATTGTTCTTGTTTCCTTTATCCAAAATAAAAATAAGTGAAGTAAAGTTTATGTTTATTTTGCTGATGTCATTTATGGTTGTAAATGGACTACTCATTTATCTATTTTCTCCAGAACATGGCTGCAGTTTATATGGAACTAGACACTTGCTTTTTACCATTATTGGAAGATATACGATTACCTGGGAGCAGTTGTTCTATCAATTAAATGTTATGTTAAAATACACTGCAACTGTACCTTTGATTTTAGTTTTTATATCTTCAACAAATCCTAGTGAATTGGCTTGTTCATTAAACAAGATTGGATTTAGCTATTCAATTGCTTATTCATTTTCACTAGCAATGAGATATATTCCAGATACAATTAATGAGTTTATGGATATTTCCAAAAGTCAGCAGGCAAGAGGAATTGAAATGAGTAAAAAAGAGAAACTGATTAATAGAATTAAGTCAGCCGCATTAATTGTATTGCCATTAATACTTACCAGTATTGAAAGAATTGATAGAATAACAAATGCGATGGAATTAAGAAAATTTGGTTGTGGCAAAAAAAGGACTTGGATATTAGAGAGAAAGTTTAATTTTTTGGATTATTTTGCCCTTGCTTTAGGAATATTATTTATTTGTTATTCGTTATATTACAATATTTCAAATGGAAGTCGATACTTCAATCCATTTATTTAGAAAGGAAAATATCAATATGAAACCTACAGTAGTATTTCAAACCGATTTTGGCTCTGGTGGAGGAGGAGTTTTAGCAGGTGTTGTTAAAACAATAGATCCAGAAGTTTCAGTATATGATTTTGATCACAATATAGAACCATTCAATATTAGACAATCAGCCTATCAAATAAGCACGATGATTCCTTACTGGCCTAGTGGAACAATCTTTGTTTCAGTTGTTGATCCAGGAGTAGGAACCCATAGAAAGTCTTGCGTGGCAAAACTTAAAAATGGCAGTTATGTTGTTACACCAGATAATGGAATTCTAACTTCTATTATTGATGATATAGTAGAAATTAGAAGAATAGATGAAAGTGTAAATAGAATGCCTGGTAGTGAAAATGTTTATATCTTCCATGGCAGAGATGTTTATGCCTATACTGCAGCTAAACTTGCTAGTGGGTTAATTAGCTACAATGAGGTAGGACCTCAGTATTCATTAGATGAGATAACAATCCTTCCATTAACCAATATCAAAGCTGAGGTAAAAGAAGGATACGCTTGTGGAGGAATATATAATTTCGATGTGGCTTATGGCTGTTGCAGAGTAAATATCTATAACAAAGACTTTCAAAATATAGGTAAATTTCAATATGGCGATATAGTAAATGTTACTATTAGCGATAAAGGAAAACTAATATTTAAAGGTAAAACAACCTATGAGAAAGCTTTTGGATATGCTCCAAGACATCAACCTTTGATATGTGGAGATATTCAGCATGGTGATAGGCAAATGTTAAGATTTACAATCAATGATCATAACTTTATCGATGAATATGCACCTTTTTTAAAAAACAATACTGATAAAGCAGTTGATTTTAAATTTGAAGTTGAGAAAATCACACTTTAAAAGAAATATGATATAAAGCCAATCAATAGTCAAACAAATGATTGGCTTTTTTTGCGTTAAGAAATTTTTTGGAAAGTAAATTAATACTATTTTTTAAAACTTGTTAATTGTTTATCTTTGAAAAATGGGCTATTATATTTTTGGAGAGGAAGAGGAATTTATGCTGAAAAAAATAACAAATAATATTGTATATGTTGGTTGTGATGACCATGAAATTGACTTATTTGAAGGGCAGTATCCTGTAAAAAATGGTATATCGTATAACAGTTATGTAATTGTTGATGAGAAGATTGCTGTTATGGATACTATTGATAAATCAAAAACAGAAACATGGTTGAATAATATTGAGGTAACATTAGCTGCTAGAAAACCTGATTATCTTGTCATCTCTCATATGGAGCCAGACCATTGCGCTTCAATTGAGAAATTCTTAAGTATTTATCCTGATACAACGATTGTTGTAAATAATAAAACTATTAAGATGGTTGAGAATTTCTTCCCTAATTTAAAAGTTAAAAATTCACTAGTTGTTACCAATGGTCAGAAGCTGTCATTAGGAAGTCATACTTTGACATTTGTTTTTGCTCCTATGGTACATTGGCCAGAGGTAATGATGAGCTATGAAGAAAAGGAAAAAGTATTATTCTCTGCTGATGCTTTCGGTAAATTTGGGGCATTAGATAGCCAGGACAATTGGGTCGATGAAGCTAGAAGATACTATTTTGGTATAGTTGGCAAATACGGTAATCAGGTCAGAAATGTATTAAAGGCTGCTAAAGAATTAGATATTAAGCTGATTTGCCCATTACATGGACCTGTTTTATCTGATGATTTACAAAAGTATTTAGACCTATATGAATTATGGGCAAATTATGAAAGTGAGAAAGATGGTATTGCGGTATTCTATACTTCAATTTATGGCCACACTAAAGAAGCAGTTGACCTGTTAGTTGAAGAGATTGATAAAAGAGCAGTGCCACATGTTGTTTATGATTTAGCAAGAACAGATATGTCTTTAGCAGTTAGTGAGGCTTTTAGATATAGCAATATTGTTTTAGCTACTACTACATATAATGCCGACATTTTCCCTTATATGAGAACTTTTATTGATAAGCTGGTTGAACGTAACTTCCAAAAGAAGACTATTGCCTTAATGGAAAATGGATCTTGGGCAGCTATGGCTAATAAGATTATGAAAGAAAAACTTTCGGGCTGCAAAGATTTAACTTTTAATTCAAATCCGGTTACCATTAATTCATCATTAAATGCAACAACAACTGAGCAGGTAAAAACTTTAGCCAGCCAGTTAACTGAAGCATTCAAGAAACCAGTGATTAAATCTAACGAAGTTGATCCAAAGGCTTTATTTAATATCGGTTATGGATTATATGTTGTTACTTGCAATGATACAGTAAAAGATAATGGTTTAATTGTTAATGCTGTTACTCAATTAACTAGCACTCCATGTGTTGTTGCGGTTACAATCAACAAAATGAACTATTCTTGCGATGTCATTAAAAAGACTAAACAACTTAATATTTCAACATTGGATCAAAGTGCACCATTTGATATCTTTAAGCGTTTTGGCTTCCAATCTGGAAAAGATGTTGACAAGTTTGTTGGATTTAATGATACAGATAGAAGCAGTAATGGTTTGTTGTATCTAACAAAGCATTCAAACAGCTTTATCTCTTGTAAAGTAATTAACACAATGGACTTATCAACTCATGTCATGTTTATTTGTGAAGTAGTTCAATCCGCAAGACTATCATCAGTTGAAACAATGACATACAACTACTATCAAAGCAATGTTAAGCCAAAACCAGAAGTTAAAAAGAACAGCTACGTATGTAAGGTATGCGGTTATGTTTATGAGGGCGAAAGTTTGCCAGAAGATTATATCTGCCCAACTTGTAAGCATCCAGCAAGCGATTTCCAATTAGTTGAAGCTTCGCAAAAGCCAAAGGGATACGTATGCAAAGTATGTGGATATGTATATGAAGGAGAAACATTGCCAGATGATTATGTATGTCCATTATGTAAACATCCAGCAAGTGATTTTGAACCTATAAAATAAAGAAAA
>JAEDOA010000069.1 GCA_016302195.1 Erysipelotrichaceae bacterium | reverse complement strand
TTCTTTCAATATGGGGCGATTAAGGGGACTCGAACCCCTGAGTGCTGGAGCCACAATCCAGAGTGTTAACCAACTTCACCATAACCGCCATGCCTATTTATAATAAACTATTTTTGTTTATTTGTAAATAGATTTTTAACCTAATGCTACATCCAAAACCATCATAAGGCTAAATCCAACTGAGAAAAAGATTGTAGCCCAGTTAGAATGGTTTCCATGCATCATTTCAGGAATCAATTCTTCAACAACTACGTAAATCATAGCTCCTGCCGCAAATCCTAAAAGATAAGGTAAAGCGGGAACTATTACAGATGAGAAACAGATGGTTAGTATTGCTCCTAATGGCTCAACTATTCCTGATAATATGCCGTAAAAACAAGCTTTATTCTTGCTTAATCCCTTTGAATGCATTGGCATTGATACAATTGCTCCTTCTGGAAAATTCTGAATTGCGATACCTATTGAAAGTGATAATGCTGCTGTGAAAGATAAGTAAACATTTCCCTGCAAATATCCAGCAAACACAACCCCAACCGCCATACCTTCAGGAATGTTGTGAATCGCTACAGCTAATAGCATCATCATTTGTTTGGATAAAGAATCTTTTTTAATTCCTTCGCTCTGCTGGGCAAATTTGTGTAAGTGAGGAACTATTGTATCGATTAATAATAAAAATAATACGCCCAACCATAATCCAACAAAAGCCGGCATGACTGACCATTTTCCCATTTCACTTTCCTGTTGAATTGAAGGTATTAAAAGTGAAAAAATACTAGCTGCCATCATAACTCCTGCCGCAAAACCGGTCAGTATTTTTTGAATATGTTCACTTAGCTCATTACGCATAAAATATACACAGATAGAGCCAAGACAAGTTCCTAAAAATGGAATTAACAATCCTAATGTAACCTCAAAATCCATTTAAAACTCTCCTTACTAAAACAGTACTAATTGTAGCACAATTAGTCTAAAAGATTTACTTCTTTTGCTTGTTTTACGAACTGTTTTATTAAGATTTCCAATGCTTGATTAGCTTTTTGTCCCATTAATTGTACCTGGCTATGAGTCAACGGTTCACTGGTTAAATTTAAGCCAGATTCATAATTGGTTATACAACTAATAGCTGCCATTTTCATCGACAGTTGTAATGCCGCATTACATTCACAAGCTGTACTCATGCCAACAGCATCTGCTCCCCACAATTTAAACGCCCTCATCTCGGCAACAGTTTCGTATTGAGGACCAGCAGCCTGAATATAAACTCCTTCATTAATATCAATACCATTCTCTTTACCAATTTTTAATAATAGTTTTCTAAAATCCTTATCAAACATGTCTGTTGTGTCAACAAATCTATTACCAATTGATTCCAGATTATTGCCAATTAGTGGCGACTTAACCAAAAAAGCAATCTGATCATAAAACACCATAAAGCTTCCCGGCTTAAAGTCTTCTCTCATACTTCCTGCTGCATTAGTAAAGATAACATTTCTTGCGCCTAAATAATACATTACTCTTAAAGGCAAAACGATATCTGCTACATCATATCCTTCATAATAATGAACTCTTCCCTGCATAACAACTACTCTTACTGAATTAATATAACCGAAAACAAATCTACCGACATGACCTTCAGCAGAGCATCTAACAAAGCCATCCAGATCTTTATAATCGATACTGGCTACTTTATCTATAGTATCCGCAAAATCATTTAGTCCACTTCCAAGTACAATTGCCAATTGTGGATTAAAGTCAATCTTCTTTTTTATTTGATTTACATAATAATTTATTCTATCTATTTCCTTCATTATCCAATTACCTCTTTATTTTATTCTATCATTTTATTAGATTAATCAATATATATTTGATAGAATAATATGGTAGGAGAGTAAAAAAATATGAAATACTTAATCGCAACAGATATCCATGGTTCACTATATTATGGGCAAAAAATAATCGATGCCTTCAATCTTTTACAAGCAGATAAAATCATATTATTGGGGGACACTTTATATCATGGCCCTAGAAATGATTTACCAAAAGAATATAATCCAAAAGAATTAACTAACCTTTTAAATCAATATAAAGATAAAATTATATCAGTAAAAGGCAATTGTGATAGTGATGTTGATCAAATGGTTTTACAATTCCCTATTATTGCACCACTTATCATCATGGAAATAAAGAATCGAAATATCTATTTTACTCATGGAGATATTTTTAACAGTGATCATTTACCACCAATGAATAAAAATGATATTTTAGTTCATGGTCATACTCATGTGGTTAGAAAAGAAGTTCATCCCGATCACATTTATCTAAATCCTGGTTCGATTTCACTGCCAAAAGAAAACTGCTATCATGGCTATATGCTTCTAGATGAAGATTGCTTCTATTATTACGACGAGAATCATCAAATAAAGGATGTCTATAAAATAGATTAGACATCCTTTTTAATCATAAAAAATATCCTTCAAATATCTAAATTTGAAGGATTGATTTTAAAGCATTAAGCTATTACTTACGTAAGCCTAAACGATCGATTAATGTTCTATAACGATTGATATCACTTTCACGTAAGTAGTTTAACATATTACGTCTTCTACCAATCATCTTCATTAATCCACGGTAAGAATGATAGTCTTTTTTATGCTCTTTTAAGTGATCAGTTAAACGGTTAATGTTTGCTGTTAAAACCGCAATTTGAACTTCTGGAGAACCAGTATCACCTTCGAAACGAGCATAATCTTTAATAATTGACTGTTTTTCTGCTTTTGAAATCATTTTTAATTTTCCTCCTATAATAAATGACCTAATAATCCGAGTAGTAAGCCGAGGTTTCAACAGAACCCAGATTAAAAGCGAATAAATAATAACATGACTAATCACAAAAATCAATTAGAATATCATTTAGAACAAAAATACCTTGGTAAGTTGTTTTCAAGTGATTTTCTTTTATTTCTATTAGTCCTTTTTTAAGATTCTTTTCTATAGCATTACTATATTTTTCTAAAATGCTGCAATTAAATCTTTTATCAAATTTATTGATATCAATTCCCTCATTTAAACGCAAGTTCATCATTAACGCTTCAAATATCAAATCATTATCATGCAATATTGTCTTCTCTTGCAAATAATGATCATTTAAATACTCAACAAAATTGCTTGTATTTTGGTAACGATACTTTCCTATCTTTCCACTAGCTGATAAGCCAGCTCCATAATAATTGTCATAATACCAATAAGTTTTATTATGAATAGATTGATAGTTTTCAATAGCGAAATTACTAATCTCGTATTGGGTAAAACCATGACTATTTAAAAAATCGATAATAGTTTGATACATGATAAAACTGGTTTGCATATCAACTTTCTGATAGTTTTCTAAGCCAAATTTGCTGGAAGGATATATTTCCAAATCATATATCGAAATATGTTTGACAGGCAAAGAAACTGCTGTTTGTAAGTCTTTCAACAATTCAGATAAGCTCTGATTATGGAAACCGAAAATCAAATCTATTGAAATATTATCAATACCAATTTCTCTTAATAAATCAATTGTTTGATAAACTTGCTGGCTGGTATGTTTCCGTCCTATTTTATTTAATAAAATATCATTAAAGCTTTGAACACCTATCGACACTCTATTAATTCCATATTTTTTAAAAATCTTGGCTTTTTCTACGCTAAAGGATTCACAGTTTACTTCAATTGTATACTCGCTAACATCTTTAAAGCGGCTTAAGTACGACAATAGCTTTTCAAGTTGTTCTTCCTTTAAGCAGCTAGGTGTGCCTCCACCAATATAGATAGTCTTAAATGTATTTTGTTTTATTAAATCCAATTCTTTAATTAAATGATCCAAATATCTTTCAGCTAAAGAATACTGATAGAGACATCTTGAAAAATCGCAATAGTAACAAATGCTATTACAAAAAGGAATATGCACGTAAAGACTTTCTATATTACTATTTTCCATATCTTTTATATACATCAATCATTTTTTCTTCAATCATTTCTTTGACATCCCATCCCTGGTCAATGGCAATTGACAAACTATACATCAATACATCGGCAAGTTCCGCTTTAACATCATCTAAATTGATTTTACTTTCATCCCATTGAATAGTTTCCAATAGTTCACTGCTTTCTATTGATACAGATTTTATCAATATAGGTAATGTATCGGTTTTATCCCAACCACAGTCCTTTCTCATCTTTTGAATAATATCCAATATTTCTTTCATTATTTTATGTCCTCATTCATTGACAATAATGCCATAAAGGCTTCCTGAGGTATTTCTACCTCACCAACTGCCTTCATTCTCTTTTTTCCTTCTTTTTGCTTTTCTAACAGTTTTTTCTTTCTTGATACATCTCCACCATAACATTTAGCTAAAACATTTTTACGATATGCTTTAATATTTGTTCTAGCGATTACTCTGCCATTAATAGCGGCTTGAATTGGTATTTCAAATAATTGTGATGGGATAAGTTCCTTTAAACGACGAGTAATATTGCTTCCTCGCTGATAAGCAAAGTCAGTATGAACAATACTTGCTAAAGCATCTATTACCTCTCCATTAATCAAAATATCCATTCTTGATAAAGAACTTGTTCGATAATCGATAACTTCGTAGTCTAAAGATGCATAGCCCTTGGTTGCTGATTTTAACTTGTCAAAGAAGTCAAATATTATTTCGGCTAAAGGTAACTCATAGATAATAGTAACCCTATTATCATCCAGATAAACCATATCCTTATAAACACCTCTTTTATTCTGACAAAGCTCCATTATTGGACCAATGTATTCTTTAGGTGTCATAATAGTAGCTTTTACATAAGGTTCAGCAATCTTTTCAACAAGTTGTGCTTGAGGAACTAATGCCGGATTGTCAATATTTACAGTCTGTCCATTTGTCAATGTAAGCTGATAGATTACGCTAGGCGCAGTTGCGATTAGCTCCAGATTATATTCCCTTTCTAATCTTTCCTGAACTACATCCATGTGCAATAAGCCTAAAAAACCGCATCTAAATCCAAAGCCTAAGGCTTGAGAAGTTTCAGGTTCAAATACCAAAGAAGCATCATTCAGTTGTAATTTCTCTAAAGCATCTCTTAAATCATTATATCTAGCATTATCAGTTGGATATAAACCACAATATACCATTGGCTGTAATTGTTTATAACCACTTAATGGCTCGCTACAAGGGTATAAAGCATTTGTTACGGTATCACCCACTCTAACATCCTTGACAGATTTTATTGAAGCAGCAAACCAGCCAACCTCACCACATTGTAATAGCGGTTTGCTTATTTCCTTTGGTGATCTTATTCCTACTTCTGTTACTAAATAAGTTGAACCGTTAGACATAAATTTGATTGTATCACCAACTTTTAGTGTTCCATTTTTAATACGGACTGCCACGATAACTCCACGATAAGAGTCATAATAACTATCAAATATTAAGGCTTGCAGATTAGCATTTTCATCCCCACTAGGACAAGGAACATACTTGACAATATTTTCAAGAACCTGATGAACATTTAGTCCTGTTTTAGCGCTAATTAATGGGGCATCAGAGGCGTCAAGTCCAATATCATTTTCTATTTCCTCTTTAACCATTTCAGGCATCGCGCTAGGCAAATCAATCTTATTGATTACAGGGATTACGGTTAAGTCGTTGTCAATTGCTAAATAAACATTAGCTAAAGTCTGCGCTTCTACCCCTTGAGTAGCATCCACCACCAAAACAGCTCCTTCACAGGCAGCTAAGCTTCTAGATACTTCATAACTAAAGTCAACATGACCTGGTGTATCAATTAAATGAAACAAATAGGTATGGCCGTCATCCGCTTGATAATTCAAACTGACAGCATTCAATTTGATTGTAATACCTCTTTCCTTTTCCAAATCCAAATCATCCAAAATCTGATCTACCATATCCCTTGCCATCACAGTATTGGTTTGTTCCAAAATACGATCAGCAAGTGTACTTTTACCATGATCTATATGGGCTATAATGGAAAAATTTCTTATATATTTCTGATCCATAAATACCTCATTTCTTTTTATCCAATAAGTATGTGAATAATACTGCTAAAACTAAATTTACAAACGTTTCAATAATATGATATTTTATTGAAACCATTATAATATCAAAACCAAAGAAAATAGCATCCTTTCCTATCATTAACAGAAAGTATAAAATGGAAAATAAAACTAAATATATATACTTATTTTTAAATGACTTTTGAAAGATTGCATATATTAATCCAACTATAATAGTAATTAAAACAGCTACACAGCCAACAATATCGATATTAGAATAAAAACTACTTATAAATTGAGACAAGGCAAATAGAAAGATAAAATATCCTGTAGAAATATATCTTGCAAACACAAAAATCAAAAGTAAATTAATTGATAGATAACCTAGATTGCCAATCTGATAGCTCAAAAAGATGTTAGCTAATACAAATATTAGCAAAATACAAAGGTACTGAGATAATCGTTTTAACACATTACTACTCCCTGCCAATTTCTTGCAACTCCATTTCTAAAGTCCTTTGCTGATGTAATATTTTTTCCTTCTAGTTGTAGTTTTTCAATAACTATTACTCGATTATCAACAACTACACCCAATCCTTTTGAAACAAAAACTATTGTTCCATTGACGTTTTCACTTACTATATCACTAGTAGATACCTGACACAATTTAACCTTTTTGCCTTCAACAATTCCATAAGCATAAGGAACATCAGCCAGCCCTCTAATTTGGTTGTATACCTGCATATATGATTTGTTAAAATCTATATGTTCCTGTTGAGGTAAAATATTATAACCAAAAGTGACTTCATTTTCATTTTGCTTAATTGCAACATAACTATTATCAATAACTGATTCAATAGTATCTAGTAGTAATCTAGTAGCCACTTTAATCAGCTTGTCATGCAATGATGAATAAGTATCATTTATATCGATATCAATAGATGATTGGCTGATAATAGCGCCGGCATCCATTTTACTTGACATTTCCATTATTGTAATACCTGTTGTTGAATAACCATCAATAATAGCATGCTGAATTGGAGCTCCTCCTCTTAGCTTTGGTAATAAAGAGGCATGAACATTAATGCATTTACACTTATCCAAAATAATCTTTGGAATTATTTGTCCATAAGCACAAGTTACTATCAAATCTGGATTAACTTCTAGAACTCTATTGTAATCCTCTCTAATCTTGACTGGCTGAAATACCTCGATATTGTTTTCAATACAGTATTGTTTTACCTCACAACTAGTTAATACATGCTTTCTTCCCACATATTTGTCAGGCTGGCATACTGCTAAAACAACATCATAGCCATTTTGATGTAAACACTTTAATATTTCTCTACCAAAAGTTGGGGTACCCATAAACACAATTTTCATAAAAATCACCTAAGTAATTATACAATCTTTTTATGTAATACTGCTATAATAATTTTCTTATTGCATTTTATTTAGCGGTTTGATAAAATATACTAGCATTAAGAAGTCAGGGAGGTTATTTTATGCCAAATATTAAGTCTCAGAAGAAACGTGCTGTAACAAATTTAAAGGCTAACGCTGCTAATAAGGCATTAAAAAGTGAATTAAAAACAGCAATCAAAGCTGTTCTAGTTGCTGTTGAAGAAAAGAATGTTGAAGCTGCAAAAGCTGCTTATAATACAGCTGCTTCTAAGTTAGACAAGTCAGTAACAAGCGGTATTCATCATAAAAATTATGCTGCTCGTCAAAAGGCTCGTTTATCTAAAGCAGTAAACACATTAGCATAACAAATTTGGAAGATAATTCTTCCTTTTTTTATG
>JAEDOA010000068.1 GCA_016302195.1 Erysipelotrichaceae bacterium | reverse complement strand
TTGGGTTGATTATCATTTCTATTTGAATTAAAATAGTTTTGTTACGTTTTAAGGAGGAGAGGAAACTTATGAATATTGATATTAGTGATATGCGTTATAACACTACACGATTATGTATTAGACCTTTTGTTCAAGCAGATTTTAATGATGTTTATAAGTATGCTTCAGCAGTGTCCTTTACAAAATTAATAGGATGGCAAAATTGTAACAATAGGGAAGACTGCAAATTGAGATTTGCTGATTTTGTAAATAGAAAAGATTCGTTAGCAATCGATTATTGCGGTGAAATAATAGGATTTTTAAGATTATCTGACGAAGATAGAGTGGATGGCTTTCAACAGTTTAATACTTTAAGATTAGATTTCGCTTTAGCCAGTGAATATTGGGGTCAGGGATTAATGGTTGAGTCATTGAAGGCGTTGTGCTTTGATTTGTTTGAAAGATATGACATGGAGTATATTTTCTCGGCTAATGAGGCTGATAATCATCAATTAGCACGAGTATTCCAGAAGGCTGGTTTCCAATTCTTTGAAGATTATTGTGGTGATGATCAACACTATCAGATAAATGTATTAACTAGAAGAGATTATTTAGAAAGTAAAGAAGGTGCTCTATGTTAGCAGATTATCATGTTCATACTAATTTCTCGCCTGATAGTGATTATCCCATGCAACAGGTAATAGAAGATGCCATTGAGTTAGGTCTAGATGAGATATGCATAACCGATCATATTGATTTTGGTTTATTAAAAAGCTGGCCTGATGGTTTATCTGATAGCGAAAAAAAGAAGCTTAATCGTTCTTTATATATGACAGATCATGTGATAAGCAGCCAGCAAATCAAAAGATTTCATAGAGAATATCAAGATAAGATTACTATTAAATTTGGCTATGAATTTGGCATGCAAATGCCCTGGATTAGCCAATTTGAACAATTATATTCACTTTACGATTTGGATTTTGTTATTTTGTCGGTTCACGCTATTGATGATCATGGCATTTGGACTGATGAGTTTCAATTAAATAGAAGCCAAAAACAATACAATGATAGATATTACCAAGAGATATACAACTTGATTAATAATTATCAAAATTATTGCGTTTTAGGGCATTTAGACAGCATTGTTAGATATGATAGAAATGGTATTTATCCTTTTGAGAAAAACAAGGATTTGATAAGAGAAATACTAAAGATTGTTATTAAAGCTGGTAAAGGCATTGAAGTAAATACTTCAAATGTTCGTTACGGTCTAAAAGATAGCACTCCAGGCAAGGACATATTATTGCTTTATAAGGAATTAGGAGGAAAGATTATCACTTTAGGTTCCGATAGTCACCGCAAGGGACAATTAGCATGTAACTTTGTTAATACAAAGAAATATCTATCTGATTTGGGGTTTGAGTATTTCTGCACCTATCAAAAAATGAATCCAATATACCATTTGTTAGAAGAATAAGAGGTGTACAAATGGCAATTACAACAGTTTTATTTGATTTGGATGGTACTTTATTACCAATGGATAATGATTATTTTACTCAAGTTTATTTCAAACTATTGGCTGGCAAAATGGCCCAATACGGCTATCAACCTGACCAGCTTATTAAGGCAGTATGGCAAGGCACAAAAGCGATGGTTTTAAATGATGGAAGTAAAACTAATTGTGAGGCTTTCTGGGATAGTTTTAGACAAATCTATGGCGATAGGGTGGATAATGATTTACCTTTATTTGAAGAATTCTATAGAAAAGAGTTTCAACAAGGTCAAAAGCACTGTGGCTTTAATCCAAAGGCAGCTCAAATTGTAAAGTATCTTAAAGATAGAAACATTGAAGTGGCTTTGGCTACCAATCCAATCTTTCCTAGTATTGCTACAGAAAGCAGAATTAGCTGGGCTGGATTAGATAAAAATGATTTTAGCATTTTTACTACTTATGAAAACAGTCACTATTGTAAACCTAACATTATGTATTACAAAGAAGTCTGCGATAGAATAAATGTTGATTTCTCAAATTGTGTAATGGTGGGAAATGATGTTAGTGAAGATATGGTGGTAGCTAATTATGGGATGAAAGTTTTTTTATTAACTGAATGCCTGTTGAATAAAAAAGAATTAGACACTTCTTCTTACCCACAGGGAAACTTCGATGATTTAAAAGTTTATTTAGATTCTATTATTTAGGGGAACTCATCCCCTTTTTATATGTAAACAGCTTATATTCTTGATGAAAATATTTGATATGCTATATTATAGTTATAGAAATTGATGTTTATTATGAGGTAAGAAAATGAAAAACGAAAAAGTAAAGAATTTTATAAAAAAATATATGTTAGGTAGTTGTTTATGTCCTTATTGTTTAAATAGAATCAAACGAAAAGACTTTGTTGATAATGGTGCCGAATATTGTGTTACTTGTAATAATTGCCATAGACAGTATAGTGCATCAAAAAGCAAAGTAGGTAGATTATATTTATTGCATATTTTAACGTTTGTAATAGGTTTACACATTTTAGATTTTGCGTTTAAATATTGGACAAAAGTATGGCCTATAATTTTGTTTTTAGTTTATGTATATGCAATTGCTATTTTTTATAATTTTATGTTCTATAAAGAATTAAAAGAAGTGCCCACAACAAAAGGGTAAACTAAATTAATTGAAAAAGTACAATCTTTTCCTAGAAAAATCATATAAAAGAAAAAGGGCTGTAAAAAAATTAGGAAACAATCTAGAGGTTAGCAACCTCTTTTTTGAGATGAACTGATTATCATGTGTAAAAAATAAGTTAAAGAGAAAACTAAGAATTGTCTCATATTTGTTTTTTTTTTTTTTTTTGATGTATAATAATATTGCGATATGGGGGAAAAGTTATCATACAGCTTTCCTATGACAATCTTCTTTCGTTTGGGCAATGAAGTTAGATTTTATTAAAAAGGAATTGCTAGGGCTTGTATTTTTATATTTAGTTCTCCTGTATTGCTTTTATAGCAAATAAAAATCACAAGGAGAATTTTTTTAGATGACTGCAGTGTTTAAAAAAGTATGGAATTTAATAACTAGTATCTTAGTTGCTTTAGTTGTGCTTTTAGCGATTGCACTAGTAGGTGTTCGTTTGATTGGGCTTAGAACATATGTTGTTTTATCTGGTTCAATGGAACCTTTATATCCAACAGGTTCGCTTATTTATGTTAAAGAGGTAGATGTTCATCAACTTAAGGAAAAAGATGTTATTACATTTATGATTGATGAGGATACAATTGCAACTCATAGAATAATTGAGGTGTTAGTTGATGAAGAAGATAGTTCGGTTGTTCGTTTCCGTACTCAAGGAGATGCCAATGACAGCCCGGATGGCAGTTTAGTGCATTATAAAAATGTGATTGGATCGCCAATTTTTTGCGTTCCATATTTAGGTTATGTAGCAAACTTTATCCAGAATCCGCCTGGAAAATATTTATCAATAGGTTTTGGCGCAATTCTGCTAGTTTTAGTTTTTTTGCCTGATTTGCTTGGTGATGATGGTGAAAACAAGAAAAAAGATAAAGTTAAAGAATAAGGGGAATTTTTTATGAAAACAAAGACAAAAGTATTAGTATTATCTTTAAGTGCTGTACTACTAGTTGCTGTATCAGTATTCTCAACAATCGCTTTTTTGAAATCAAGCGATAATGTTGTTAATACATTTACAGTTGGTAAAGTAGAGATAACACTTGATGAAGTAAAGGTTGATGAATATGGCAACCCAGCTTCAACAAATGAAAGAGTTAAAGCAAACACTTACAAGTTAATTCCATCTCATACTTATACAAAGGATCCAACAGTTCATTTCTTAGCAGGAAGTGAAGCTAGTTATCTATTTGTTAAAGTTGAAAATGGCTTAGCAGATATTGAAAAAGCTGGAACAACTATTGAATCTCAAATTTTAGACAACGGTTGGACTGCATTATCTGGTCAAACTGGAGTTTATTACAAGTTGGTTGATGCAACTGCAACAGATGTAGATTATTTAGTATTCAGCAGTTTTACTGTAGCGGATGAAGCTGTTGTATCAGACTATTCAACAGCAAAAATTAATATTACCGCTTATGCTATCCAAGCTGATGGTTTCCAAGGAAATCCTGCATTAGCATATAGTAAGGTAACAGAGTAATTAAATAGGGTAATAGTGTACCTTGTTTATAAATTTTTATAAATGAAAGGAGAGGGCAGACAATGAAAAAGAAACTAACAGTTACTCTTGCAGTAATGGCATTAGTTGCATGTATGGCAGCTGGAGCAACATTAGCTTGGCTTACTACAAAAACAGATTCAGTAGTAAACACATTCACTTATGGTGATATCGATATCACATTAGCTGAAAAAACAGGAACAAGCTATAAGATGGTTCCAGGCAATACTATTGCGAAAGATCCAAAAGTAACAGTAAAAGCAAATTCTGAAGCATGCTGGTTATTTGTTAAGGCTGAAAAATCAAGCAATTTTGATGATTTCATGACTTATACAATTGCGGAAGGCTGGACACAACTTAAAGATTCAAGTGGAAATGATGTTGCTGGTGTTTACTATCGTGAAGTTGGCGCTTCAACAACAGATCAAGCATTCGATGTTTTAAGTGGTAATTCAGTAACAGTAAACGACACTGTGACAAAGGAAATGTTCAATGCTTTGACAGAATCAACAATGCCTAAGTTAACTGTCACTGCATATGCTTGTCAGAAGGACAATGTTGCTGATGCAACAACTGCTTGGGGCTTAATCCAAAAATAATTTATAAAATTTAAATAGAGAAAGGGAAAATTTATGAAAAAGAAAATTGTAGCTTTAGCATTAGTATTTGTAATGTTAGCTGTTGCAGTTACAAGTGCTACATTAGCTTACTTAACAGACAGAGATTCTGCTGTTAACACATTTACAGTAGGACATGTTAAAATCCAATTGTTAGAACAACAAAGAGGCGAAAATGGTTTAGAACCATTTAAACAAGGTAAGAAACTTCTTCCAATCGTTGGTTCTGCTCAAGGCGAAAAAGATCAATATGGTATGCCATTAGCTAAGAACTATGTTGATAAGATGGTTACTGTAAAGAACACTGGTTCTGAAGATGCATACATTCGTGTTTACATTGCTATTCCATCTGCATTAGATGATGGCTATGAAACATTCAATGCTGGATTAAACGTAGTACATTTCAATTTCGGTAATAAGGTAGTAGAAGGTGAAGTAGTATCTACATACGATACTGATTGGATTTGGAAACATGATGGCAAGTGGAATTACTTTGAAACAACAATCGATGGTGTATCATATAACGTATACTTTGCTGATTACAATACAGTAGTAAAAGCTGGAGAAGAAACAACACGTGCTATCGATGGCGTATATTTTGATAAGAGCGTTAACTTCACTACTGATGAACAAGGCAATTTAGTTTGCGAAGCATTTGGTAAAACTGTTACAGGTTTTGTTTGGGAAAATGGAGTTAAGTTCCCAGTATTCGCAGTAGCATGCCAAGCTGAAGGATTTGCAAACGCTTCAGAAGCTATGAAAGAAGCATATGGCGCTACTTTCAATCCTTGGGGAACTGAAGCTACTAACTGGCAATAATCTTTAACTAAAGGAGAAAAAATATGTCAAAGAAAAAAATTATCACATTAGCTCTTGTAGTAATGATTGCTATTCTTTCAATAACAAGTGCATCATTAGCTTATTTTACTGACACAAAGACAGCTGAAAATACATTCACAATGGGAAATGTTAAAATCGTTTTAGATGAAACTGATGTAACAAATCCTAATGGTGATCGTGTAACTGAAAATGAATATGATGTATATCCTGGTGCAGTTGTTACTAAGGACCCAATCGTTCATAACACTGGTAAAAATGGTGCATACATTCGTGTATTAATCAATGTTGAAAACTGGATGAACGTTTGTGCTGCATTATATCCTGATTACACAGAAACTTTCCCTAATGAAGAATATAAGAATTCATTATTATTATTGGTTGATCAGTTAGGTGCTGGTTGGTCAATTGAAGAAGTTACTACTGGTGATGTATTCACAATTGGTCAATTCGATGCTAAGTTTGTATTAAAATATGATGGTATATTAGCAAGTGGAGAAGATACTACTGCTATGTTTGAACATGTAAAAGTTCCTACAACAATCACAAATGCTACTAGCGATGCATTTGGTGCTATTACAATCGTAGCACAAGCTATCCAAGAAGATGGCTTTGCAAGCTGGGAAGATGCATTTGCTGCATTTGATGCTGAATAATTAAAGAGATTAATGACTTGCACAATTAGTGCAAGTCATATGAGAGTGACTGAATATTCAGTTATTCTCATATGACTAATAGTGTAAAAAAGGGGGAAGAAAGATGAGAATAAAAAACTGGAAAAGTAAAACGATGATACTTGCTTTACTACTAATAGCAATTGCGGTATCTTCGTATTCAACATTGGCTTATTTCTCTTATTCAGAAAAAGCTGAAAATGTTATTACAACAGGAAAAATCTCTATCGAAATATTGGAACAAAAAGATGACGGGCAAGGTAACTTGTCAGATTTTGAAAATTTAATAAATGTCATGCCTTCAATGGAAGTGTCAAAAATAGTTAGAATTAGAAACACTTCAAGCCAAACAGCCTGGATTAGAGTGTCAGTTGAAAAAGTAATGGAGCTTGCTTATCAAACTGATGAAGAAATTGACTTGTCCTTAATCCAAATCAATTTTGATAACGAAAACTGGATAGAAAAAGATGGCTACTATTATTATTTACATCCATTAAAAGGAATGGAGTTAACAGAGCCTTTATTTACAAAAGTTAAATTCGATGGTGCAATGGGCAATATGTATCAGGATAGTCAAGTTAAAATTATAATAAAAGCCTCTGCTGTTCAATTTGCGAATAACGGAACTACCGTATTTGAAGCAGCAGGATGGCCTGATGAAGGATTGAATTAAGAAAGGGGGTAATTGTTCAATATGAAAAGATTTAATAAGCTAGTAGCAACCTTATTATGTACATTAATGGTTTTTACTTCTTTTAACTTAAATGTATTTGCTGAAAATACATCAGATGAATTAGCAATTTATAGCGGTTCATCAATAGTATCAGAAATAGTATTACCTTCTGATGAAAAGGTTGAATTACAAACTTCTTATGATGAGAATTCAAAATATCAATGGCAGTTAGCCACTGACAGCAATAAAACTTCTTGGGTAAATATCTATGATCAAAGAGGTTACTCTATTAACTTAAGTTATGCAATGGTAAGTAGTCTGTTAGACTCAACAGCAACCACTTATGTCCGTGTTATTAAAGATGAGGTTGTAAGTCAACCTGTCAAAGTAACAGTGGTACAGTCAAACAAACAAAATGGTGAGGTTGTTGATTCAGCAGCTAGCGCATTTAGAATGTTAAAATCAACTAATAAAATAAATGGAGCAACCTATAATGCTGAACAGCCTTTAGCTGATGAACAGTACAACTCATATAATATCGTAGTAAATTATGTTTACGAAGACGGTTCACCTGCCTTTGACAGCTACGCTGCTAATATTGAAGAAAATGGTTCGTTTGAAACAACAGTAACATTCCCAACAATTGTTGGCTATGAGCCATATTATGGAGAAGAACCAAAAAACGAATTACATATTGATATTAAAGAAGTAACAAGTGATATAACATACACTATTACATATAAGCCAACACTTGTACCTTATACAGTTATTCACATGTGGCAAAATGACTTGGACGACAACTATCAAGAGCATGAAAGAGAAATTAAATATGATTTAACAAATAGTGAGGTTCCAGAATGTAAAAAAAGCTATGCTGGTTTTACTGCACTTCTATATGAAAAAGTTAAGATAGCAGCTGACGGTAGTACAACTGTAACA
>JAEDOA010000067.1 GCA_016302195.1 Erysipelotrichaceae bacterium | reverse complement strand
GATTCAAATGTAATTGATTTAGATCAACTATCAATGCAGGATAACAGTTTTATGCTTCCTCCAGAAGAGCACAACTTTGAAGAGACTTTTAATGTGCGACCAATTATAAGTCAAGAAGAAGTCTCTGATTTAAGCGATAATTGCGAATTGAAGGATGATGTAGATCAACAAGAAGAAACAACTAGCATAAATAATTCTGAAAACCAAATTGAATTAAAACAAGAGTTTCAAATTGTTGAGGAACCATCTTTTGAACTTGTCGAAGATGAGACTTTTGAAACAGTTGCAGAAAATGAAATAACAGATGTTGGTGATGTTATTGATGAAACATCCAATGAAGCAATTGATGATACAATTACAGAAAATGAATTAACAGATGTTGATGATGATATTGATGAAACATCTATTGAAGTAATTGATGATACAGTTACAGAAAATGAATTAACAAATGTTGGTAATGATATTGATGAAACATCTATTGAAGTAATTGATGATACAGTTACAGAAAATGAATTAACAGATGTTGGTAATGATATTGACGAAACATTTATTGAAGAAATTGATGATTCTGTTTCAAGCGATGATCAATTAATCGTTGAACAACAAGAGAGTTTACAACAAACTGAAAGTGATAAAATCGATGATAAGCAGTCAAATGATGAAATTGTATCTGAACCAGTAAGCGTTAATGAAGATGTAGATCATAATAAGGAAGATGATGATATACAAAGTCAGATTTCTGAAATAGAAAAGCTTGTTGGTGAAGATACAGCATCAATCGATTATGATAATATCTTTGCTTATATCGATAATGCACTTGATGCTGTCAAAGCAGACTATGATAAGAAAATTGAAAAAATAGAAGCTGTGCAGGATGAAAAACTAAATGCTGATCAAATATCAGATATCTTAAGCTCATGGAATTTAGATAATTATCAGGAAGAAATAAGAAGTCAGATTGAAAAGACAGTTGAAAGTGTTGAAGAGAATTATCGTCCGAAAAATAGCGTTGATTCAGCTCTATATTATGCTAATCCAGCTGATGTTGAAGAGTTGAACCAAAAGCTTGAAAAAGAAAAGTTGTTACGTCAACAAGTTTTAGAGCAGACAAAGCAGATAAACTTGCAAGTTAAAGAATATGAAAATGAGTTAGATTCAGTTAATGACAATATGAGTAGAACTAATAAGATTCTAAACTTTGTATTAACGCTTTTGATAATGACTTTATTTGTTATTTTGTTTGTCATCGGTTTCTGGTTTGCTCAGGAAAGAGGTTTATTGTAATATGAAAATTAATATTGCTATTGATGGACCCAGCGCTTCTGGTAAAAGTACAGTTGCCAAGCAATTGTGTTCGATACTAAATTATGTTCATTTAGATACCGGTGCAATGTATCGTTGCGTTGCTTTAGAAGTTAAAAGAAAAAATATCGATATCGAAGATGTAGAATCTATTGTAGAAATGCTTAATTCTACAAAAATTCAATTAACAACAGATGGTAAGGTTTATCTAAATGATGAGGATGTTACTGACATCATTAGAACAAATGAAATATCTTTGTTGGCAAGTGATGTTTCTACTATTAAAGAGGTTAGAGAACATTTAGTAGCTCTTCAACAAAAGATGGCTCAGGATAAGGGGTTTATTATGGATGGCAGAGATATTGGAACTGTTGTCTTACCAGATGCTGAATTAAAAATATACTTAACTGCTTCAGTTGAAGCTAGAGCTAAAAGAAGATATTTAGAAAATAAAGAAAGAGGTTTGGAAAGTAATCTTCAAACACTCAAAAATGAAATATTAGAAAGAGATTATCAAGACACTCATCGTAAATATTCTCCATTAAAGCAAGCAACAGATGCTGTTGTTGTTGATTCTACTGAAATGGATAAAGATGATGTTGTAAACTATATTTTAGAATTAGTAAAAGATAAAATTTGAGGTGTAAGGATGTTGTCAAATACAGTAGCAATTGTTGGACGTCCTAATGTTGGAAAATCAACAATTTTCAATCGTATGATTGGCGAAAGAGTTTCTATTGTTGATGAGACAGCGGGTGTTACAAGAGATAGAATTTATGGCAAATGCCAGTGGCTGACTAAAGAATTCTCAATTATCGACACAGGGGGAATTCAAATTCAAGATCAACCATTTCAAAAAGAAATACAGGCACAGGTAGATATTGCCATAGAAGAAGCTGACACTATTATTATGCTTTGTAATATTAGAGATGGTGTTACTTCAGATGATCAGTATATAGCAAAATTATTAAAAAAGACCAATAAAAAAGTCTTGTTAGCTGTAAATAAAGTGGATGATATTTCCTTTATTGATGGGATATATGATTTTTACTCTTTGGGATTAGGTGATCCTATTGCTGTTAGTGCAACACAAGCTATAGGAATTGGTGATTTAATGGATGCAATCATTAATTCATTTGATCAAAAAGAGATAAATAGTTATGATAGCATGATTTCCTTTGCGGTAATAGGCAGACCTAATGTTGGAAAGAGTTCATTGGTTAATGCTATTTTGAACCAGGAAAGAGTAATTGTAAGCAATATAGAAGGAACAACAAGAGACGCTATTGATACCCCTTTTGAAAGAGAAGGAAAGTCATATGTTGTTATTGATACAGCTGGTATAAGAAAAAAAGGAAAGATTTACGAAAATATTGAAAAATACTCTTTGTTAAGAGCAATGAAAGCCATTGATAGAAGTAATGTTGTCTTATTTGTTCTAGATGGCTCTGTTGGCTTAACAGAACAGGATAAGCATGTTGCTGGCTATGCAATTGAGGCTGGTAAAGGCATTATTATTGTCTATAATAAGTGGGATCTTGTAGATAAAGATCACACTACGATGGATAAGATTACAAAACATATCAGAACTCAGTTGCCATATTTAGATTATGCTCCTATTGTATTTGTTAGTGCATTAAACAAACAAAGAGTTCAGAATTTATTTCCATTAATCGATGAGGTTTATGACTATTCAAAGTTTAGAGTATCAACTTCCTTATTAAATGAGGTTATTTCCGATGCTCAGATTACAACCCCACCTCCAACTCATAATGGAAAAAGATTAAAGATAAATTTTGCTTCCCAAATAAAAGTAGCTCCTCCTACTTTTGCAGTATTTGTTAATGATGAGAATCTGCTTCACTTTTCATACAGCAGATATCTTGAAAATAAACTTAGAGAAGCATTTGAATTTACCGGAAATCCAATCAAAATTATAGCTAGAAAGAAGAATTAGTATGGAAGTAATATATAAAAAAGATTTAGTAGATAAAATTAAAGAAAAATATGATATTAATAAGTCAACAGCCAGTGATTTAATTGATTTCATTTTTGAAGAGATTTCAAATAGTATTCTTGATGAAAAGAAAGTTGTAATAACAAATTTTGCTGGTTTTAAGGTAAAAAAAGGAAAAACAACAGGAAAGAATCATTTTAGCTGTAGTGTATCAACAAACTTAAAAAAGAGAATTAAACAGTTGGATTAAGGATTATTCTTTTCTTGTTTTTGATAAGTAAAATGTTATAATATTGTTAACATGTTGAAAAGGAACATAGTATCTTGCATTATTTAAGAGAGAAGATGGTCGGTGCGAATCTTTATTAATCTGATACGAATTCACCTTGGAGTGGGACTAATACTCTCCGTTTAACAAACGTTATCCTGTTTAAGAGAAGCAACTAAGGTGGTACCACGTCAATTTAACGTCCTTAAATTGGCGTTTTTTTATGAAGGAGAATAAGGTATATGGAACAGAATTGGGAAAGTTTAACAAAGCAATTTACCGAGATGATAGAATCAGCCTCAGATTTAAGTTCAATTGAGTCGATTAGGGTTGAATTACTTGGTAAAAAAGGTCAAATAGCTTCATTAATGGCTAATATGGCGACAATTAGTAAAGAAGAAAAAAAGAACTATGGTATGGCTGTTAACAGCTTAAAACAGAAAACTGAAAAATTATTAAGTGAAAAAATTGAACAGCTAAAAGAAAAGGATATGCTTGAAAAAATACAACAGGAAAAGATTGATATTACTTTGCCTGCAAGTAGAGTAAAGTACGGAACAAAGCATCCACTTACAATTGTAAGAGAAGAGATTGAAGATATTTTTATGAAGATGGGCTATTCTGTTTATAATGGTCCAGAAGTAGAATTGGATTTTTACAATTTTGAAAGAGCTAATATTCCTGCTGACCATCCTGCTAGAGATATGCAGGATACCTTCTATGTAGATGAAAATCGTTTACTTAGAACACAGACTACTGCTATTCAGATGCGTGTGCTGGAAAGCCAACACGATAAGCTTCCGATTAAAGTTATTTGTCCAGGTAAAGTTTATCGCAATGACGATGATGATGCTACTCATTCACATCAATTTATTCAGATTGAAGGTTTGGTAGTTGACGAGAATATTACTATGGCAGATTTAAAAGGAACTTTGGAACTGTTAGCGAGAAGCATGTTTGGAAAACAACGTGAAATTAGATTACGTCAGTCATATTTCCCATTCACTGAACCTTCATTGGAAATTGATGTTTCTTGCCATATTTGTGGTGGAAAGGGCTGTCCAACTTGTAAGCATACTGGTTGGATAGAAATATTAGGGGCAGGAATGGTTCATCCTCATGTTTTGGAGATGGCAGGTATCGATTCAAGTAAATATTCAGGATTTGCCCTTGGAGTTGGAGTAGAAAGAGTAGCAATGCTCAAGTATGGTATTGACGATATTAGAAATTTCTACAACAATAACATTGAATTTCTAAGCAATTATAAGCGTTTTGAGTAAGGGAGAAATATACTTATGAGAGTTACATATAAGTGGTTAAGCAAATATATAGATTTATCAGGTATTAGTGCACAACAATTAGCAGATGTAATGACTAAAGGCGGTTTTGAGGTTGAATCCATGGAACAACAGGCTTATGGAACAAAACTTGTTGTTGGACAGGTATTAAGCTGTGTTAACCATCCAAGTTCTGATCATTTACATTTATGTGAAGTTGATGTTAAAACAGAAATATTGAAAATTGTTTGCGGTGCTCCAAATGTTCGAGCCAATCAAAAAGTAATTGTTGCTTTAAATGGTTGTCAATTACCTAATGGGGAGATTAAGCCTTCTGTTATTAGAGGAGAACAGTCTAATGGAATGCTGTGCTCATTAAGTGAGTTGGGTGTAGACAAAAAGAATTTAACTGATGAACAATTAGCTGGTATCGAGATTTTAGGAGACGATGCAGTAGTTGGCGACAGCAATGTTTTACAATACTTGAACTTGGATGATACTATTTATGAAGTATCATTAACTCCTAACCGTTCTGATTGTTACAGCATGTGGGCTTTTGCGAAAGATGTTGCGGCATTATTAGATCGAAAAGCAGTTTTACCAGAATATTCTTATAAAGCAGAAAAATTGAAGAATAGTTTAAAAGTTGTTTTAGATACAGATAAGAGTGATTGCTTTGTTGGAACAGTTATAAATCATGTGGAAATCAAACCATCTCCTAAATGGTTAGTTGATTCATTGCATGCTAGTGGAATTAAGGCAATCAATAACGTTGTCGATATTTCTAACTATGTCATGTTGGAAACAGGACAGCCACTTCATTTCTACGATTTAGCAAAGATACCAGCAAGAGAGATAACTGTTAAAAATGGCCTAAATGAAATGTATACAGCTTTAGATGGCCAGCAATATCATGTCTTAGAGGATGATATAATGATTACTACCGAAAATAAGGCTATTGGTTATGCTGGTATTATGGGTGGAGATGACAGCAAAATTGACGAAAATACAACAGGCATCATTATTGAAGCTGCACATTTTAATTCAGTTAATATTAGAAATACTTCAAGACGTCTTTCTTTATTTACTGAAGCTGCTACTAGATTTACCAAGGGAATTGATCCATTAGCTTGTTATAGTGCAACAGAAAGAAGTATTCAATTGTTAATTGAACTTGCTAATGCCAGCGATATTGAAGAGACTGTTGTAGTTAATAAAAATGATTATAAGCCTTTAACAATTGAATGTTCAGTAAATAAGGTTAATCGTTTATTAGGTACTAACTTCTCGTATCAACAGGTATATGATGTATTTAGACGTTTGGATTTCAAACCTGAAGAAATTGATAATGATCATATATTGACTCACATTCCTTCATATCGTAGAGATATCAGCATTCACCAGGATCTAGTTGAAGAAGTTATTAGAGTATTAGGTTATGAAAACATTGTTTCAACATTGCCAAAAATGGCAACAACACAAGCAAGCAATGCTTATCTTGGTGATCAAGAAAGAACCATGGCCAATATTCTATTAGGAAATGGCTATAGCGAAATAGTATCTTATTCATTAATATCTAAAGAAAAAGATGATAAGAATGTTTTAAGCATTGGCTCTCCAGTAAGAATAGCTAATGCATTAGGTGAAGATAGAAGATATTATCGTACCGGCTTGTTAGCTTCAATGCTAGAGTGCATTTCATATAATATCGCTAGAGGAAATCAATCATTAAGATTATATGAATTTGGTGATGTTTATAGCGATGATGGAAAGCAATCTAAGCATTTAGCTATTGCTAGCTGTGGTAAAACCGACGTAAGTAAATGGCAAAAGCTGCAACAAGAAAACGATTTTTATAGTATGAAGGGTATAGTATTGAATCTATTGGACAAGTTTGGTTATGAAGAAAAACGAGTATTCTTCAAACCTTTTGAACAAACTGATACTATTCTTCATCCATATCGTTCTTCACTAGTATATATCGGTAGAACACTTATTGGTGTAATAGGACAAACTCATCCTAAAACTGATAAAGAATATGGTATTAGCTCGGCAGTTGTAGCTGAGTTGGATTTGAAAGCAATTTTCCAAGAGAAAGGTGCAAAAGTAAAATTCTCAACAATTAATAAATATCCAAGTGTATCATATGATTTAGCTTTAGTTGTAAAAGAAGATGTAACAGCAAGTCAGATTGTTGATACTGTTAAAAAGTCTGCGGGTACTTTACTAAATAGTGTTGAAATATTTGATATATATCGTGGTTCAAATATTGACAAGGGCTATAAGAGTGTAGCAGTTAATATTGTTTATAGAAGTAGTGAAAAAACATTAACTGAAAAGGACATTAGCCCTGTTCATAGTAAAGTAATAGATAGTTTATCAAGAAATCTTGATGCTATATTGCGTGATTAGTTATTCTATATTTCAGTAAATAATGCTATAATTATAGGCGTTTGTAAAAAACTAGATAAATTTTGATTTTTAGGAAAAGGAGAGAAAGAGATTATGGGACGTGCTCATGAAGTTAGAGCTGCAAGCATGGCTGCAACAGCCGCAAAGAAAACAAAGATTTATTCAAGATATGGCAAGGAAATTTATATGGCTGCCAAAGGTGGTGTTCCCGATCCTAACATGAATCAAACTTTGAAGAGAGTTATAGAAAAAGCAAAGGCTGCTCAGGTACCAGCTGATGTAATCAAGAGAAATATTGAAAAAGCTAAGGGAAATAATGCTGAAGCATATATTGAAAATCGCTATGAAGGATTTGGACCTTCAGGAAGTACAATCATCATTGATACTTTATCAGATAATTCTAATCGTACTTTAGCTGAAGTTAGAAGTTGTTTCAACAAAGCTCATTGTAATTTAGGAAAAGCTGGATGTGTTTCTTATCAATATGATAACGTTGGACTTTTGTCATTTGAAGGAAATGAAGAAGAAGTTTTGGATATCTTAATGATGGCTGAGGTAGATGTTAATGATGTTGAAGCCGACGAAGATGGCTATGTAACTGTTTATGTAGCTCCAACAGACTTGTTTAAAGCAAAAGATGCTATTGAAGCAAGCAAAGGTGAGACAAAATTTGATATTTTGGAAACTAGATTAATTCCACA
>JAEDOA010000008.1 GCA_016302195.1 Erysipelotrichaceae bacterium | reverse complement strand
CAAAAGGATATGTGTCTTATGTTGGCAATCCAAAATTGATGAATAATGTAATGGCAGACATTGTAATTCAGATACCAACACAATCAGAAGAACGGGAACAGTTATCTTCGTTATTTGCCAGTCTCGACAACCTTATCACCCTTCATCAGCGTTTATATTTATTTGGATAAAAAAAGAGCTTATAGTGTGGTCATCTTCATAAGCGTAAGCAATGAGTATGAGAAGGAGAATAAACATGAATATAGCTAAAAAAGAATTATTTTATAAGTATTATGAAAACTGGATAAAAACATACAAGGAGGGGGCAGTAAGAAATGTTACTATGAAAAAGTATTATCTTTCACTTGATTGGATTAAAAAAATAGCTCCTAAATTAAGAGTTTGTAATCTGACAAGGAATGAATATCAAAGGATTTTAAACGAATATGCATTGGTTCACGAAAGACAAACGACAATGGATTTCCACCACCAGCTTAAAGGGGCAATATTAGATGCATTGGATGATGGGTTAATAGAAAACGACCCAACAAGAAAAATAGTAATTAAAGGCAAAGAGCCTTGTGCAAAAAAGATAAAATATCTAAACCAATTTGAGTTGCACACTCTTATTGCTGATTTAAAATTATGCCCTCAGATTAATTGGGATTGGTTAATTTTGTTAATTGCGAAGACTGGTATGAGATTTTCTGAAGCAATTGCTTTGACACCAAAGGATTTTGATTTTACGCATCAAACATTGTCAATTAGTAAAACATGGGATTATAAAGGAGATGGAGGATTTACTTTAACTAAAAATAAGTCCTCAATAAGAAAGATACAGATTGACTGGCAGACTGTTATGCAGTTTGCTGGCTTACTAAAAGACTCTAAAGAAGATGAGCCAATTTTTGTCAAACATGGTGAGAGAATATATAATTCAACTATCAATAACGTCTTAGAACGTCATTGTAAAAAATTAAATATTCCAGTAATTTCTATTCACGGTTTGAGGCATACACATGCATCGTTATTATTGTTTGCTGGAGTATCGATTGCTAGTGTTGCTAGAAGATTGGGGCATGCCAGTATGACAACGACTCAAAAAACTTATTTACATATTATTAATGAACTTGAGAACAAAGATATAGATTTGGTAATGCGTTCATTATCATCATTAAATTAATTAAAGAAATTGCTTACGCTTATAAGAAATATTTGAAGGATAAACAAAAAAGGCATTATGCCTTTTTGTTTATTTATAGATTTCTTTTACCTGTTGCAAGGTAGGAATCGAGTCAGCTGCCCCCTGTTTAGTGCAGGTTATGCTTGCTGCCTGTGAGGCTATTTTTAATGTTTCTTCGATTGGTAGATTGTTTGCTAGACCATAGCAGAAATAACCCATAAATGTATCACCAGCACCTACTGTATCTATTGCTTTTACTTTATAGGCTGGACTAAAGATTCTATTGGCATTATCTTGATAATAAGCTCCTTTTGAACCTAATGTTAAGACAATTTTTGTGTTTGGATACATTTCTTTTAGTTTGTCTAAAATTCTTTCTGGTTCACTTTCGTTTGTAAAACCATGGCCTTCAACTTCATTGATAAAAATATAATCAACTAAATCAAGCGGATATGTTAATACAGTTTGATTAAATGGTGATGGATTTAAAAGGATTGTTAATCCGTGTTTTTTTGCTTGAGTGATTAAGTAATGCTGGTTGTTGATTTCATTTTGAAGTACAATCAAATCATTTTGTTGGAAGTGGGATAATACCTTATCGATATATTCAGTAGTAATGGCTTGATTTGAACCGCCATAGATAAATATCGCATTTTCTCCTTTTTCATCAACCTGAATAACAGCATGACCATTTGGCTGGTCTATATGGTTAAGATAGGTAGTATCAACATGGTATTTATCTAAAGTTTTTTGTAATACTTCGCCATCGTTACCAATATTACCTGCCAAATAAACATGACTTCCGCTTTTGCTTAGGGCAATGGATGCATTTAGACCTTTACCACCTGCGACTACGAAATACTGGTTGGCAAATACAGTTTCCTTTTCCAATACAATGTGTTCCATTTTGTAATTATGATCGATATTTAAGGAACCAAAGACTAAGATTTTCATTACGATTATTAACCTCCATTTTTTTATTCATTATAACATACAACCAAATGATAATTGTGTTATAATTTTCAAAGAAAATAAGAGAGGTATATTATGAAACTATACAATTCATACACGCTACAAGTTGAACAATTTAAACCAATTAAGGAAAATGAGGTTAGTATGTATGTTTGCGGACCAACCGTTTACAATCATGCCCATATTGGAAATGCTCGTCCTATCGTTGTTTTTGATACATTAAGAAGAACATTTGAAGCTTTAGGTTATAAAGTAAAAATGGTTTCTAACTTTACCGATGTTGATGATAAGATTATCAACAAGGCAATCGAAGAGAATACTGACGAAAAAGAGATTGCGGAAAGATACATTAAGGCTTATAACGATGTTAGAAAGGCACTAAATGTAGTACCATTAGATGCTACTCCAAGAGTTACTGAAACGATGGATGATATCATCAAGTTTATATCTGAATTAGTTGAAAATGGGGCAGCTTATGAGGTGAACGGGGATGTTTATTTCTCAGTAGATGCCGATGATAAATATGGCGAACTATCTCATCAACAGGTTAATGACTTAATTTCAGGAGCAAGAGTTGAAGAAAATCAACAAAAAAGAAATCCTTTAGACTTTGCCTTATGGAAGAAAACTGATAAAGGAATCAAATGGGATTCCCCTTGGGGAAAAGGTAGACCAGGCTGGCATACTGAGTGTGTTGTTATGATTGCTAAAGAATTTGGTGATGGTATGATAGATATTCATGGCGGAGGAAGAGATCTGAAATTCCCTCATCATGAAAATGAAGTTGCTCAATCAGAATGCGTACACCACCATCATTTAGCTAATTACTGGATTCATAACGGTATGCTGGAAACATCTTCAGGAAAGATGAGCAAGTCTTTAGGTAATACCCAGTGGGCTAAAGATGTTATTGCTGAAAACGGGGCCAACTTAACTAGATGGTTACTGCTTAGCGCGAGATATCGTGACGCTTTGATCTATTCTGAGGAAACATTCGCTACTAGCAAGGCAGAACTTGCTAGGGTTACTAATGCTTTAAAGCAGGTGGAAGTAAACAGTCAGATTAAGAATATAAGCTTAACAGAAGATTATGATAAGCAACAATATCAGTTATTTTTAGATGCGATGAGTGATGATTTGAATACACCAAATGCCTATATGATTATCTTTGACACAATCAAATTGCTAAATAAAGCTTTAAGAGTGAGAGAAGTTGATTGGAATCAAGTAAGCAGTTATTACAATAGCATTAGAAAAATGTTAAATGTATTAGGTATTGATGTTAAACCAGTTGTATTAACTGACCAAGAAAAAGAACTTTTTGAAAAATATAATAGCGCTAAGGCTGTTAAGGATTTCCAATTAGCTGACCAGTATCGTCAGCAGCTGATTGATAAAAATTTAATGTAATATGCAGCAATATAAACCACTTGTTTTAGCCTTTATTGGTGATGCAAGCTACAATTTGTATATAAAAAGAAAAATTATCGATTCCTATATTAAGGTCAATGATTTACAAAAACAGACTGCAATTTATTGCAGCGCAAGATTTCAAGCAAAACTGACTAAACATTTAATTGAGAACAATATGATTTCCGAAAGCGAATTGCTGATTTTTAAGCAGGCCAGAAATCAGAAAAGCCACAATGCGCCTAAAAATACTGATATATTGACATACAAAACCTCTACTGGTTTTGAAGCTGTTTGGGGCTATTGGTATTTAAATGATGATCAAAACAGGATGGATGAAGTTTGGGAAATAATTAAGACAATTCAGGAGTGATTTTATGGCACAATATGTTTATGGGAAAAATGTTGTATTAGGTTTACTTGAAAAAAAGAAAAATATTAATCAATTGTTTATTCAGTCTAATCGTAATGATAAAAGCGTCGAGCTATTAGCTAGAAAAAACGGTATTAAGGTTGATATTGTGGACAGAAAGGTTTTAGACAAATTAGTTGATGGAAATCATCAGGGCTATGTTGCTAGTGTTGATGATTATAAGCTTTTCTCACTTGATGAATTATTGGATAGCATTTCTTCAAAGAAAAATCCGTTATTGATTGCTTTGGATGGGTTAGAGGATCCTCATAATCTAGGAGCGATATTAAGAAGTGCGGCCTGTGTAAATGCTGATGGTATTATTATCGAAAAAAACCGCAGTGTCGGTTTAAATGGAACAGTAGCTAAGGTATCAGCTGGTGCTATTGATTTAGTTAAAGTATGCCAGGTAACAAATTTATCCCAATCTTTAAATGAATTAAAAAAGAAAGGATATTGGGTAATTGGATCTGATTGCAGGGATGCTACAGACTATCGAAAAGTTGATTACAATATGGCCCTTGTTCTAGTAATCGGTTCAGAGGGTAAGGGAATGCATCGACTTGTTAAACAAAAATGCGATATTCTTGTTAAATTACCGATGGAAAGCAATTTCGAATCGCTAAATGCCTCTGTTGCCTGCTCTGTATTGTTATATCAGATTTATAACTGTCGAAACCCAATTTAGGGATTATCAAAATGACCGGTAAGATTAATGAATATGAGTTGTTGTATATGATAAGGCAAAAAGATGAATACGCCTTTAAATTATTGGCTGATTATTATTTGCCAATATTCTACAAAACCTATGGAGAGATTAAATCTTACTGGTCGTTTTCTGATTATGATGAGTGTTATCAAGCTTACTTAATTGGTCTAAATAATGCGATCAACTGTTATAGAAGCGATAAATATACCAAGTTTTCCAACTTCGTTTATCTATGTACCACTAGAGAAATGAAGGCAATAGTAAAAAAGTACAAAAGAAAGGATAGTATTATCACCTCACAAGCTTTGTCATTGGATAATCATTTAAGCGATAATGATCAGATATACCTTATTGATACTATTGCTGATAATAATAGCGATCCCAAAGCAATTGTTAAGGCAAAGCTATTAAGAGAATTAGCTTTTGAATATCTTGACAATGACTTTGATAAAGAGGTATTAAAAATGCGTTTGTTAGGCTATAATTATCAACAAATGAGCGAGACATTAAATTGCACAAAGAAAAAAATAGATAATTCCCTGCAAAGAATTAAACAAAAACTTATTAGTTTGTTTGACTAATATATTGCGCTTATGTTAATATTTATATGCAATCAGAAAAGGAGTTTTTTTTATTATGAGCGATAAGGTAATATTGACTTGTTCAGAATGCTTATCAAGAAATTACACTACTGTTCGTAACCGCAAAAACGCCACTGGCCGATTGGAATTATTAAAGTATTGTAAGAGATGTGGTAAACATACGTTACATAAGGAAACTAAATAGGAGGATCTTATGGCAGATAGTAACAATAGTACAATTAAAAAAGATGGGATCACTACATTTTTCAAGGGTGTAGTTAGTGAAGCAAAGAGAATCAAATGGCCAAAATTTTCACAACTAATGAAAAATACAGCCAAGGTTTTATTCTTCTGCATTTTGTTTGCTTTATTCTTTATCTTATGTGATTTCTTAGTATCTGGATTCTTGGTATTGATAGGAGTCGGTGCTTAATGGAAGATAGAAAAGAATGGTATGTAGTTAATACTTACGCAGGACATGAAAATAGGGTAAAAGAGAGTCTTGAAAAAAGAATAAGAACCACCAAGGGCGTGGAAGACTGTCTAGATCGTATTGTTGTTGCTGAAGAGGAAGAGATTGATTACAAAAACGGTAAAGAAATAAAAAGAATCAAAAACCTATTCCCTGGCTATTTATTTGTTAAGATGAATATGACTGATGAAGCCTGGTATGTAGTTAGAAATACTTCAGGGGTAACCGGTTTGATTGGTTCAGCCGGTGGTGGTGGCAAGCCATTTAGTGTTCCTGATGAAGAAATGGAAGGTATTCTAAAAAGAATTGGCCTAAGCGAAAAGAAGGTTGTTGCCGAATTTGCGGTTGGCGATCGTGTAAAGATTTTAAGTGGTCCATTTGCTAATGTTGAAGGTATCGTAGAAAGTATGGATGATGCCAGCGGTGTTGCAACTGTTCTTGCGATTATGTTTGGCCGTGAAACACCAACTGAAGTTGAATATATCAACCTTGAAAAAGCAATTTAAGCGGAGCAATCCGCTTTTATTATGGTAAAATGGTAGCGATAGGAAGTGATTGAATGCTTGTTTGCCCTAAATGTCAAAAACTACTGAAGAAGGTTAATAATAGTTATTTATGTTTGAATAATCATTGTTATGATATTTCAAAGGATGGATATGTTAATTTGCTGCTAGCTAATCAAAAACATTCAACCCAGCCGGGTGACGATATCGAATCGTTAAAATGTCGTGAGCGTTTTTTAAACGGTGGCTATTATCAAAAACTTGCCGAAACAATCGTTAATTTTTTTAACAAGTATTTGCCTAATCAATCTTCAATTTTGGATTGCGGATGTGGAACAGGTTATTATCTTGATTATCTAAATAAAAATAGTAAGGTCAACTATCAATATTACGCTACAGATATATCAAAAAAAGGGGTTGTGATGACTAATAAAAAAGTCAAAAGTGCTTGCTGTTTTGTTTCATCCATTTTCAATCTGCCAATTCAGCAAAATAGCATTGATGGGTTAATGAGCGTATTTTGCCCCTACAGTAGTCAGCAGTTCTCAAATGTAATCAAAGATAATGGAATTGTTATTGCGGTTACTCCAGCTAAAAGACATCTTTATCAGCTGAAAGAGGTTGTTTATCCAAATCCTTATTTCAATGAGGAAAAGGGATATCAATTAGATGATTTTGATTTGATTGAAACTAGTCATGTTGATTATCAGGTTGATTTGCCTGATAAGCAAACCATTAAGGATTTATGGCAAATGATGCCTTACTACCATACTACTAGTCTTAAAGACAGCGAAAAGCTGTTTGAATATGATGCAATTACAACTGATATCAGTTTTCTAGTTCAAGTGTTTAGAAGGAGAGCAAGATGAAGAAAAGTTTACTAATTGTTATCTTATCTTTGTTATTGGTCTTAATTGGCTGTCAAAAAAAGATTGATACTAAACGAATTGCGGTTGTTTCCAATCAGCAGGAGAATAAAGTATTGCTGTTGGATAATAATAATAGAGTATTGGCCCAAAAGCTTATCGATGGAAATTATCGCTTTCTATTACAAAATAGATTGTTATTCTATAGTGCAGATGGAAAAGAGTATAAAAGCTTTAGTATTGATGATTTAAGTGATTCAATCTCGCTAAATAATGTCTTTGGATATTTACTGCATGTAATTGACTCCAATAGCTTTGTAACTTATCAAGATGGCAAAGCAATTTATGTAAAGAATGACCAGCAAAAAATGTTAGAAGGTTACTTATCCACTTATATTGCTGATGATAATTATTTTTACATGCTGGATTATTCCAATTATCTATATATCTATAATCTAGCTGACTTTTCATTAGTTACTAAACAAAGAGTCAATAATTCCAATTACTTAAATTTTGTAAAAATCGACAATAAGGTTTATCTAGCTAACGATTACGGTTATTCTTTAATCGAGCCAACCGGCTGTAGTTCGACCTATTATTACCCAAATGATTTTAACCAGATTGATAATTGTTATGGTGATTTATTATTTGTGGTTGAAAATAAACAGGAAGTGGTTTATCGAGTTTCATTTGAGAAAAATCAGATGGTATTAAAAGAGGAACTAGATGAACTGTATTATACCAGTTTAGATTTCAAGGATATTTTCAAGGATTATTATGAGGAATCATATCAGGTTATTTATTATCTTGAAGTATATTAATTAAAGGGGATAAAATGATGGAATATAAAGCGGCTTTTTTTGATGTGGATTCGACATTAACTGCCGGTATCAATCAACCGGTAGTCGAAAGTGCAGTGGATGCGATTAGACAGTTAAGAAACAAAGGAATAAAGATAGTTATTGCTTCGGGAAGAATGCCATATGGCTTAGAGAACATAAAGGGAAAAATCCAGGCGGATTTTTTCAATTGCGCTAATGGTCAATTCGTTTGTGACAACAATATGAATGTTATCGATGTAGCGCAGGTAGATAGAAATCTTTTTGATGAAGTTAACCAGTATTGCATAGAAAAGGATTTAGGCTTATTCTGGAAATTTGTTGATGGCTTTTATATTTATAATCAATATCCAGGCCAAGAGATGTTGGAAAAGTCAGTTAGTAGAGTTTATTATCATCGTTGTCTGGACGATACAATCCTTCCTACTTCAGGGGCTTTGATTTGTGACAGGGAAAAAATGCTTCAGTTTTCAAAGGTGTTTTCAGATCGCTTAGATGTTGTGGATGGAGGATACGCCTTATATGATTTAGATAATAAGGGTAGAAGCAAGAAGGATGGTTTAATTGCGATTTGTAAATATTTAAATATCTCAACAGAGCAGACAATCGCTTTTGGTGATAGCGATAATGATGTAAAAATGCTTGAAGCAGCCGGGCTATCAATAGCAATGGGAAATGGCTTTGACTCAGTAAAACAGGTAGCTGATTATGTTACCGATACTGCTAAAAATGATGGAATAATCAAAGCCTTAAAAAAGTTTTCAATTATATAATGTTTTTATGATAAAATCTTAAATATTGTTGCTTTGGGGGGAAAGATATGGAAAGAATTGCTTTTGATAGTGAAAAATATATAAGTATGCAGTCAGCAAGAATAATGGAAAGGGTTAATCGCTTTAACAATAAGCTTTATCTGGAGTTTGGGGGCAAGCTATTTGATGATTCTCATGCTTCTAGAGTATTACCTGGCTTTGAACCTGATATGAAGGTTAAAATGTTGACATCATTGAAGGACAAGGTGGAAATAATAATTGCGATTAATGCTCATGATATTGAAAAAAGCAAGAAAAGAGGCGACCTTGGTATTACTTATGACCAGGATGTTTTGCGACTAATTGATGCTTTTAGAAATATCGGTTTATATGTTGGTTCAGTGGTTATTACTCAATATGTTTCATTGGCAGTTGTTGATAATTTTAAAAGACAGCTGGAAAAAATGAATATTACCGTTTATTTGCATTATGCTATAGATGGCTATCCAAGCAATATCGATTTGATTGTATCAGATGATGGCTTTGGCAAGAATGATTATGTTGAAACTACCAGACCTCTAGTTGTGGTTACAGCTCCTGGACCTGGTTCAGGCAAGATGGCAGTATGCTTAAGTCAGCTATATCATGAATATAAAAGGAATAATGTGGCAGGATATGCCAAGTTTGAAACATTCCCAATTTTCAATCTGCCTTTAAATCATCCTGTTAATTTAGCTTATGAGGCTGCTACTGTGGATTTGAATGATGTCAATATGATTGACCCATTCCATTTAGAGAAATATGGTGTTATGGCGGTAAATTACAACCGCGATGTTGAAATATTTCCAGTACTTGCCCGCATCTTAAAACAGATAACTAATCAGGATGTATACTTCTCACCAACTGATATGGGCGTAAATATGATAGGATATTGTATCTGCGATGATGAAGCCAGTAGAGAAGCCAGTTGTGATGAAATTATTAGAAGGTATTATCGAACACTTGTCGATTACCGTTTAGGAAATGTTGAAGAATCAGCAGTAAATAAGGCAGTATCCATAATGAATAAAGCAAATATTACGGTTGATGATTATCCTGTAGTAAAGGCAGCACTTCAAAAAGCTGAAATGACAAACGGACCAGCGGTTGCTTTACAGTTAAGCGATGGTCATATTGTTACTGGAAAGAATTCTTCATTGTTAGGAGCGGCTTCTGCCTGCATAATTAATGCCTTGAAGTATTTATGCAATATTGCGGATGGAACCTTACTTTTATCACCAAATATTATTGCTCCAGTACAAGACTTAAAGGTCAATTACCTAGGAAATAACAACCCAAGATTGCATGTTGATGAGGTATTAATAGCTTTAACTATATCGGCTCAATTAAATCCAGCTGCTTTGCAGGCTATTTCGGCCTTGCCAAAGTTGAAAAATGCCAAGCTGCATTCATCAGTTATCCTATCGGCAGTAGATAATGATGTTTTAAGAAAGCTTGGTGTGATGGTAAGCTGTGAGCCAAAATACCAGACTAAAAAGCTCTATCACCCTCATAAATAGATTTTTTTAGAAGAAAGTAGTATTATTAACAAGAGGGAGGTTTGTTATGGTAACAAAACAACAACTTAATCGTAAGTTCAACATTATTATCGGATTGTTATTGGCTATCTTTTTAGTGAGTGGATCTTTTGTTGCGGTTTATTATACTACTTCTTTTCGTAATCAAAGTGATATAAAAGTCTTGCAGAATCAGATAGATCGCGACCAGCAATCGCAAACAGGTTCAGATACTGTTACCAAGGAAGAATCGGATAGTAAGAAAATTGCCTCATATCAAGCGCTATACCAGCAAAATAACGATATGGTGGGCTGGATTACCATTGAATCAACTCAGATTGATTTTCCAGTAATGCAGACTAAAAATGTCAAAGATTACTATCTTTACAGAAATTTTAATGAGGAATACTCGGTAAGTGGCTTACCTTATGTTCAGGAACAGTGCGATGTCTTTGAACCAACCGATAATGTTATCATTCATGGTCATAATAGAAGTGATGGAACAATGTTTGCCTCTTTATTGAAATATAAAAAAGCTGATTTCTACAATCAGCATTCAATTATCGAGTTTGATACTATTAATGAATGTCATAGATATCAGGTATTTGCGGTTTTTTCAATTGAAGTAAATACCGGTGATGACCAGTTTCCATATTATAACTTTGTCCAGGCAGATGATAAACAGCAGTTTGATCAGTTTGTAGATAACTGCTATAAATATGCGATTAATTCAACGGATTTAAATATCAGCTATGGTGACAAACTATTGACATTATCTACCTGTGATCGCTCACTTAGCGATGGAAGATGTGTAGTTGTTGCTGTGAGAATTGATTAGCTATTTAATAGTATTAGTGTTATAACGATTAAACAAATTAATAGAACAACTAAAAGGGAAATATAGAAATATATTTTCTTTTTTTCTTCTTCTGAATCTGCATTAATGAGCTTGCTGAAACGACTTTTAACAAAGAAAGTTAAAAGGATAACTACAATTAGGCAGGCAAGAAGGATGTATTTGGTTGTTTGACTCATAATTTGTACCCCCTTAGGCAATATATAGATATTATAAAATATAAGAATAATTTGTGCAAAAAATTTTCATTTTTTGAAAATGCTTCCATTAGTGGACATATTTAAAAATAAAAATTACAATATTAATGAAAGCGAGGAATTCTCTTATATGAAAAAGTTTATTATTGTTGTATTAAGTGCAATGATGATCTTATCAATGGTTGGTTGTTCAGAAAAGACAAATAACGACGACAAAACTATTGATAAATTAGTAGTATCATTTGTTCCTTCAAAGGATTCAGATGTTATTTTACAGGCAGCTAATGGCGATCCTGAAAAAGGTTATCGTTCATTATCACAAATCATTATTGATGGTTTAGCTCAGAGAGGTTTTACTGTTAACGAAGTAGAAGTTAACGTTGGTACAAGCTATGCTGCAGTTGGTGAAGGAATGGTTTCTGGAACTATCGATATCGGTTTGATTCCTGCTTCAACTTACATCTTATATTCTGATGGTGTTGATTTATTAGTAGAAGCATTACGTTATGGTGTTGCTGGTGAAGATGGTAAAGTTATCGATCCAAAAGATGGCGTTAATCCATGGAATGCTGGTAAGACAACTGATGCAACTGATATGGCAACAGGTTACGCTTCATTAATTTACGTTAATACAGCTACTGATAAGGGTGCTGAATTATATCAATTAGCAGATGCTGGCAAATTAACTTGGGATGATGTAAATAGCGCTACTTGGTATGTATGTTCTTCAACTTCATCAGCTGGTTATGTTTATCCAAGCTTATGGTTGAATACTAACTTTGGTACACCAGATAACAAGATTACAATTGCTTCATTAGCTAACGTTATTCCTGATGGAAGCTATGCTAATATGATGGAATCTTTATTAACTGGTGGTTGTGATATCACAGTTGGTTACGCTGATGTTCGTAAGGATGCAGCTAGCACAACAGCATTTGAAGCTGCTTATCCTGAATTAGCTAAAGAAGGCAAGACTGTTTGGGATATTATTAAGGTTATCGCAGTTAGCGATTATATCATGAACGATACAGTATCAGTTGCTAAGCAGTCAGTTGATCCAAAGATGACTCCAGAATTAGTTAAAGCATTACAGGAAGTATTTATCGAATTCGGTAGTACTGAAGAAGGACAGGCTGCTGTTAAGCCTTATAGCCATAAGGGTTACATGGTAGGTTCTGATTCAGACTACGATTCAACACGTGCTGCTAACGCTTTATTTAATTAATTTTTAGTAGTTAAGTTAAGATTAGGGGGTACATTTTAATATAAAAATGTATCCTCTTTTTTAGAAAAAAGTAGGTAGGATAGTAATATGATTAAATTTGAGCATGTTGATAAGGTATATAGTAATGGTACTAAGGCCTTAAGTGATGTAAACTTAGAAATACAACAAGGAGAATTCGTTGCGATTATCGGTTTATCAGGAGCAGGAAAGTCGACACTTATTAGAACTATTAACAAAATGATTGATATAACATCTGGTAAACTAACAGTTAACGATATTGATGTAGAAAAACTTCAAGGAAAGAAATTGAGAACTTTCCGTCGTAAGATTGGAATGGTGTTCCAATCATTTAACCTGGTTATGAGAACTTCGGTTATTAACAACGTTTTATCGGCAAGAGTTGCTGATATGTCATTTATTAGAACGTTACTTGGCTTATATTCTAAGCAAGATAAAATAAAAGCATTAACTGCCTTAGATAAGGTAGGTATTTTAGATAAAGCTTATTCGCGAGCTGACCAGTTGTCAGGTGGTCAACAACAACGTGTTGCACTAGCAAGAACATTAGCACAGGATCCTCAAATCATCTTAGCTGATGAACCAGTTGCGGCATTAGATCCAGTAATGGCTGATGTGGTTATGGAAGACTTCAAGAGAATCAATAAGGAAATGAATATAACAGTGTTGATTAATATTCACCATGTTGACTTGGCTTTACAGTATGCTGATAGAATAATCGGCATTAATGCAGGTAAAATTGTCTTTGATGGTCCAACTGAAAAAATCAACAATGACATCTTGAAGATGATCTATGGTAGAGAACTAACCGATGATGATATGATGAAGGAGAAGAAAGATGATTAAGGATTTTTTACATATTTTCTATCCGCAGACATACAAGCTGGCTAATGGAAAAGAAGTAAAAGAAAAGTTTAATGCTGCTCCTTATATAACAATCATAGTAATAATTTTCGCCATTATCTGTGGAAAAGTAACTGGATTTGATTTGCCAAGAATGTTTGCTAGAGGAAAGCAGTTCTGGGAGTTAATCGGTAAAATGTTCCCTCCTAACTGGGCTTTCTTTTCAAGCATGAAAAAGCCAATGATAGATACTATTGTTATGTCGCTTTTAGGAACAGTATTTGGCTGTTTACTAGCTCTTCCAATGAGTTTCTATTTATCTGCTAATTTCAAGTTAAATAAAACCTATTTAACTATTCATCGTGGAGTGTTAAGCTTGCTTAGAACATTGCCAACACTAGTATATGCCCAATTATTATCAATAGTTATTGGAACTGGTACATTAGCTGGTACTATTTCTATCACTATTTTTACCTATACAATATGCGTCAAAATGCTATATGAGCATATTGAAACATTAGATATGGGGCCATATGAAGCTTTGCAGTCAACCGGAGCTTCAAGACCAAAGTGTATGATAAAAGCTATTTATCCACAGCTTCGCGGTTATTTTTATAGCACTGTTTTATATTGTTTTGAAACCAATGTTAGAAGTGCAGCTATCTTAGGATATGTTGGAGCAGGTGGTATCGGTGTACAAATCAACGAACAGTTGACTTGGAGAAGATATGGAAATACTGGATTAATGGTACTTGTACTTGTCATTACTGTTGTCATTATCGAAACTATTTCCAGAAATATTAGAAAGAAGTTGGTGCAAGGATGAGTAATAATCGTTTAAGTATAGATCAGCAATTAGAAAAATTTCCTAAGAGCTGGCCAAAATTTGTTGCTATCTTCTTATCTATAGTAATTATATATATTCTAATATCTATCACCATCACTTTTAAGGGCATTAATCCTAAAGGTTTGATGATAGCTTTAAGCGCATTTAAAGGCTTGTTTACCCCATCATTAAGCTTGATAACCAACTTAACCCAATATGGTTTGTTGTATATGCTTTTTGAAACATTGGCAATTGCTTTTTTGGGCACTGTTTTAGGTGTAGTAATATCTATTCCACTTGCTTTTTTAGCAAGCAGAAATATTTGTCCTAAGTGGGTTAATTCAATTGTGCTTACAATTATTTCCATTATCAGAGCTTTCCCAGCCTTTATGCTTGGTATCATGTTTGTTAAATCAATTGGACCAGGTGCTTTTGCCGGCGTTCTATCTATGACAGTTGGTTCAGTTGGTATGTTATCAAAACTGTTAATAGAAGCTATTGAAGACTTAAATCCAGGTATAACCGAAGCTTTGGATGCCGCTGGCTGTTCAACATTTGAGAAAATCAGATATGGAATTATTCCTCAATTGAGTTCTAATATTATTTCAATAGTATTATATCGTTTGGATATTAATGTTAAAAATGCGACTATTTTAGGTATTGTTCAAGCTGGTGGTATTGGAGCTCAACTAATCTTCGCAATTGGAGCTAGAAGATGGAATGACTGTGGAGCTATGTTATTGGGTATCATTATTATGACTTTATTGTTAGAATGGTTCTCTACTAGCGTAAGAAGAAAACTGGCAGGAAGTAAGGATTAATTATGGCGAAATTGTATTTTAAATTTGGAGCAATGGGCTCAAGCAAAACAGCTAATGCTTTGATGACAAAGTTTAACTATGAAGAAAAGGGTAAAAAAGTCTGGCTGATAAAATCAGCAGTAGATGATCGTGATGGTAAGGCGATATTGAAAAGCCGTATCGGCTTACAAGCCCAAGCTGATGTTATTGAAACAAATGACAGTATTTTAGAAAAATTACCAGAGAATGTGGATGTTATTATTTGCGATGAATGTCAATTCTTAACTGAAAGCCAGGTCGATCAGCTAAGAATGATTGTTTCTGACAAGAATATTCCAGTATTGTGCTTTGGTTTAAGAGCTGATTTTTTAACCCATTTATTTCCAGGCAGTAAGCGTTTATTCGAACTAGCTGATTCAATAACGGAGATTAAATCAATTTGCCGTTGTGGAGCAAAGGCTATTGTCAACGCTAGATTTGATGAAACTGGCCATGTTTGTACGGGCGGTTCACAGGTTGTTATTGGGGGAAATGATGTCTACGAAAGCATGTGTTATAATTGCTGGCATAAGATGATTGTTGAAAATAAAACAAGAGACGACACTTTATAAAATAATGACTACTTGTAAGGGGGCAGATGAATAAATTGCCCCCTTTTATAACAAAAAAAAGAGCTCATGCTCTTCTTTTTTTAAAGGGGGATAAATATTCGAAATAGAAAGGAGAATATTTGTTAGTTTTGCAAGTCTTTTTTTCTACTTGCATTATTAGTATAAAAAAAGATTATCGTTGAAAAATGTTACAATTTTGTGAAAAAATGTGAAAAAAATAAGTTTCCATCTATTATGACAGGAAACTTATTTCTCTGGGTTTTACCCGGTTCATTTTTAATTTAATTAAAGGGGGGATAAAATATTTGAAATAGAAAGGAGAATATTTCAGCAAGCACTCTATTTATTACTTGCAAGTATATGATAACTTACAATAATCGTTTAATAATGGTATTGTTTTGTGAAATAATGTGATTTGAATTTTTAGATAAAGTAAAAAAAGAATATGATTTGTGGTAAAATCTTTATAGTAAGGCAGGTGTTTTTATGAATGTTTACGATTGGGACAAAACAATCTATCAAAAAGACTCTACTGAACAGTTTTATCTATTCTGTTTTAGAAAACATCCAATAAAAATGTTGAAATGTTTACCTGAAAATATTAAAGGTTTTGTTTTATATTTCCTTAAAAAAATAGATATTACAGAAATGAAAAGACATTTATATGTTTTCTTAAATAATCTGGATGATGTTGATGCTTTGGTTAAACAGTTCTGGGATGAGAACATTATTTATATCAATGACTGGTATTTGAATAATCATAAAGACGATGATATTGTTATCAGCGCATCTCCCTACTTTTTAATCAAAGAAGGCTGCTCTAGATTAAAAATCAACACTTTGATAGCATCTGAGGTTGATAAAAATACTGGAGAGATTTTATCTTTAAACTGCAATCGCAATCAGAAAGTTGTTCGTTTTGTTCAACAAGGCTATAGTACTAAGGATATTGACCAGTTTTATTCAGATTCCTATAGTGATGTCTACTTAGCTCGATTAGCTAAGCAGCCATTTTTAGTAGTTAAAGGAAAAGTAAAAGTTTGGGACAAATTAGATTAGTATGATAGTAAAGAAGATAAATTATCAAAATGATTTTGTTGTTATAAAGGCAATAAATGATGATTATAAGGTTGATTATAAGATTTCACTAGATGATTTTGACAGCAGAAGAATTCAGGTTGATAAAGAATTAAGCGATGATGATATTGAATATTTAGAGAATAGTCACAAGTATTTCTTTTGCCTGACTAAGTGTTTAAAAAAACTCGCTAATAAGGATTTGACTGCCAAGGAGATTAGTCAGTATTTAAATCAGTTTGATGATTTATCAAGTGATATCTCTCAAAGAGTTATCACAACATTATCATCAGCTGGCTATCTTGATATAAATAGAGTTATTGAATCACAGTTCTATAGTGATCAGCTTAAACTAAAGGGAAAACTAAAAACTGCTTCAACCTTGAAAGAAAGAGGCTTAGATTCCAGCTTGATTCAAGATGCACTTCTAAAGGTAGATTCTAACGAAGAGTTTCAAAGAGCCCTTGCAAAGGCTATCCAAATCGAAAAAAGTCAAAGGAATATGTCATATAAACAAAAAATATATGATATCAAGCAGAAGCTTGTTTCTGAAGGATTTACCAACTGTGATGAAGTTGTCGAAAAGCTTAATCTATCTTACGATGATAATCAGCAGATTGAAGCGGGGCAATATCATTTAACAAAAATACTTCGTCAATATAGAAAAAAATATAAAGATAAAAAATTGAAGGAAATGTGCTACAAATATCTTTTTAGTAAAGGATTCAATAGCGAAGTAATAACAAATCTATTAGAAAGGAATTTACAGGATGACAATTAGTGAATTAAAAGCAGGGGCTTCTATAGAAATGCCATTATTAATATTTCAGGTTAAGGCTGGAGTTACCAATTCAAAAGCACCATATCTTTCTATCACATTGAAAGATCAAAGCGGAAGTATTGAGGGAAAATTATGGGATGTTAAACCTGCCCAAAGTGAAATAATAGAGGTAGGTAAGGTTTTGGTTGTTAAAGGTGATGTTATCAACTATAAAGACAATCTTCAAATTAAAATTAACTCCATTTCATTACCACAACAGCCTATTGATTATAGTCTTTTTGTAAATAAGGGCCCTTATTCAAAGCAACAGCTGCAGCAGTATATAGACAGCCAGATTGGTTCAATAAATAATCAGAATTTGTTTCGAATTGTCAATTCGATATATCGTCAATATCACAATGAGATTTATTTTTCCGCTGCTGCCGCCAAAAACCATCACGAATTTGTCAGCGGACTAGCTACACATGTCTATTCAATGCTTCATTTGGCAAATAGTATGTGTGAAAACTATAAATCCTTAAACAGAGATTTGTTAATTAGTGGCGTACTGCTTCACGATATTGGAAAGGTAATAGAACTTAAAACAGGTCCCGTAACTGAATATACAGTAGAAGGTAAGCTACTAGGGCATATTTCTATTTCCCAAACCATAATCCAGCAGACAGCAGATCAGCTTCAAATAGAAGGTCAGGAAGTGACTTTATTAAGGCATATGGTTTTGTCCCATCATGGCCAATATGAATTTGGTTCGCCTGTATTACCAATGATTATTGAGGCAGAAGCCCTACATTTTATCGATGATATTGATGCAAAATTAACAATGATTGAGAAAGAACTTCAGACAGTAAAACCAAATGAATTCACATCAAGATTATTTGCGTTAGATAATAGAAGTTTCTACAAACACAATTTATAATAAAAATATGAAGGTATTTAAACGCGATCAGATTTTTCAAATTATTAATAAGGAAAGAGAAGTAAATCATTTAAGTGATTATGATTTACTGCTTTGTTGTGCTGTTTGCCTATTTGAAAATATCAGCCAAAGAGAGGATAAGAATATACTTATCGTTTGTTCTAATTCGGTTAGTGGGGATATTGGGGTAATTTTAGCTGAATTGTTAGCTAAAAAGACTTCAAAAGAAGTTGGCCTGGCTCATTTCTATTGGGACAATTGTAACCTAAAGGGCTTAGTCGAAAACACTAATATAAAAGTATATAGCTCATTAAAGGAAATAAAACAGCAAATCAGTGCTAATAATCTGATAGTTGATTGCATGTTTTCAATTGAGTTAAAAGAAAATGTGTTTTATCCTTTTGACTTATTTATTGATTGGATTAATGATAGCGCCAATTATGTTATAGCCGCTGATTTGCCTAGTGGAATTGATTGCGATGATGGCTCAGTTTTGTTTAAGGCTGTAAAAGCCAATGAAACAATAGCCTTTCAGCTAGCAAAACCAGCTTATTATCTTTATCCTGCAAATAGTATGTGTGGCAAAATAAGCTATTCTTCGATTTCAATTGGTTATGACAGCATTGCTTCAGCCCCTTCAATTGGCCAACTATATAGCTATAAAAATGTTAAGGAAATGCTTCCCCAAAGACAAAGCCACTCCCATAAAGGCGATTATGGAAAAATTCTATTGATTGGCGGAAGTGATAATTATACTGGAGCTGCAATACTGGCAGCCAAGGCTATTTTAAAGTCAGGCGGTGGGCTGTTAACGGTAATGTCTTATAGTGAAGTTATTGACGTTTTTAAAATAGTATTGCCTGAGGCGATGACTGTTAGAATTGAAAATAATTTAATTTATCAGTTGGAAACCTTTGATTTTGAGCGCTTTGATACAATTGTGATTGGCCCTGGCCTATCGAGAAATAAAAATACAGAAATATTGCTGCAATATGTGCTAAAAACTAATAAGGATGTCTTAATTGATGCAGATGGCTTGTTTTATTTGAAAAACAATCTAGCCTTATTGAATCGTAATAATAATACTATTATTACCCCTCATATGGGCGAGTATCAGCATATCTTCCCTTATAACGCTAAAACTATTTTAAAGGATTTAGCAGATATAGTTCACATTTATCCATCATTAACCATTGTTTTGAAATCGGAAAATACGATTATGATTGACAAAAATCATGTGGTGTTCAATGATTTTGGCAATAATGCCCTGGCTAAAGGGGGATCAGGTGATGTTCTAGCAGGTGTTATTGCAGGTTTTTATAGTGCTAATAAGCAATTTGAAAGTATAGTGGCTGCGGTAAGCGTTCATTCTTTGGCCGCAGATTACTGGACAAGAAAACACAGTAGTTACTCACTGCTTGCCAGTGACTTAATAGAATGCATTGACATTCTATTAGCAGATATGGAAGGAAAAAACTAATATGAAATATATAGTAGCTATTAAATCAGATAGCTGTTTAACTCAGCTTAAACAACTACAAGTTAACGATGTGATTGTTTCTGACAGTTATTATTCCAGTTCAATAACGGATAATGACATTTCTAAAACAATAGAGCTAATACAAAAGGTTAAATCGGCTAATCTAGGTTGTATTGTTAGAGTTGATAGATTATATGATCAAAAAGAAATAGAAGAATTATCCCAGTATTTATTGTTGCTGGAAAAAAACAAAGTTGATGCTCTACTGTTTTCCGATATTGCTGTTAAAGTTTTAGTTGATCAGTTAAAGCTATCTGTTAAAACGATTTATGCTCCTGAAACTTTATTGACAAATTATTATGATATAGAGTTATTAAAAGATAATGGTGTTTCAGGTTGTGTGATTTCCAAGGATATACCATATAATGAGATGGCTGCAATTGCTGATAAAGTTAAAAACTATTGTTATTTAAGAGTATTTGGTGAGGTATTAATTAGCTACAGTAAAAGGCGATTTGTTTCAATTTACTTAAATAAATATCAGCAATATAAAGATGGTTACTATCTGCAAGAAGAAAATAGAGACATCAAAATGCCTTTGGTTGAAAAAGAAAGCGGCTTCTGGTTATATGGCTATATGCTGCATAGTTTAGATAAGATAAAGGAAATAGTTGCTAGTGATTATGCTGGTATTATTTTTGATCAGGTATTTATGGATGATTTATATCAATTAGAAGTAGTAAAGATTTATCATGAGGTTATTGATGGAAATATGCCTTGGCAATTGGGCTATGAAAAATTACTAGGGCTAAACGATAAGATTAGTTATCAGAGTATTTCTGAGGTTAAACAGACAGTATTGGAGAAATAAAAAAATGGCATATGAATTATTAGCGCCGGCAGGTGATTTAGATAGATTGAAAGTGGCATTAGAATATGGTGCTGATGCTGTATATTTTGGCGGCAAACAGTTTTCTTTGCGCGTAAGAGCATCCAATTTTGATTTGGATAATATTAAGCAGGCTTCAGATTATGCCCATCAGAGAAATAAAAAGGTTTACGTTACTGTTAATATGATTCCTCATAATAGTGATTTTGATGGCTTAAAAGAGTATCTTACAATTCTAAATGAATTTAAAGTTGATGCCATTATTTGCGCTAGCAGTGCAATAGCAAAATTATCAAAGCAAGTTGCGCCAAATATGGAGGTTCATATTTCCACTCAACAGACAACAACTAATTTATCGGCCATTAAATTCTGGCAAGATAATGGCGCTGATCGAGTTGTTTTAGCAAGAGAGGTAGAATATGATGATTTATTAAGCATTACCTCCCACACAAAAATGCCTATTGAAGTATTTATTCACGGAGGCATGTGTGCTAATTATTCAGGCAGATGCGTTATATCCAACTTTTTAACCAATAGAGATGCCAATAGAGGTGGCTGCGCTCAGTCATGCCGCTGGAATTATCATTTATATCATAATGATGAATTACTGGACAAAAATGAGTACCCTTTATCTATGGGCTCAAAAGATATGTGTGTTATGGATAATTTCGAAAAGCTGTTAGCGGCTAATGTTGCTTCATTAAAAATAGAAGGAAGAATGAAAACAGCCTATTATATAGCAACGGTTGTAAAGTCTTATCGTATGTTGATAGATGAATACCAGCAAAAAGGCTTTATCAGCCAGCAATGCTTGGATAATAGTAAATCATTAATTGCTAGAGCTGCCAATCGAGCAACTTTTGAAGGTTTTTATCCAGGAAAAGTTGATATTTCCGGGCAAATATATGAAAATGCTCAAACAGCCAATCAGTCATATATTGCTAATGTTGTTGACTGCAAAGATCATATTGCCCTTATTGAAGTAAGAAATTATTTTAAAAAGGGTGATAGAATTAGACTATTTAATCCTAAAGGGCAGGATGTTTATTTCACTTTGGATAAATTATTTGATATGGATGGCAATGAAGTTGAGATAGCTAATAAGCCAATGCAGAAGCTGTATATGCATCTTCCGATTGATGTTAATCAGTTTACCTTTATAACAAAAAGCGAGGAAAGATAATGGTGACAATAGTTGAAGGAAAAATTGCAGTAAAGGCGGTTTTAAATAGCAAATTCAGAACAGTTAAGGAAATTTATATTGAAGAAGATAAAAAAGGAAAAGATGTTTCTTATATTATCGAGCAAGCTAGAATTAAAAAAATCGAAGTTAAAAGAATGAAAGAGCACCAGATCCAAGCCTTAGCTAAGGGTAAGACCCATGGTGGAATACTAGCCCAGGTTTCTGAAAGAAAAACTCAATCTATTATTTCCCTGCTAAAGAAAGACAAGCCTTTTTTAGCCTTATTGGAAGGGATTGAAGATAGTTATAATTTAGGCTATATCCTAAGAACTCTATATGCCTTTGGTTGTGATGGGGTTATTATGAAACAGAGATATAATGATTTTGATGACAGCAATTTAATTAAAAGCTCAGCTGGGGCTAGTGAAGCAATTCCAATAGTATATAGCGAAAATCCCGTAGAAATAGTTGAAGTATTAAAAAAACAGTCTATTACAGTAATCGGGGCATATCGAGGTGAAAAAGCTGTCTCATTATATGATTATGATTTTTCCGATAAGGCAATTCTAATTGAGATAGGCGGGCCACTTCGAGGTCTTTCAGCAGAAGAATTAAAATTGTGTGATGATTATATTTATATTCCCTACGCAAATGATTTTAGAAATGCTTTAAATGCTGCTAGTGCTACAAGCGTCATTGCCGGGGAAATCTTTAGGCAGAAGCTGAATAAGGAGGGTAAATAATGAAAGAATCATTTTACATGAGCAATAATGTAGTAGTATTGGATTTTTCAAGCGAATATTTTCAAAATGTCCAGGAATTGGTTTCCAGCAATGGATTTAAAGTTTTTATTGAAAGATATTTTAAGGACTTAGCTATCAATGATATTAATATGTTTAGCTGGCTGACCAATAATAGAAGCTTAGATGAAATGGTTAAGGATGTTGTGAAACTGACTAAATCATTATTGGTATTAGATGTCGATGATATCTTTAATAACGAGTATGATCAAATAAATAGAATAAAAGCATTGTATATTGTCGAAAACGCTTATAATTTCTGGCGTCGTAAACAGAGATTTTCCTATATTAATGTTTCCACAAATAAACTATCCTTTACATCTTTTATGGAACTAGATTCAAAGTTTAATCAATTGGTTTTGAATTTGTATCGTAGCTGTGAAGAGAAACTGCAGGGCTATTCAAATAAAGTTTATAGACAGCTTCAAGCGGGCACTAATGCTAGTTTTGTAGTAAAAAAATACCGTTTTCAACTGGCAAATAAATATAGCTTTCTAAAAAATGTTTTATTTGTTAATACAGTTATGCTGAGAACTCCAATCATTTTTCACAGTGAAAGCAATAAAAGAGTTGGTACGTTTCAACAATTGCAGCAATTTCCAGTTAACCCAGCTTCCTTTTCAAGCCAAAACTGGTTCTGCTATCCTTGTTTTGTTGGAAAACTGTTATGTTATGTTTATTTCCATAGGGATTATTGTCCTAGCGGTATTTTTTTATCAAACTTATTTGAAATGGCAACTGAACAACAATGCGCCAATAGAAAATGTGATTTAATCTGCTTCTTTGGAAATCCTGATGCCAAAAAAGACTGCGGTTTTTATTACGATAATGAAAATGATATTTATATAGCTGATATCAAAGCGGATTATAAAATTGAGTATTTTGGTTATATTAAAAAGGCAATACTAACAGTTCATAATCTGATGATGTTAAATAGAGGCAAATTACCAATTCATGGTTCAATGATTAATATCTTATTTAGAAATGGACTTAAAAAATCAGTCGTCTTTGTTGGCGATTCAGGGGCTGGTAAGTCAGAGACAATTGAAACCGTTAAAAAGATTTCAAATCAGCAGATAAGTGATCATACTATTAGTAAAATTGAGATAGTCTTTGATGATATGGGTTGCCTGTTTGAAAAAGAGGGCAGCATATATGCCAATGGAACTGAAACCGGTGCTTTTGTCAGATTGGATGATTTGGATAAACTAACAGCTTATCGGGATTTAGAGCGTAATATCTTTATCAATCCGCAAAAAGAAAATGCGAGAGTTATCCAACCGGTATCATCATATGATTTAATCACTGCCGATCATAAGGTTGATATGGTATTATATGCCAATAACTACCAAAACGAAGTGGGAATTAAGCACTTTACTGATTATAAGCAGGCAATTGAATGCTTTAAACAGGGTAAAAGGATTGCGAAAAATACAACTCAGGAAACGGGGTTGACCTCTACCTATTTTGCTAATCCATTTGGACCAATGCAAATGCAACAACAATGCGATCCAATAATTGAAAGAATGTTTAAGAAAATGATAGCTGATGGAATTTTTGTCGGTGAGATATATACTAATCTAGCAACAGATAATCCTAATGGGATTGTTGAATCGGCTAGTGAATTACTACAAATGCTTAAAGCCGATAAAAAATAATGATTATGTTAAAAACTGCCTCATCAAGATAAGCATGGATAAGGTAGTTTTTTTGTCTAAATTTGCGAAATGTGGGCTGATAATCATTAATAATGTTTTCTTAAAAGTGAATTATGATAAAATAATAAAGAGAGGTTATATTTGATTCAGATTAAGTCTTTTTTTTCAAAACTATTTACTAGTAACAAGCAAGGTGAAAAGCTGATAACGATAGCGATATATATCTTGCTTGCTTTTGGTTGTCTTTTTATCAGCTCCGCTTCAATAAATAGCGCTTCAACAATTGAGACGACTTTAAAAAATATAATAAAACAGGTATTGATACTTGCTGCTTCTATTGTCTTGTTTAACCTTGCCAGCAATTATTTTGATATCAAAAAGTGTAAGAGAATAATATTAGGCATTATGATTGTAGAAGCAATGTTATTGGTTACGGCTTTTATCTATTGCAAAATCACGGGAAGCATTAACGGAAACTACTCCTGGTTTACCATTAATCTGGGATTCTTCGAATTTGGTCTTCAACCTTCTGAATTTGCGAAAGGGGTAATAATATTAGCTATTGCCTGTTTATTTTGCGATAGAAAATTTAAAAATGAAAAAAGTTTTAAGATAGTATTTTGGACATTTGCCTTCTTCTTTTTGTTTTTTGTTTTAACTATTGTAGTTTTACAAAGAGACACGGGCAGTGGTTTGATATTATTTATTATTGGTTGCAGCCTGATTTTGTTTTTAGATAATAGAAGGTTTAAACCATTACAGATATTTTTGATAGTTTGTGCTTTGCTTGCTCTAGCGGCTTTCTTTTGTTGTTTGTTAAGTGAGCAGGCAAGAGAAATTTTGGCCAAGATCTCAACAACTTTTGCTGCTAGATTTTCTGCAGTAACAAATCCTGATTATGCTAAAGATGAAACAAGAGAAATTTTCTATTCACTATTAGGTATCAGTAGAGGAGAATTATTTGGTGTGGGAATTGGCAATTCAGTTCAAAAATTTGGCTACTTAGTAAGCAGTGATGCCGATTATATCTTTGCGGTTATTATTGAAGAAATTGGTATTTTTGGGATATTAATGGTATTTGTTCCTTATATTGCTCTTATTTCACTATTGTTGTTTTACAGTCAAAAAATGACTAATGAAACAGATAAAATTATCCTTATTGGAACGGTAATATATCTATCTGTTCATTTCTTGTTGAATATTGGCGGTGTTTCTGGCTTGTTACCACTAACGGGTGTTCCTTTATTGCTTATCTCCCGCGGTGGTTCAGCTTGCTTTGGAATTATGGTAATGTTAGGTATATGTCAAAATCGCATTGCGAATTATTTTTTAGAAAAAAAGAAAAAAAGTGGATTTATTGGTTAAGGAGAAGAGAAAATGATAGCTTTGTATCCAGGTAGTTTTGACCCTGTAACTTATGGTCATTTAGACATTATCGAAAGGGCGAGTCAGTTATTTGACAAGCTTATTATTGTTATTATGGAAAATGATGAAAAAAAACCAGCATTTTCTTCTAGTCAAAGGAAAGAATTGTTGGAAAAATGCATCAGTCATTTGCCTAATGTATCAGTTAAGGTAGGTAGTGGGTTAACAGTTGATTTTGCTAGAGAACATAATTGTCAAGTTTTAATTAGAGGAGTTAGAGCTGTTAGTGATTATGAATACGAAATGCAGCTGGCAACCGCAAATATGACTCTTCAGCCTGATATAGAAACTATCTTCTTGCTGGCAAGACCTCAATATTCATTCCTGTCTAGCTCTACAGCTAAAACCATAGCGAAAAATGGTGGGGATTTAAGTAAATTTGTTCCTGAAATAGTAGCTGAAAAGTTAACAGAGATTTATAAAATAAGTGAGGGTAATTAATATGTGTACTACAATTTTAGTTGGGAAAAACGCTAGCTATGATGGTTCAACTTTGATGGCTAGAAATGAAGATTCTCCTTCAGGACAATTTTCAGCCAAAAAGCTGGTTGTGGTTTTACCTGAAAATCAACCTAGAAAATATAAATCCGTTTTATCATCCTTTTCAATAGACTTGCCTGATAATCCGCTGCGTTATACATCTATGCCTAATGCCGACAATAAAGAAGGCATCTGGGCTGCAGCAGGAGTTAATAGCGCCAATGTTAGTATGACTGCTACTGAAACATTAACAAGCAATTATCGGGTTACTGCAGCTGATCCTTTTGTTAAGGATGGTATTTCCGAGGAGGATATGGTAACAATAGTTTTGCCATATATTCATAGTGCTAAAGAAGGAGCTTTATATTTAGCAGATTTGCTAGAGAAATATGGCACTTATGAACGAAATGGAATAGGATTTCAGGATAAGGATGAAATCTGGTGGTTAGAGACAATCGGTGGCCATCATTGGATGGCGGTAAGAGTACCAGATGATAAGTATGTTGTGGTTGCTAATCAACAAGGCATTGATAGTTTTGACTTTGTTGATGCTTTTTCCAAAAAAGAAAACAATATGTGCAGTAACGATCTAATCGATTTTATTATTGATAATCACCTGGATTTATCAATGAGCAAGCAACAACTGAGTCAACAAACCAATTTCGACGTTAGAGCTGCCTTTGGTACTCATACTGATTCAGACCATGTATACAATACCCCAAGAGTATGGGCAATGGAGAGATATTTAAATCCTACTGATTATAAATGGGATGGCGATAATGCAGACTATAACCCTCAGTCAGACAATTTGCCTTTTAGCCTAAAGCCTGAAAAAAAGATAACTATAGAAGATATTAAATATGTTCTATCTTCGACTTTTCAGTTTACTAAATATGATCCATACAGCAAGTTTTCTTTAGAACCGGCAAGATTCCGTCCTGTTGGGGTTAATAGAAACAACTTTATGGCTATTACTCAATTGAGGGGCTATGCTCAAGAAAACTGTATGGCGCTTCAATGGCTTGCGGTTGGCTCTAATCCATTTAACAGCTTAGTGTGTCTTTACAGCAATGTTAATAAAGTACCTGATTACTTCTCAAAAGTAACAAATAAGGTATCAACCGACAACTTGTACTGGTCAACTCGATTGATTGCTGTCTTAGCAGATAGTCACTATAGTGAATGTATTAATGAAATCGAAAGATATCAGCTAGAGAGTCTAATTGATAGTGGAAGATTAGTAAATGTTTATGATAAGTTGACTTTGGATTGCCTAGATAAGGATACTATTGAGCTTTTACAAGGATGTAATCAAAAAGTTGCTGATAACATTCAAAAAGCGACAGATGAATTGTTATCAAAGCTTTTGTATATTTGTTCAATGGCTATGAAAAATGGCTATAACAAATCAGATAATTAATGGAGGAGTTTTTATGTTTTTTAAAATACCAACATTGGTTTATTTCGAGGATAATTGTGTTATAAACCATCAAAATGAGCTTTGCCAGTATGGTAAAAAAGCATTAATTGTTATGGGAAAATCATCAGCTAGAAAAAACGGCAGCTTTGCGGATGTTCTTCAGGCTTTAGATAACAATTCAATTGCTTATGAGGTTTTTGATGAAGTAGAGCAAAATCCTTCATTAGAAAGTATAAAAAAAGCTTACCTTGCTAACAAGGACAAGGGTATTGATTTTGTTATTGGCATTGGTGGCGGAAGCAGTTTAGATAGTGCTAAGGCGATAGCAGTAATGTTGAAATACCATTTTAATGATACCCAGCTATTGTTTGAAAAACCAGCCTGTAATGATTCTTTAGCTGTAGTAGCTGTTGCGACAACTTGTGGTACGGGTAGTGAGGTAACTGCTGCATCAGTTTTGACTGATAATATTAATAAAAGAAAAGCATCAATGAGCTATCGTATATATCCGAAATTAGCTCTGCTTGATAGTAAATATTTGACATATTTGCCTTATCGTTCAATTAGATTTACTGCTGTAGATGCTTTAAGTCATTTAATAGAAAGCGTTATTTCTTCAAAGGCAACCACAATTTCTGATATGATTAGCTATGAGGGATTAAGGGCCTTTAGTAAAAACAAAGCGGCGCTATTAGATCAAAGCTTATTGACAAAAGAGGTATATGATAATTTATTATACGTATCATTAATCGGTGGGATGGCAATTGCTCATTGTGGAACTAATTTGCCTCATGGCTTAAGCTATACATTAACATATCATAATAATATTCCTCACGGTCAGGCTTGCGGCTATTTCTTATATGGCTTAATGAAATATGCTGATCAAAAAACGGTCAATTTAGTGCTACAGGCTTTGCAGTTTGCTGATTTACAGCAGTTTAAACAATTTATTGTCGAAGTAGCTATGTTAGAAAAGCTGGATGACAATTTATTAGAATTAGCTGTCCAGGAAGTAAAGGATAATAAAAATAAGTTGAGTTACTGTCCATATAAAGTTGATGAAGAATTGTTAAAGAAGGTTGCTTTCAGTTTATGGAAAGACTAGAGAAGTGTAAGGTTAGCGATATCTGTGGAGGCTGTCAACTACAGCACTTAGACTACCAACAGCAGCTTGAACTTAAACAGCAGAGAATCGAAAGATTATTTTCCAAAATAAAGAAAGTTGAACCTATTATTGGATGTGATAATCCTTATCATTACCGCAACAAAGTGCAAATGGCTTTTTCAAGTTATAAAAAAAGAGTTATTTGTGGTAACTATGTAGAAAGCACTCATGAAATAGTTGAAATCAAAAATTGTCAGATTGCTGATGAAAAAGCCAATGACATCATTAATACGATTAAGAAACTGGTAAACAGTTTTCATATCAGTACATTTGATGAGAATAGATTTTCAGGATGTTTAAGACATGTTATGGTTCGTCTTTCAAAAACTACCAATGAAATAATGGTTATTTTAGTAACAGGAAGTTTTACAATACCCTATAAGAAAGATTTTATTGGTCAGCTTATTAATATTCATCCTGAAATAACGACAATTATTCAATGTGTTAATAATAAAAGAACCAGCATGGTTTTATCAGATAGATTTAATATTCTCTATGGTAAGGGATATATTGAAGATAAACTCAATGGACTAACTTTTAGAATATCACCATCCGCATTTTATCAGGTTAACTCAAACCAAACTCCGATTCTTTATAATAAGGCTATTGACCTAGCTCAATTAAATAAAGATGATATAGTAATTGATGCCTATTGTGGAACCGGAACTATCGGCTTATCTTTGGCAAAAAAAGTTAAAGAAGTATACGGGGTTGAAATAAATCAGCAGGCAATAAGAGATGCGAAAATCAATAGCAAGATTAATAAAATCGAAAATGCTTATTTTGTATCAGCCGATGCTGGCAAGTATTTAACTCAACTGACTCAGAAAAGAAGCAAAGTTGATGTTGTGATAATGGATCCACCAAGAAGTGGCGCAGATGAGAAGTTTTTAAGATCACTAGTTGGTTTAAAACCAAAGAAGATTGTTTACATTTCCTGTAATCCATTAACCCAAAAACAGAATTTGTATTATTTATTAAAAAATGGCTATCAAGTTCAAGTAATACAACCTGTTGATATGTTTCCGTTTACAGAACATATAGAA
>JAEDOA010000066.1 GCA_016302195.1 Erysipelotrichaceae bacterium | reverse complement strand
CAACAAAGTTATCAAAAGGGTTACCAGGTACTTTTTACCGTCGATAATGGAGTCAGTCAAAATCAGCAGTTAAGATGGGCGAAAGAGCACCAAATGACCGTAATTGTTTGCGATCATCATAAGATTTCGCAGAAGCTTGATTGTGATTGCTTTTTACATCCAGATTTACTGGATAGCCCTTATCGCAATTTATCAGCTGCAGCGACTTTATATCTATTATGTAAATATCTCGGTGTTGATGACGATAAGATTAAAATATTAGCCATGCTTTCAATTCTATCTGATGTAATGAGTTTAAAGGGAATTAATATAAAAATCGTTAAGGAAGGCTTAGCATTATTAAATCAGAAGAAATATTTGAATTTACTTTTTCTGGATAAGTTTGAACTTCCTTTAAATGAGGATGATGTTTCTTTTAAAATCGTTCCCAAAATTAATTCAATAGGTCGATTAGCTGATCATGGTAATGCTAATAGAGTGGTTGATTTTTTGTTGGAAGAAAATGAAAACAATATTGTTAGTTATTGTAATCAAATCAATTATGTTAATAGTTTAAGAATCAGTATGAGCCAAAAACAGTACCAGCTTGTATTAAAACAGGTTGATTCTGCCGATAATTTCAATTTTGTATTTATAAATGATTTGCACGAAGGCTTGTTGGGGCTGATAGCCAATAAATTATTATCTTACAGCGGTAAAACTTCTTTTGTTCTTACCAAAAGTGATAATGTAGTTAAGTGTTCGGCAAGAAGCAATGATGATAGCTTAATGGCTATATTACTACAGTATAAAGATAATTTTATTCATTTTGGTGGCCATGATAAAGCATGCGGCTTTACTATTAATGAAGAATCTATTGAACCATTAAAACAGTTTTTGGATAATAAACTGACAGACTGTATTAATGAAATAATATATCCTTATATTGAACTACAAGAAAATGATTTAACACTAAAAAACTGTCAAGAGGTCTTTTCTTATCGTCCATTTGGTCAAGACAGAAAGCTTCCTTTAGTTAAAGTTTCATTTTCTAATATTAAGGATTATCGCAAATTAAAAACTGATAATCAACTAAAATGGACTCTTGATAGCTCAATAGAGATTATCAGTTTTGATAATAAAGGATATGATTATTATTTAGACAAGGATTATCTAACAGTAATCGGTCAATTAAAAGAGAACAAATTTAGAAACAAAATATCTTATCAAATTATCTGTAATACAATATTTTAAATAATCTGCCAGTAATATTGGCAATCGTAGCTTTGTTTACTTGCTAGTAAATTATTTGTTTGGTTATCTCGATTAAAGAAGTTGTTCTTTTTTAATTCGTTATAAGGATGCTGTGGCTCAATACAGATAAAATTGCTTTGAGGATATTTGCGCCAAAAACCCAAGGTTGTAAAGTCTTTGATATAAATCCTTATGATATTATCTCCATTTACTAGCTCTACATATTCGGATTTAAATCTTTGATAAAAGAATGTTTCCTGCTTTTCTAAATTTACTAGTTGGCTTAGGGGGATTGTTTTAGCAATATTCTCCTCTTTTTTTTCGAAGTTTACATATATTTTATTGAAGTCATCCTGGTAGTAATTGGCACATACAAATGCTGGATGAAAACCAATATCAAATGGTAAATCCTTTTCATCGTGGTTTTCTAGATGATATTTCAAAATCAGTTTATCGTTTTCCAAAAGATATTGCACGGTTAAACAAAAGTCAAAAGGATATAACTCTTTTGTCGCATCATTTTGTTTAAATTGTAGTTTCAAGCTGTCTTTTTTTACTTCAATAAATTTGAATTGACTTCTTCTTAAAAACCCATGTTGAGTTAAAGTGAATTGTTTATTGTTGTAAGTATAACTATTGTTCTTTAATGGCCCTACAATAGGAAATAAAATTGGGTTGCAGTTATGCCAGTCATCATTATTTCTGTTCCAGATAAACTCTTTTCCGTTTTTCTTTATTGAAATAACCTCGGCTGCTAAAGAAGAAATAGTAGCTTGTAGATATTGATTTGATATTGTAAATTCCATATGGTTTAACCCCCCCTAGTTATATATTATATTTTACACTTATAATGACTTTTATTCCATTTTTAATGTTGTTGTGGTATTATAAATAAGTATTTTTGAAAGGGTGTTTTGTATATGAATTTGTATGATTATATTGCTTCTATTCCAGATTATCCAATCAAAGGAGTCTTGTTTAGAGATGTTACTCCATTAATTCAGGATGGTCCAGCATTTAAAGAAGTAACAAATAAGCTAGCTAAAATCGCAAAAGATTTGAAAGTTGATGTTATTGTGGGACCAGAATCTAGAGGGTTTATTTTTGGTTGTCCAGTAGCAACTGAATTGAATGTTGGTTTTGTACCAGCAAGAAAACCAAATAAATTACCAAGAGAAGTAATTTCATATCAATATTCTTTAGAATATGGCACTAATAGTCTAGAAATGAATAAAGATGCTATTAAACCAGGCCAAAGAGTATTAGTTATAGATGACTTGTTAGCCACTGGTGGAACTATTAATGCTGTTAATAAAATGGTAGAACAGCTTGGCGGTATTGTTGTTGGCGATGCTTTCCTGATTGAACTAGTTGACTTAAAGGGAAGAGAAGCCCTAAAGGGATATGAAGTATTCTCAATTCTTCAATTCGAAGGAGAATAATTAATTTGATAATTAGAAGTGGTTTTCCACTTCTTTTCTAAAACAAGGGGGTGAGCTAATGAAAAGAGTTGAGGTTACAAAGGATGTATTTTTTAAAGAAGTTAAAAAATATATTTCTGATCCTGTTTCGTTAGATATGATAACTAGAGCCTATAATTTCGCTCAAGAGAAGCATGAAGGTCAGTTTAGAAAAAGTGGTGAACCTTATTTTGTTCACGTTTTAAACGTGGGCTATATTTTAGCTACCCTTACAGCTGGTCCGCAAACAATTTGCGCCGGTTTATTACATGATACTATTGAAGATTGTGGCGTTCCATTTGAAGAAATTGAATCGCTTTTTGATCATGATATAGCTACTTTAGTAGATGCTGTATCTAAAATTGGTAGTTTAAAATTTAAAGATGAGAAAGAATATCAGGCTGCTAATCATAGAAAAATCTTCATCGCAATGGCCAAGGATGTCAGAGTTATTATTATTAAATTGGTTGATAGATTACATAATATGCGCACCCTAATGTATCAACCAGTTGAAAAACAAAAGAAAATATCTCAAGAAACCTTACAGGTTTATGCCCCAATCGCCCATAGATTAGGTTTGGCTGAAATAAAAAACGAACTAGAAGACTTGTCTTTCATGTATCTTGAAAATGAAAAATATCATGAAATTGCCAATCTTTTAGAAGCAAAAAAGAGCGAAAGAGAAGCAATTGTCGAACAGATGATTATTAATATAGATCATATGCTTGCTGATAAAAAGATTGAATACCGTATTTTTGGCAGAAGCAAACATATCTATTCAATTTATCATAAGATGGAAACCAAGAATAAGACCTTTGATGAAATTTACGATTTGTATGCTATTAGGATTATTACCAAAACCGAATTGAATTGTTATGAGATATTAGGCTATATTCACAATAGCTATAAACCAATTAATGGCAGATTAAAGGATTATATCGCGATGCCTAAAAGCAATATGTATCAATCCTTACATACATCAGTTCTAGATGGAAACGGGAATATTTTCGAGGTCCAAATTAGAACAGAAGAAATGAATATGATAGCTGAGATGGGTGTAGCAGCCCATTGGGCTTATAAAGAGGGTAAATATAATAACGCGACAGAACAAAAGGAAATTGAGAATAAACTCGGTTGGTATCATGACATGATTTCCATGATGAATGAATCTAAGCTTGCTCATCCAACTGAATTTATGAGTCAGATTAAAAAAGAAATTTTCGAAGCAAATGTTTATGTTATGACGCCAAAGGGAAGAATTATTGAGCTTCAAAATGGTTCAACACCTTTAGATTTCGCTTATAGGGTTCATACTGAGGTTGGAAATAATGCTGTTGGAGCAATTGTTAATGGCGTTTTAGTTCCTTTGAATACCGTATTAAAAACAGGTGATGTTGTTCAAATTAAAACTTCGAAACAGTCAAATGGACCAAGTGAAGACTGGCTAAAAATAGTTAAGACAACAACAGCTAGAAATAAAATTAGAGCATTTCTATTGAAAAGGGAAAATGACAATAAATCTGAGCAGATAGAAAAAGGAGAAAAGATTTATCAAGAAGAAATCAAGAAAAGAGGACTTGATGAAAAGTATTATTTTGATAAATCCCGACTGGAAAATATTTATTCACAGCTTTCTTTAAACAGCTATGATGAATTAATGTATGCTTTGGCTAATAAAAGCGTTACAATTGTTCAAATTATAGAAAAATTACAAAAGAATAAGATAACCTCAATGGCAGATAATGATTCTCTGACCAAAATGTTTCAACAGAGGACTGCTAAAAAAACCAACAAAAAGACTTATACAAATTGTCAAGTCGAGGTAGAAGGTTTATCAAATATTATGGTCAATATTGCTGGTTGCTGCATGCCAATTTATGGTGATGATATAGTTGGTTATATTACTAAGGGTCAGGGTGTTAAAGTTCATAGAAGAGACTGCCCAAATATCGCAAATGAAACTAGTAGATTAATCAATGTCAAATGGCTTGAAAGTAAGGTAGAAAGTCAATACGAATGCTGGTTAAGAGTCGATGCTACTGATTATCCATACCTGATTAATGATATTGTCACAATGCTAGCTCAATATAAAGTGTCTCTATCAGCAATCAAATCTGAATCCTTACCTGATAAAGTAAATGCTTTTGTTGAAATAAAAGTAAAGGTTAAGGATTTAGAACAGCTGCAGATATTAATAACCAATTTGAAAAAAATAAATGCGGTCAATGATGTTAAGAGAATCATAAAATAGTATTCTATTGATTTTTGAATTTTTCAATGCTAAAATATATTAAATTCTAAGATAAAGAGGATTTTAAGAAGGATTGATAGAGAGAAAATGGTTGGTGGAAATTTTCATGAAAGCTTAAAATTTGACACTTTGGAGAATTTTTATTGAACTAAAAGTAGATAAAAACGTAGGACGGCGTTAACTCTAATGAGAACAAATTAGGGTGGCACCACGCATGATTATCAAAGCGTCCTTATTCAAGGACGCTTTTTATTTTAAGAAAGGATTTATTATGGCAGAAATTAAGTATCAATTACCAAGAGGAACCCAGGATATTTACGGCGATGATATGAGCTTATGGCAACAGGCTGAACAAATTATTCGCGATCAATGTCGCTTATATGGCTACAGTGAAATAAGAACTCCAGTTTTTGAGCATACAGAAGTATTTAAGGCAGAGAATGATTCATCTGATATGGTTAACAAAGAAATGTACTCCTTTAAAGACAATGGGCAAAGGGATTTAACCTTAAGGCCTGAAGGAACAAAGGGAATTATCAGAAGCTTTGTTGAACATAAGATGTATGGTAATACCGATCTTCCTGTGAAGCTTTTCTATATTGAGCCAATGTTTAGATATGATAGACCACAAAAGGGAAGATATCGTCAATTTCACCAATTTGGTATTGAAGCCATAGGGTTAAGAAATGCCATGCTAGATGTTGAATGCATTGCATTAGGATATCGAATAACAAAACTAATGGGTATTAATAATGTAGTGGTATTGGTTAATTCTCTTGGTGATAAACAGAGCAGAGACAACTATCGCAAGGCACTTAAGGATTATTTTAATCCATATTTGCAATGCTTATGTGATGATTGTAAAAGACGTTACCAGCAAAATCCTCTTCGCATACTAGATTGTAAGGTCGATAAGGATAAAGATTTTTTCATTAATGCCCCTAAATGCAAGGATTATTTAACTGACACTTCAAAAAAATATTTTCAAGATGTCCTAAATGGATTAGAACAATTGAATATTCCATTTAAGGTAGAAGATAATCTTGTTAGAGGACTGGATTATTATACCAATACAGTTTTTGAAGCAGTACCAGTTGACGATGAAGGTCAGCAGGCAACACTATTTGGAGGAGGCCAATATGATGGTCTTGTAAATAGTTTTAATGGACCAGACTATGCTGGTGTTGGATTTGGTATGGGTATTGAAAGATTAATCAATCTATCTGTGGAACAAAATGGAATTTGTCCAGTAAAAAGAACCAGCGATGTTTATATTATTTCCCTTGGCGATGTTAATGATTATTCATTAAAGATTGCTGAAAGATTAAGGGATAATAAGATAGTTACTGCACTTGATTTGTCAGCTAGATCATTAAAAGCTCAGTTTAAAAGCAGTGATAGATTGCAAAGTAGAGTAATAGTTATTGTTGGAGAAGATGAAAAAACAAACAAAACTGCTGTTATTAAGGATACAGAAAATAAAGAGCAGTTTAACGTTAATTTTGACGAAGTTGTAAACAAAGTTAAGGAAATATTAGGAGAATAAAATTATGAATAGAACACATGTAAATGGTGAATTAAGAATTTCAGATGTTGGAAAAAAAGTCTCATTAATCGGATGGGTAGCTAAAAGAAGAAACCTAGGCAGCTTAGTTTTTATCGATTTAAGAGATAGAACGGGAATTACTCAGATTTTAGTTGATGAAACATTAACAGATTCTGTAAAGTCAGTAAGAAATGAGTATATATTAAATGTCGAGGGAACTGTAATTGAAAGAACTAGTAAAAACGCTAATTTGCCTACTGGGGAAATAGAGGTTAAGGCCGAAAAGATTGAGATAATCAATACTGCAGCCCAAACTCCATTTATTATCGCTGATGAAACTGATGCTCTAGAGGATACAAGATTGAAATATCGTTATCTAGATTTGAGAAGACCTGTTCTTCAACAGAAATTATTTACAAGAGCTAAAATTGTTAAAGCTATGCATCAATATTTAGATGACAACGGTTTTATCGAAGTCGAAACTCCTGTATTAGCTAAAAGTACGCCAGAGGGGGCAAGAGACTATTTAGTTCCTTCAAGAGTACATCCTGGTTGTTTCTATGCCTTGCCTCAATCACCACAGCAATTCAAGCAGCTGTTAATGGTTGCCGGTTTTGAAAGATACTATCAGGTAGCTAGATGTTTTAGAGATGAAGACTTAAGAGCTGACAGACAACTTGATTTTACTCAGTTGGATATCGAAGTAAGCTTTATGTCGCAAAATGAAATTTTAACTATGACTGAAGGATTACTTAAAAAAATCATGAAAGATGTTAAAGGCATTGATATAGAAACTCCATTTAGAAGATTTACTTATAAGGATGCTATTAACACTTATGGCTCTGATAAGCCAGATACTAGATTTGGACTAAAGTTTGTAGAAGTAAAGGACATCTTTGCTAATAGTGAGTTTAAAGCATTTGCTACTGGACTTGAGCCAAAGGGTACAATTAAAGCAATGGTAGTTGATAATGCCCATGATTATTCACGTAAGGATACTGATGCTTTAACTGATTTAGCTAAGAAAAATGGCGCTTCAGGACTTGTGGTATTGAAGTATATCGACAATCAATTACAGGGAAGTGCGGTAAAATTCTTTAGTGAAATAGAAAAGCAACAGCTAGTTGAAAGGCTAAATTTGACAAATAATCAGATGGTTTTAATCACTTCAGGCAACTGGATTAAAGCGTCTACTGCTTTAGGTGCTGTTAGAAGTTATTTAGGCAAGAAACTTCATTTATATGATCCAAGCACATTTGATTTCTTGTGGATTGTTGATTTCCCATTACTAGAATACTCTGAAGAAGATCAAAGATATTACTCAGTTCATCATCCATTTACCAGACCAAATGATGAGGATTTGCCATTATTGGAGAGTGATCCGTTGTCAGTTAGAAGCTATGCCTACGATATAGTATTAAATGGATACGAATTAGGAGGCGGAAGCTTAAGAATTTATGATTGCGATATGCAGGAAAAGATGTTTGAAATCTTAAGTTTATCTAAGGAAGAAATATCAAATCGTTTTGGTTTCTTTATCGATGCTTTGAAATATGGTACACCTCCACATGGCGGTTTAGCTTTAGGCTTAGATAGAGTAGCAATGATTTTGACTAATTCTGATTCGTTAAGAGATGTTATTGCTTTCCCTAAAAATGCAAATGCTAAATGTCCAATGAG
>JAEDOA010000065.1 GCA_016302195.1 Erysipelotrichaceae bacterium | reverse complement strand
CAGATGGACTTTTTATTTTTCAAAAGTGTTCAACTTAATTTTACAATCGGCCAATAAAATATAATTTAAGGGAGATTATTAATTTTGAATTTTAAACGTACTTTAGTTAAATACACAGCGGCTTTATCAATTTTCTTTACAGGTATCTCAACTATTAGCGCGGCAGCTACTGTTCACGCTGACGAAGTTTCAACTCCAGTAGTAACTACTGTTAAAAAGACTTCAGATGTTACTAAGAAGCGTAACGCAATCGTTAAGCTTGCTAAGAAGGAAATCGGTAAGCCTTATGTTTGGGGTGCAACGGGCCCTTCCGCATTTGATTGCTCAGGTTTAACTACTTACGTTTACAAGAATGCTGCTAACCAGATTTTGCCAAGAACTACTTACGGTCAAATCACTCTTGGTAAGACTATTCCAGTTTCAACTAAGACGCTTAAGAAGGGTGACTTGTTATTCTGGGGTAACTACCACGTAGCTATCTACATTGGCAGTGGCAAGTTCGTTCACGCTCCAGCTCCTGGCCAAAATGTTAAGACACAAACCTTAGCATCATTCTTCCCATCATCAGCTAAGCGTGTTATCGACTAATCAAATGTAAAATTAGGTCTTTCTAAAAATTATTAATAAAAAGATATTTAGTAAATAACAAACCATCAGATACCAAAAGACGATCAATTCAACTTTTAATTTGAGTTGCTTGACCGTCTTTTTATTATTAATAAAAGAGCAACTTTTTTAGTTGCTCTTTTTTGCATTTTAATAGTCGCTATCGTCATCACGGTGCGTCTTTTCTGCGGCCTCTTGGGCATTTGCTACGGCTTGATCAAAGTACCCATTAGCTAAATCTTCCCAACTGTTGCGCATCGCTAGGAATTGACAAAAGGCATCAGTAATTTTATAGGCGCGACTTGGATCGGCTTCTTGGGTGCGTTTAGCGGCAAGCGCGGCATGTTCAGAATGCGGAGGCGAGCTGTCGTTTATTTTTTCTATTGGATATCTCTAGTGCAAGATTTTATGGCCGCTGCAAGACTTCTTATGTGCTCCGTCTCTATTGTTTTACATGGCATTAAGGCGTTTTCTGATTATCTCCATGTAATCTTTGTAATTTAATTAAAATAAAAATTAAAAAATTATTGACAAGAGGTGATTTTATGATTATAATGATCGAGCCGAAGACGAGAATAGCAGGGTAGTCAGGGTACCCAAAAACTTAAATTTTATAGGGAAAAGGAGGCAAATTTTTAACCGTCTCCTTCTCCCATAGCTTATTATGAAGGACCGTTAAGCAAAAGGCTTAGCGGTCCTTTTTTTGTGCTTAAATGGAGGATTTCTAAATGAATTCAAGTGCAAAAGAAATTCAAATGCAATACGTTTCAATTCGTCGAGTAATTGAAGATGCTAATAAAAAGTATAAATTATTTACTGGTAATCAAGTTGAAGATGACTATTTAATTAACACTATGCAAAAAACAATCATTGCAACTATAAAAAAAGAAAGTAATGGTATTGATTATTACAAAGAAAATCAAGGTAAGAAAAAGTATAAGATTGCAAAGAATCAAGTTAATTATTTAATTGGTGTCATTCTAAGAGATTATTTTTCCAAAAAATCTCAAGCCTTTGATGTGTCGATACTCCAAGCTGAAGATAAAAAATTAATTGATGATAGTTTTCAGAAATTAGGGCGAACAAAACAAGAAAAGGATGCTGCTTTGTCCAAGATTGAAAACAATCCACAATATATCAAAGCTAAGGATATGGCAAAAGTTGAGAAAGAAGTTACTGAAAGTATTCAAAATTCCGTAACTGACGACTCAATAGATCCAATTAATCAAATTGACACTGACCTTTTTACCAAATATAAGCAATTGAATATAAACTTTAAGCAAGAATTCAATCATGATTTGAAGGAGGTGAAACGGAATATTATTTTTAAAAATAGTTTGCAACACTCTATTAGTAATTTCTATGAGGTTGAATATGTAAAGGACTACGTCCTACGTGAACTTCATACTATAAATTGGAATGGTCAAAGACTAATAGTGAGTTATGGCTATTCTAAATATGATAAAAAATTACATGATCCTTTAAATTGGTATTGCGAGTAAGAGCACTAAGTAAATGAAAAACTTAGTGCTCTTTTTCTGTAAAAACTATCTTTTCTTCTTGGTAGTCCCTTAAAATACCGTCAAAATAGGATTTCAATTTCTAGAAAAGAGGGATTCTTTTTCTAGGGAAATCTTCGTATTCTAACTATGTAAACAAGATAAAGGAGGCTAAAAGCCATGAAAAGAAAATTAAACCCTAGTGGTTACAGTTCAGCAGCAGTTTGGGAGAACTTAGATAGGAACCGACCTATCTACTCTTTAAGTACTGAGTTAATTCCTCAGTATGAGTGGGTAGATGGCAAGCCTACTAAGAAAGTTGATGCCTATAAGGCAGGCTTTACTCAGGAAGGAGCAGAATACTTCCAAGTAAAGTTTGCTAAAAAGGTGGAGCTCCCAAAGTATATGTCAGTAGTTAGCTTTGACAACATTACTGCGTATGAAACACGTTATGATGTTTATTTTAAGGCTGATGATGTAAAAGAGGTTAAATAGCTGTGATGAAAAAAGATCAACTCATTAACTACATTACCCAAAGCGTTGATATGGCCTTAGGGTCTGATATGCAGGGTGAAACTAGTTATACTAATAGCTTTTCTATTGATTTAGATAAAGGTGGCGTTAAGTTTATCCCGCGGATGCCCGCGGGATATCTTATCGACAACAATTTGTATCAAAGAATTTTTAAAATTTTGAATGCAGCATTATATCCAAGATTTACTTTACTTAAGCAAAATAATGCTTACTTTATTCCATTAAATACAGATGATATTCACGTTCAACGAGCTTTGTACTTTCCTTGGAAAATAGGCGTTGCTAAAAGACTAGTTATTCCTGATCTTAAGAGTTTTGTTACTTCAAATACTAACCAAATTCCGATTATGAAAGATCTAAGTATTAACTATAATAAAGTAACATCTGTAGCGATTGCAGGAAATTCAGGTTCAGGGAAATCCTACCATTTAACTTACTGGTTAGAATGTTTAAAAACAATAAGTACCTTGATAGTGGTTGATCCAAAGATGGATGAACCGACTCGATGGGCAAAAATTAATGATATAAAAGTAATCTATCCAGAAAATAATCGCTCGAAATCAGATTTTGTCGCTCAAATTAATAGCACGTTAACTGAGTGCTTAAACCTAATTCATACGCGCCAAAGAGAATTAATTAAGAATCCTGCTTTACCGTTAAAGCACGTGACAGTAGTAATTGATGAAATTTTAGCACTTTCAGAGGGTATTAATAAAAGCATAAAAGATTCATTTTTTGCGCTATTATCACAAATAGCTCTCCTTGGTCGTGCTACGCATGTACATTTGATACTAGTAGGCCAACGTTTTGATCATCTTTCTGTACCTACTTCCATTCGTGAGCAAGTGAACGTTTTGATCCAACTAGGCAATATTAATCGAAAAACAACTCAATTTTTATTTCCTGATTTAGATCCAGAAGGAATTGTAATACCCACTGGTAAAGGGACGGGACTAATTCAGATTATAGATGATGAACACCCTTACCAAGTGCTGCCGTTACTGTGCCCAACATATTATAGTAAGGAGAAATTATTATGAGTTGGCAAAAGATTAGATATTTTATATTTTCATTAATACAACGTAAGCAGTTAATTGATTTTTTAAAGTTACCTACTACAGGACTGATTAAAAATAGTCAAGCCTATTACGCCGCTTATGATTACAACTCTTATATGAAAATGTCAAAAGTTAAACTTTCCCCAAAAAGACTTGAAGTTAAAATTCGTATTCCAGAGACTTTAGATGGGATACCGCTACTTGAAAAGAATTGGCCTAACATCATTGATAAGATTTCACGGCTAAATTTTAGAAAGTACGCTTTGTCTAGCGATAAAACAAGTGATCCATATTATTACATCATTGAAGGAACTCGTAAGTGATGGGCATAATCTTATGCCTATCACTTTTTTTCTAGAAATAAGACATTATTTTCCAGATCCTAAACTTAAAAGCTCTTGAAAAGCTGTTAAAACGGGAAACTTAAAATTACTAAGTTTCCCGTTTTATCTGTCCAATTTCTAGATTTTATTAACTAGTATATAGCGTGTAAAGAAAAAGAAGTCCATTAAGGACATTGAATCAAAGAAAGGATTTTTTAATTATGCAAAGACTTTACGAAGATTACTTATACGACACTGAAAATTCAAAAATTATTGCTGAGTATGAAAGCCCATTTTTTCCAAGCAATTTTAGATACTACAAAGAATGGCTGTATCAAGCACCTAATGGCAAATTCTTCTTATATGGAGAAGGTAATGGTTCAAGTCCATACGGCTGTCCTGCTTATGATAGCGGAATGGAAGAAGGAGCTGATCTTCGCCCATTAACATTTGATGAAGCTAAGAAATGGTATCAAGACACTTTAGATAAGCTATATCGTGTGGACGATATTATGGATAGCAAAGATCCAGAGCCTAACTATCCTACTTATTGCCGTTTATTTAAGAAGAATAATGAAAAAGAAAAGGAATAAAAAATGACTAAAGATAAATTAATTGCGGCGCGTCCGCCGCCCGTCGAGGGCGAGGCGAAAAGCGCCGCAAAAAATAAAATTATTATTGTGTGCAAGTTATACAAGCCCTTATAGGACAACTAGTTGGGCTTGTTATTTACTAGTTGTCACTAACTGTGCAACTGAACTGCATACTACTCAAGAAAGGAAAGTTAATTATGAAAAGACTAAATCCCTTTGCTTCAATTCCACCATTGATGTCTTCAGATGATGAAGTAACGGTGGTTAGAAAGTCATACGAGTACAACAAGTTTGAGCCAGATACTTACTTTCGTAATGACTTACGAGTAAATTATCTAATGCTTCGCTATTTACAGGATAATATTCCGCTACCAGTTTTAGAAGTAAAGCAAGGGTACCAAAAATTGATTATTATCAATGATCAAGATGTTATTTACGCTGCTAAAGCATTGAAATTGCCGGTTTATTACTATGAAACGTTTAATACTGGTCAGTATCAGAGTAAAGACACAAAAAAGTTAAGCATTTCAGATGCTCAATTAAATCGTTTACGCAGATTTATTGAAAGACGTAAAGAAAAGGGGCTTACCATTTTATGAAAACTAAAGAAGTTTCAAAAATTTATCAAACTACCAATTATAGCAAGTTTATTGTAAATGCTGAATTTTATAATAATGCACGAATCAACTTTTTAATGTATAAAACACTGATTAAAAATGAAAAATTACCGCTTGTCATTGTGAGAAAAGTGGATTCAAAGCTAGAAATCGTTTCGGAACAGGACAGCTTTTATGCAGCAAAGCAAATGGGTCTCCCCATTTACTATTATGAAGCATATCAATCGGTTCCACGAGCTAAACAAACAATCGATTTTTCCTTTAATGATATGGAGGAATTGTTAAATTACTGTTTGAATAATGGGCATTTTGATTAGAAGGTGAATAAAGATGAAGAAGGAACCGCGTGCACGACAATTTATGTACGTTCAAGACTTAGATCATTTAAAAATAAAAGAAAGTGATCTAAACAAGGTTTTAAAAAAATCTGGTGCACTTGAATGGGCCTATATTGATCATGATAAAGATCCTAAGAAAGACCAAGAAGGCAAAATTATTCGACCACACATCCACGCAGTACTCAAGTATGAAAACCCACAGAAGTTAAGTACTATAGCAAATTTATTTAATGACCAGGCACAATATGTAGATGTCTGGAAAGGCAGAATTGCCAATGCTTATTCCTACCTTCTTCACGAAACGGAGGAGGCAAGAGAGCAAGGAAAGCATGTCTATAAAGATACTGAGGTTGTAGCTTCATTTGACTTCCCGGCAAGGATGAAGAGTATTAGATCCAAAATTTCTAAAAGTCCTAAGTATATCTCATCCTTAATTAATCAATATGCTGAAGGAAAAATTCAGTATCAAGAGTTAGAAGATCAAATTGGAATTTCCCAACTTGCTAGACGTAAAAAATTGATTGATCAGATTGATGAATTGAAGGCTGATAAGGAGCATGAAGAATGGCTAAAGAAGTTTAAAGGTAAGCCCATGCACACTTTGTGGCTTTATGGAGAAGCTGGTGTAGGTAAGACTCGGTATGCAGAATACCTCTTGCGTAAGAAAAAATACGTAATTCTTGGAAGTAGCCGAGATTATTTTCAAGACTATAATGGCGAGCATTTTATCATTTTAAATGATCTTCGACCCAATGATTTTAATTACTCTGATTTATTAAGAATCCTAGATCCTTATCAGCACGACAAGGCAGCCGTAAGCCGTTACCGTGATAAAAAACTCAGTGCGGAAGAAATTTTAATCACAACGCCGTACTCCCCCAAAGATTTTTACAGAAATACTAAAATTGATGATCGACAGGTTGATACGGTTGACCAACTTCTACGTCGTATTCAGCCAATTCATGTAACTCCTAAGTTCATTAAAAAGCGGCTAAAAATAAAAAGGCCTAAGCATACCGACCAAGATGATGCTTAAGCTTTGAAAACATATTTCACTATAAATTTTAGAAGATGAGGCACTATGAAGCAAACAATTTTAAATGCTAAGCAGCTTTGCCAAGCTCTAGGCATTAGCACTACAACTTTCTATAAGTTTAAAAAAGCAGGTATGCCGTATCATCAATTACCTAAAAGCAGAGCATACTTCATTCTAAATGAAGTAGAAGATTGGCTAAGTAAAGCAGGTTATCATCAAGCAACCACATGGACTAAATAAAGCTTAAAGGATAGAATGTAGATACATGCATTCTATCCTTTCTTAGTAGGAAGGATTAAATATGATTACAAAAGTTAAAAATGGTAAGCATGTAGGTAAGTGGAAGGTTAGAATTCAACCAGTTGATAAAGTAACTGGTAAACGGATTAGCTTTCCTGTTAAATATGCGGATTCTAAAAAAGAGGCGGTTAAACTAGAGCGAAAGTTATGGGCTGAGTATGAAGATGGTTTTAATCTTAGTGATGGCAATGCTATTTTTGCTGATGCTTTTCAAAAGTATGTTAATAGACGGGCTAAAACAATTAGCCCTGTAACTTTAAAAGCCTGGCAAGAGTCGGCCAATGACTTTAAAGCATATTTCAAGCAAGCTAAGATTAGTAATATTACTACTTCGTTAGTTTCAAATTATGCTCATGATTATGTAAATGAGCATAAGCTTACTGTTAGTAAATCTTCAATAATAGCTAAACGGCTTATTCATATGAGGAACTTCTTTAAAACACTTGAAGGAAAAACGATAAAAGAAAATCCAATTCCAGAAGGTGCTTTAAAGCTATTTTTTAAACAAAGTGATTTTTCGGTTCCGAAAGAATGGTATATTCTTTCTTCTGATGAATTAAAACAAATTAGAGATCTAATTATTAAAGATTTGAATCATAGTTCTGTAATGAATTGGGGTAGTAAGCTGGCAATTCTCATTGAAAGCTATACTGGTATGAGAGTTGGTGAACTTCAAGCATTAAAGTTTAATAACGTAGTGTTTGAAGATTCGGTTTGGACTTTTCGTATTAATAATAGCTGGTCAGACTATACTAGATCATTTACAGGTGCTTTAAAAGCGCGTCCTAAAGGATACTCAAGATTGCTGTTACCTTTGCCACAGGAAATAGTAAATTTAGTTAAATGCTATCAAGATAAGCAGAGAGCGTTTCTAGATGAGCATAAATTAGATAATCCATTGGATTTAGTATTTATGAATTTACATGATTACAAGGCTGTAGCAAATAACCAACCTATCAAGCAAAAGAGTCTTAATGCCATGTTTAAAGTTATTTGCAAAAGATTAGATATTCAGTCAGGTGATAAGCAATTAAGTATGTATTCATTTAGACATACTATCTGTACAAACTTAGCTAATACACCTGGTATGTCCTATCCATGGGCGGCTGAAAAGATGGGACACTCATTGCAAATGTTCATGAATACGTATGTAGGTGTTGACCCAGATATGAATAAGCAAATGAATAAGCTATGGGTTAGCTAAATTTGATAAATTATTCAATGCACACAAAATGCACACGCTTTTATGGTTAAGGTGCTTCAAGTACTGATAAATAAACAAACTGATTAGAGGACTTCTGATCTGGCATTCAGCACTCAGAGTACTAACAAAAAAGGCCTGTAATGATGAACTGA
>JAEDOA010000064.1 GCA_016302195.1 Erysipelotrichaceae bacterium | reverse complement strand
GGGTATTTCTTTAAAATGATATCAATAAGACTTTCTGTTTCAAACATTGACATTGTAGTTTGATTGGTTATTAATATTTTTTTATTTTTAATATCAAGTCTATTTATGTCATCTTGGTTTGTTACTAAATGGACTTGTTTTGCTAGTGAAATGATTGCCTGACTTTCTGGATGATTATTCTTTCCAATATAAATAACATCATAATCTCTATTTAAGTAGTCAGTTACAATGTCCATAATTTTTAGTACATCGCTACAGGTGGCATCAACTACTATTAGTCCTTTATCGATGGCATATTGTTTGATGCTTTTATTAATTCCGTGAGCTGTAAATATAATAACTCCTGAATCTATTTCATCAATTAATTGATATTTATTTTTTTGATCTGATAATAAGGTTATGACATTTTGCTGTTGTAAAGCTTCTACTACAAAGCGGTTATGGACAAGCATGCCTAAAATGTAAATATTCTCATTAGGATACTTGTTGATAGTTTCTTTGACAGTTTGGATTGCTCTAATAACTCCCTTACAATAACCCGAAGGGACGACCTTAATTATTTTCATGTTATAATATTAGCATATTTAAGCTGGTTTATGTTAAAATATCTTGGCGAAAGGGGAAACGATATGATTAAGAATATAGAATTTAAAGATGAAATAAAACAATTGATACAGTACAAGCATTTTAAAGAGTTTACCCCAATTCAACAGCAAGCGATCCCCGTTATATTGGCTAATAAGGATGTTATTGGTATTTCGGAAACAGGAAGTGGAAAATCACATGCTTTTATTTTGCCAATACTACAAATGATAGATGAAAGTATTAACCAAATTCAAGCTGTAGTAGCAGCTCCAACTAGAGAATTGGCAATTCAGTTATATCAGCAATTCAGTGAAATAAATCAATTTAATGAAGATATTCGGATTAAACTGATCGTTTCAGGCAAGGATAAAGATCGAATGATGGAATCTTTAAAAACTCAGCCTCACATAGTTGTTGGTACGGTTGGTAGATTGAAAGATTTGTTTGTTGATGAGGCGGTTTTAAGACTGGATAGTGCTAAAACTATTGTTATTGATGAAGCGGACATGACTTTGGAAATGGGCTTTTTGACTCAAATAGATCAGATTTGTTCCCGCTTGCCAAAAAATTTGCAGATGCTTGTTTTTTCGGCCACTATTCCTAGCCAGCTACAACCATTTTTGCATAAGTATATGACTCATCCTGTAACTGTAATGCCAAATAAAAAACAATTACCATCAAGCAATATTAAGCATATATTAGTTAATTGCCGTTATAGCTCTTATGGAGATAAACTGTTAAAAATCTTGCCAGGCATTACTCCTTATGTTTGTTTAATATTTGCTAAAACTAAGACAGATGTTATTGAAACTGCAAAACTGTTAAAGGATAATAATTATCCAATCGTTGAAATTCATGGTGATTTATCATCAAGAGAGAGAAGACAGGCTTTAAAAGTAATTGCGCAAAATAAAGCCAGCTATGTTGTTTGTAGTGACATAATGGCAAGAGGATTGGATATTGAGGGAGTATCTCATGTTATTTCCTTAGGTTTGCCAAGCAATTTGGATTATTATATTCACCGTTCCGGTAGAACTGGTAGAGCAAATAGAACAGGTACTAGCTATCTTTTGTATAATAAAGATGACATAAATGGATTAAAGGTCTTGAAAAACAAGGGAATCAACTTTTTGAGCATGGATTACAAAAACGGTGATTGGGTTGAGGTTAGATCATTTGATTATCGTCCTAACAAGAAAAAACTTTCTGAAGAAGATGTAGAAATTATCAAGATAGCCAAAGCTCCTGTAAAAAAGGTTAAGCCTGGATATAAAAAGAAAAGAGAAAAGCAAATTGACAGTATTAAAAGACGTCAACGTAGACTTATGATTAAGGCATCAATTAAGGCTCAACAAAAAGAAAGAGCCAAGAAAGCTCAAAGAGAAAAAAGATTGCAAGGTCAATAGAAAAGCGGATGTGTGACATTCGCTTTTTTAGTATTTATCGATTTCTTCTATTAATTCCTTTACAATATCCTGCTGAGGTATTTTTCTAATGACTTTGCCTTTCTTAAAAAGTAAAGCCTCGTTGATACCACCAGCTACTCCAATATCAGCTTCTCTTGCTTCACCTGGTCCATTAACAGCACATCCCATAACGGCCACCTTAATATTTTTATTTACTGTTTCCAAATAATCCTCAATAGGTTTTATGATTTCCAGCATATTATATTGGGTTCGTCCGCAAGTAGGACAACTAACTAAGTCTGCCACATTGTCGATAAGATTGTAGCATTTTAACAGTTTTTTTGCTGCCTTGACTTCTTCGACTGGATCATCAGAGATTGATATTCTAATAGTGTTACCGATATTTTTACGCAGTAATTCTCCTAGTGCTGCCGACGACTTAATTAAACTATATGCTTTAGTTCCGGCTTCAGTAACGCCAAGATGAAGTGGATATTTCCATTTATTGGCAGCCTGTAGGTAAGTTTCAACTGTAAGATTGACATCTGAGCTTTTAAATGAAAGAACAATGTCATGAAAATCAAGCTGTTCTAGTATATCGACATGTTTACTGGCTGATTCAATCATTGCCTGGGCAGTAACTTTACCATATTTTGTTAGTAAATCTCTTTCTATTGAGCCGCTGTTAATACCTATGCGGATAGGAATATGCTTTTCCTTACATTTTTCGGTCACTTTTCTAACATTTTCTTTGCTTCCTATGTTTCCAGGATTAATTCTGATTTTATCAACTCCACTTTCTATTGCGATTAAAGCCAGTTTATAATCGAAATGAATATCAGCTACTAATGGAATATGAATATTGTCTTTTATTATTTTTAAACATTTGGCATCTTGTTGATCTAAGACACTACATCTGATAATTTGACAACCGACTTTTTCGAGTTGATGAATTTGATTTATTGTTGCTTGATAGTCTTTAGTTAATGTATTACACATTGACTGTATTATGACCTCATCACTGCCACCCATGGTAATGTTGCCGATTTGAACCTTTGTTGTATCGCATCTTGTAAACATTTAATCACCTCTACTACATTATATACGATAATATTTTGCTTTTTTCTATAAAATTGAAATTTATCTTGTAAATAATTGTTGAATTATGCTATTATACTAAAGCATAGTAAAACGGAGGGAAAACCAGTGAGAGAAAACATTATATTCAAGTGCACTGAATGTGGTGAGGAAAATTACTTAGGTAGTCGTAATAAAAGAAAACATCCTGAAAAAATGGAAGTTAAAAAATATTGCCCTCGTTGCAATAAGATGACTACACATAAGGAGAAAAAATAAGCCTGTTAAGGGCTTTTTTCTTAGGGGGTAAAGAAAGATGATAATAAAAAAAGTAGTAGTTTCGTTATTTCAAACAAATTGTTATATATTGATTGAAGGAAAAGATGCAATTGTTATTGATCCAGGTGATAGTTTTAGAAAGATTGATAAAGAGCTTTCGGGTTATAATGTTGCTGCTGTATTGCTGACTCACGGCCATTATGATCATATTAATGCTGTTAATCAATTGTATAACAAATATCACTGTCCAGTATATATGTGTAAAGAAGATGAAAAGATGGTTAGAGATGTTAAGTACAATTGTACTGCCTTATTTAAAAAAGCCATTAATTGTCCAATTGAATTTTTACAAGGAAATCAATTATACATCAATAATTTTTCGATAGGAATACTATATTGTCCAGGTCATTCAAAGGGATCTGTTATGTATATAATTGACAATAAGCTATTTTCAGGGGATACCTTGTTTTATTTATCAATCGGAAGAACAGATTTATATGGGGGAAGTGAACACCAAATTATTGAATCTTTACAACAGATTAGATCGCTTGATAGGAATATGGAAGTCTATCCTGGTCACGGGGAAAAAACAACGGTTGGTTTTGAATTAGATAATAATAGCTATTTACAATAGTGATTTCTGTTTGTTGACAAAAGATAATAAACAAAAATGATAGAAATATAGTATAATAAAGAAGGAGCAGATAATCCTTGTACAACCAGCTAGAATTGTCATTGCTCCTTTCGTATCGTAAAACCATGAAGAAAATATAGAAATATATGAGTATTCATGGTTTTCTTATTTGTACATAAATGAGATAATCAAATTACAATAGCGATTTTTCTTTAGGAAAAGAAAGGATAAATCATAACTATTTATTGAAAGGTAAAGAGTTATGGATGAGAGATTTGAACAATTGTTATCAATTGCGCTAAAAACAAAGAGCAGCGATATTCATTTTACAATTGTCGATGGCGAAATTGAGATAGCGCTAAAGTCGATTAATGGTCTTAAAAAAGTTGCCAGAGATAGCAGAGATTTCAAGTTGTTTAACTATTTGCAATACCAGTCTTTTCTGGATGTTTCAAATAACAAAGCCCAATCTGGATCTTTTGAGTATTTCTATAGAGGGAAATATTATGATTTTCGTTTTTCGTGCATGCAGTCAAGAAATGTCAAAAATGGGGTTTTAAGAATATTGAACTTCCATGATGGACTTTCTTTAGAGCAGATTACTTTTCAACAAGATGTTCAAAAACTGCTACAGGCTATTGTTACTAGAAGAAGCGGCTTAGTCTTATTTTCGGGCTTAACAGGTAGTGGCAAGACTACTACCATGTATTCGTTACTAAAAATGATTAAAGGGAAAACTATCTATACTTTAGAAGATCCCATAGAGGTTGTATGCGATAATTTGGTCCAGTTTGAGATAAATGAAAAAATCGGGTTTGGCTTTGAGCAGGGTATAAGGCAAATTCTCAGACATAATCCTGATGTTATTATGATTGGAGAGATAAGAGATAGTATATCAGCTACAATGGCTATCAGAGCAGCGCTGACTGGATGTCTGGTTTTTTCATCGATTCATAGCAGTTCAACTATCACTGCACTTAGAAGACTGGTTGAGTTGAGTGGAAATAGTCAGGATATTATTGAAATAATACAGTACGTTTTTAATCAAAGATTAGTAAAGAAATACCAGGACAATAGTTATGTTTGCGTTTTTGATTACCTGGATAATAATCAAATAGTTAATTATTTTAAAGGAGAGAGAATTGAGACTAATATGATTAATTTGATTAAAGAATCGGAAAGAAAAAAGATAATCGATAAGGTTGATAGTTATGAATAAACTTGATATTTATCAATGGCTGATCTTTGAAAGCCTTCTAAAAAAATATGGAAATCAAAGGGATAGCTTTCTTCTTATGGAAAAGATGTTTCCTGAAAACAAAAGAATAAAGCAATTAGCTAATAGTTTGGAAAAGGGAAAGTCATTAAACGAGGTTTTGATTAATGATTTCTTTGAGAAAAGCCTTGCTTACTATTGCTGCTACATACCTATTGATAAAGCTATATCCATTGTTTATCAGCAAAGGAAACAATTGAAAGCCAATCAAAAGAAATTACTTTCTGATTTGTCTTATCAATTACTGTTATTAGTGGTTTCAATCGTGATTTTCTATGTATTTATGAATCTTGTTTTACCTAGCATGATATCGTCCTTATCAACGCTGCAAAGCGATACTATTTCACTTGTTGAAACTTTTAAGGTGTTAAACATCGTTAAAAATGTATTTTTATCTTTATTAATAGTCATTATTCTATTTGTGTTATATGTATTTAAATCAAATAAAATTAATATGCTGTGGATGTTTTTGCACAAATATAAAATGGATGGTTTTTTGAAAAGTTTAGCTACATATTTATTTGTTGTTGATTTAAAAGTTTTGCTTGATAATAATATATCTCTACAAAAATCATTGGATATTATAAGGCATAATAAAAATAATATGCTTGCTTGCCTACTAGCTTATCAATTACATAACAGTTTAATTGAAGGAAATCAATTTGAAGATAGCTTAGATAATCAGTTTTTTGACAGTCAGTTTCATGCGATTTGTTTATATGGATTAAGAAATGATGATTTTATATCGTCATTAAAAGACTATGAAGATATTATGGAATTAAAAATGAATAGATCTTTGAAGAAGATTGGGGCATTAGTTCAAATAATATGTTATGGGTTTGTTAGTATAATTATTATTTTAGCTTATCAGGTGTTAATGATTCCATTAACAATTATAGAAGGGATTTAGGATTATGAAAAAAGGTTTTACTGTATTAGAGATGATTTTAGTATTAAGTGTAATAACGGTAATTGTCCTGCTTACTGTTCCGAATATTGCTCAGAAAAAGAAAGTAATAAATGATGTTGGATGTAAAGGATTGATTCAGGTTGTTAATGCTCAAATACTTATATATGAACTAGATGGGAAAAAGGCTGTAGATATTCAACAGCTTGTGGATGAAGGATTGATAAATGAAAATCAAAAAACCTGTCCAGATGGCACTAAGATTATTATTCAAGATGGTCAAGCAGTTATTCAACAATAAAGGTTATACCTTACTAGAGAGTATATTGGTACTGTTTATCAGTGGTATCATGATGATTATTCTATCCACAAATATTAAATATAACGATTGTGAATCTGTTAACCAAATAATTAATGACATAGTGATCTTGCAGTTTGAAGCTATCATCGAAAATGATGAAAGATATTACGATTTATATGATATGGATATAATCTTTAATAGACTAGGCAATGTGAATCATGCTGATACTTATCAATATAAAGGTAGAGAAATAATCGTATCGTTAGGAACAGGGAGGGTTTATGATTATGACAATGAAGAAAGGTAATATTTTATTACAGGTTGTAATAGCTTTGCTGATAATGTCGACAATAAGTTTTATGGTTTTTAATCTGGCAACATTAGCAAAATCTATGGCTAGAGAAAAAAAGATAGATGAAATGAGCAAGTATTGGAATAATCTAGAGAGGTTTAAAATATATCTTCCTATAGAAAAACCGCTGGATATAGTCTATTAGATTTTCTTCTTGCCTTAGCAGCGCTTTCCTTTCTTTTAATATTATCTACTCCAATACTAAAGGCTCTAATAACAATGGATAAATACAGCCAGGACATATATTTGTATCAAGATGAAATTGGTATCTATCAAATGCAGATTCAGCTGGCAAGAAATAACATCATATCTATAAATCCTTCAGAAATTGTTTATAACACTAGTGAAAGTGAATGCACTATTGGTTTGGTAAATAATAATGTGATATCTCAACCAGGTTACTTATGTTACTTAATTGATGTTGATGATATCTATTTTTACAAAAGATTTTTCATAATTTACATTGAATATACTAGAAAAGGAAATGTGTATACTTGCCCGATTGCTTATGAATACTAAAAAAGGATTTATTACTTTATACTTTACATCAATGCTATTGCTTGTTAGCGTATTCTCACTCAGTTTTATTGAGACAATAAATAATAGAATATATTTCTATCAGAGACTAGAGGTGTTTCGTAGAATGAATAATGCCGAAGTATTGGCGCTAAATAGAATTAAATTCAAAATGAAAACCTATAGTGAACAGGATGAAACATTAACCTATAAAGGCTGTATTATTTCTATCAGCTATGTTTCGACAACTATTGAACTTGTAATCAGCTATAAAGATTGTATTAGGGAAAGGAGTATGATATTTGATGAAGCTAGTGAAACTCTAATTGAATATCAATAATAAAAAGTAGTGTAAAATTGTCTTATATGATTTATAATATAAATGCTGAAAGTGTTTATGCTTTTCCGACACGTCATTAAAAGGGAATCCGGATGTTGTTTATCGGTGTGAATGCTTCCTGTTAGGAAGAATCCTAAAGGTAAACACAGGTATCCCACCTAGTTATTAGGGAATTGACTTAGTGCTTTCAGTAAGGCCAACTGGCCTTTTGTAGGATACTAATAGGCTAATAGCCTGATAATAAGGAAAAGAAAGGGAAGAAAAATGCAAGAATTTTTTAAATCGTTATTGTGGTTTGTGCTTGGAGGAGCTCTTGGAGGATTAATTGGATGGTTCATCGGCAAAAGATATGTTGAAAAGAATTTGGAAAAGAATCCACCAATAAATGAAAAAATGATTAGAGCAATGTACAAGCAAATGGGAAGAACTCCAAGTGAAGCTCAAATCAGACAGACAATGAAACAAATGAATTTAAATAAATAACGCAGAAATGCGTTTTTTATTTTTTTATAAAAATATATAAAAAAATAAAAATATTTGTTGACATTATCCAAAGTAAAGTATATGATAATAAAGCAAGTTGTCGCTACGACAATTTGAGTCGTTCTTTGAGAAACAAACAGAAATAACACAACGTCAATAAATTTGAGAAG
>JAEDOA010000007.1 GCA_016302195.1 Erysipelotrichaceae bacterium | reverse complement strand
AAAGATAGAATGTTATTTATTTATCATAATTTATAGTACATTGCAGGTATTATACCTGCTTTTATATTTTTATTTTCAAATATGTTATTATATTAACAAGAATTGAGGTTATAACATGGATACATTTATCGAATTAAATTGTGATTTATGCCACTCTAAGCTTACTCCCTATGGCAGTAAAGTACTAAAAGATGGAATTATTTGTCGAAACTGTGCTGAAGAATTATCTAAATGGCTAACAGATAAGCAATTAAAACAGCTTAGCCTACAGGATATTGAAAATCATTTACAATATAGAACAAAAAATTTAGAACATATAAAGAATTTTAAATTTAATAAAGTTATTAAAGGTCGATATTCTTTATATATCGACAGTGAAAACAGAGAATTTGTTATTAGTAAGGCAATGGACTTAGTAGCAGATAATAGCGATGTAATTAGAGCTGACAGCATAGAATCAATCCAAATTCAAAAAGTAAATAATGAGAATAATTGCTGCGACATTTTTATTAATATCAATCTAATTAACTCTGAAATAACTTCTTTATCTTTTAAAGTAAATCAATTTTCAGCTATTGAGTTTAATAGCGATATCTACAACGATACAATTAATCAGGCTATTTTATTAGTAGATACTATAATTAACAGTTTTCAATTAGATGTTGATTATACAAAATATAAAATAAATACACAGGGAGGTAAATAAAATGACTCAGCAAGTTAATTCAAGAAAAAAGCACATAACAAACGGAAATGTTGCAGAAATTAAAAAACAGGACAAAGCTTTAGGCTTAGGTCAAAACAATCGAAAAGAATCCTTGTTTGCCAGTTTGTTTAAAAGTATTCTAAAAAAGGGAAAATGATATGAAAAAAATTATTATTCTATTTGCGATTTTTTCTCTTCTAGTTGGCTGCTGTGCAAAGACAAATTATGACAAAGGTTTTTCTTTTAATTACTCCAGCCAATCAAATAGTTCTTATAATACATCTTCATGGTCAACCACTTCTAACAATGGTGTATTAAATCCTAATAGTAGTTATTCAAGTCAAAAGAAAACAACTATTTTAGGAAATAATAAAGATGTAGTTACTATTATGCTTTATATGTGTGGATCTGATTTGGAATCACAAGCGATGATGGGTTCATATGATTTACAAGAGATGGCAAATGCTAAACTAGCAAGTAATGTCAATCTTATTGTTTATACTGGAGGAACTACAAAATGGCATATCGATGGAATATCTACTAGATACAATCAGATATATAAAGTATTGGGATCTGGGCAAATCAAGTGTTTGGTAGATAATGCTGGTTCAGCAGCTATGACCAACCCAGATACACTTGTGGATTTTATAGATTATTGCAGTATCAACTTTCCAGCTAATCGTTACGAACTAATTATGTGGGATCATGGAGCAGGAACTGTTAGCGGATATGGCTATGACGAAAAGTATCCTAATTCAGGATCTATGTCATTAGCTCAAATCGATCAAGCTTTGACAGAAGCCGGTGTTCAATTTGATTTTGTTGGTTTTGATGCTTGTCTTATGGCCAATTTGGAAACAGCGATTATGTTAAGTGAGCACGCAGACTATCTTATTGCTTCTGAAGAATCAGAACCTGGAATTGGTTGGTATTATACTGATTGGCTTAATACTCTTAGCAGCAACACATCAATAGATACCGTTAATTTAGGAAAAGTGATTGCAGATAGCTTTGTTAGCACCTGTGCAAAGGATACCCCAAAACAGCCAGCAACTCTATCAGTCATCGACCTAAACGAATTATCCGAAACAGTTTTTGACTCATTATCAAACTTTTCAATTTCAACAACTGATTTAATCAATAACAATCAATATAAAACTGTTGTAAATGCTCGAGTTAATACTAGAGAGTTCGCAACCAGCTCCAAACTGGATTTAGTGGACTTAGTTGATTTTGCATATAAACTAGACACAACTGAAGCAAAAGAATTGTCTAATGATATTCTAAAATGTATTAAGTACAACAAAGTATCAAATACCATGAATAATAGTTATGGTTTGTCAATTTATTTTCCATATCGTTCGACAAGATATATCAATACTGTTCTTAACACATATGATTCAATTAATATGAATAGCGATTATTCAGATTGTATTAGAGCTTTTGCTTCATATCAATCAGCTGGCCAAGTGGCTTCTGGAGGTTCTCATTCTCCATCTCAATCATTTGATGGTTATGATACTAGTCAATATGATAGCCAAGGTTCTGCTGAATTAATCTACAGTTTAATAAATTCCTTTATTAATTCTGATTCAACTCAGCAAAGTGATCCATATTCGGCATTATTCAGTTATGGTATTAGTTATTTATTAAACAGCATGTTCGATAGAAGTATATCTCAATATTTATATGAAAACCATTTCGATGTTGATTTAAATTGGACTAATGACAAAATAAAAGTAAGTGAAAAGCAATGGTCTATGATTGAAAGCATTCAGTTGAACGTTTTCATTGATGATGGGATTGGTTATATTGATTTAGGTAGTGATAACTATTTCGAAACAGATAAATCGGGTAACCTGTTAAAAATTGATGAAATGACTTGGCTAGCTTGCAGTATAGATAATGAAAACTGGCAGGTAGTTCCATTCTATTATCAGGATAGCACCATTGATAATGATAACTTCATTACAACAGGTACGATTCCCGTTTTATTAAATGGCATAAGCGCTAATCTACTTGTATATATCGATGATTATGGTATAGAAATTGTTGGAGCAACTTTCGATAATGATAGTGGTTTAGTTTCAAAAAGTGTAGTATCCCTTAATAAAGGTGATGTAATTGAATTTGTTTGCGATTATTACAATTATGATGGAACCTTCCAAGATAATTACATCCTAAATGATCCTATTACTATTGTTGATCAGTTATATTTAGCTGATGTCTATATTAATAACCAAGATTATGTCGCTAGTTATCAAATAAAAGATATTTATCAACAAACATATTGGAGTGAAAATATGAAAAATTAAAAAAGTGATTTCTTAAGATCACTTTTCATTTGGTTTAATACTCATCTTCTTCGATGACTTCTTCCTCTTCTGAATAATCGTCATCGATTTCTTCATCAGATTCATCACCATCTTGTAATTCATCTTCCTTAATGGCAACCTCGTCGTATTTACAATGCATTTTCAAATTCCAGTAATTGTTTTCCAAATTAATGAATCTGCCATCTAAAGATAAATTAGTATAAAATTGTGAAATTTTTCTTGAGGCAATTTTTTCATCATAACCCATTTCGTTGACAACCTTTTGCCACAAATCTTTAAATGCCATTCCTTCCTTACAATTAAGTAATAAGTTATAGGCAACATCAACTGCTGTTGTATTCAATCTTGTCATCTCCTATACGTGATTATGATTATAATAATCACACTGATTAAATGCAATACTTTTTATGCAATTTTATCTTGATTTTTGACCTTTTTATTGATCGCAAACTGCATAATTAAACAAATAAAGACTTTTTATATATTCAAGATATCATCTTAAAAGATTTTAATAGGTTGTCAGAATCGATTGGTGTAATAGGTTTGTTATTTAGTCAAATTATTGATAGTTTTGTTCTTTGAAAAAAACTCAATGAAAAACTGACCAACGGTTCCTTGTAACAGAATTGCCACAAAGGTTCCTATACCAAAGCTTCCTTTCAACAATACTCCAAAAGCTAATACCACTAAATCACAAACTGCTCTTACATATCTAAACTGAATTTTTGTGATTCTACTTAAGCTTACAACAAATCCATCATAAGGATTATTCCCACTATCACAAACAACTGCTAATCCGATTCCCATTCCGATAATAATCAAAGCTAGTAACATAAAGAACACTCTAATCAGAATATTATCTAAAGAAGGAACAAATAACGATGATATTTTTATACCTAATGAGATAAATAGCGGATAAACAAGTGTTGTTAAATGAAGAGACTTTCTATCAATCAATAGTGTTAATAAGACAAATATACCATTTGCGATAATTAGACATATTGATAAATCTAAATGTAACGTGTTTGATAACCCCTCTTCAAAGGTCGTCATCGCATCAGCACCTAGCTTCGCGTTTACAAAAAAACTGATTCCAAGACCAATAATAATTGCGCTTAGAAACATCAAAACTAATCTAATCACTTTTTTATTACTCATATTCTATAACTCTCTTTCTTAATTGCCATATATATTTTTAGAAGGGAACTTTGATACTTACTATCAACATCCTTTATTCTTTTTTTAAAAATCACGTCATCAATTATCATTTTTTCGAATACTTGCCATATTAATTGCTTAATAGCTAGATTCTCCTTTTCAAGATAGATATCCATATGAAGTATTTGTCTTTTTATCATATCACAATAGATTACCACCGATGAAAAATCACAGTCTTCTTTCACAATAATAGTATAAGGCTTTTCTGGCTGATAAATGTATTGATAGCTTCTAAAGCTTTCAACCTGTTCCATTAGGTCTTCTTCCAAAGCGATTCTAAAGATTTTTCCATACTTGTCAGCTATAGATTGTAAAATTTGTTTTTTTACCTCGCTATAATAGATCAATGGGTTCTCTTCAGTTATATTTATTATTTCATTACGGCTTATTTTTTCTTTCAGCAGCTTTGCTCTTTTTATTTTGTCGCAATCCCAATAAATACTGCCTGTATGAAGACATTGTTCGTTTTTTGTTAGATAGAAATTATTTGTTACCAACTTATTATTTAAGCATATTTCATTTTCGTTATTTAAATAAACTGGTATTGATAGTTTTCTTAGAGCTTGATAGATAACGTTTATTTGATTTTTTATATCATAATTATTTAGATACATGATAAAGGCATAATTTAATACACCTAAATCATTATATACGGTTCTTCCTAATGTTTTTCTTCTACATAAATAAGCGTGTTCTATTTCAAGTTGGGAAATAACAGTTTGTTGATAAACTGATTTATCATTTCCTACTAGTACTGAATTATTATTCTGCCACAACATGAAAACCATACTATCATCCGGTATGTTATGAAAATAATACTCTAGCAATGCCTGATTGTGATATGGATTAACATTATCACTATCTACGAAATACACTTTTTCAATCATTTATTACTTCCTTGGGAAAGAACACCTTTTCATCTTTATATTGATTGTTTTGGCAAATAGATGATACTATTCTGCTTTCATTTGACAATTCTACTATTTCTCCACCATCTTTTACTACCCAAATGCTTGATATCTCATTGGAATATGGTTTATATGGGTTTTGAATTTGAATATCTTGTGAAAAATAGTATTTTGGATTAAAACCATGCTCAACTACCATATTATATATCTGGTCCTTTTTATCAATTGAACAATATTTAAATAAGCGTCTGTTTAATACTCTATAGGCTAAATCCGCTAGTATCTTATCATCATTTTGACACATTAATTGAAAACCATAATGACAGCAGCTATCATCAAGATGATACATTTGATCATTTGTCAGGGTTTCGTTTTCCAGCAAATCTTTAAACATAGGATATTGTTGTACAATTTTGTCTGAATTTTCTATGTATAGATCCTTTAATCTTAAAAACAGTTTTTCTAATAATACATCATAACTTCTACTAACAGGATGATAATACACCTGCCAATACATATGATATCTAGCCATGATGTAATCTTCAATTGTATGCATTCCACTAGATTTAATCACAACTTTACCATCAGCAACTCTTAATGTTCTTAATATTCTCTCCAAATCAAATTCACCATATTTTGTTCCTGTAAAATAGCTGTCTCTTAATAGATAATCCATTCTATCAGCATCTAGTTGCGAACTAACTAATTGACACAATATTGAATTATGATAAGTACCTTTGATAATGCTTGCGATATCAGCCGATAAAGATGAAGAATATGAATTTAAGATATCGTTAACTTCGGATTTTTCAGTAATTATACTAATTGTATAGTCCTCATGTTTTTTGTTTAATATGCTTTCAAAAGAATGAGAAAAAGGTGCATGCCCAATATCATGTAATAAGCCTGCTAGCATCACAATTGTTTTATCGTAATCTGAAAGACCATTATTCAAATCTTTCACCTCGTTAACCATTCTTCTGATTATTTCATACACTCCTAAGGAATGAGAAAATCGAGAATGTTCTCCGGTGTGATAAACCATAAATGTTGACCCTAGCTGTTTTATTCTTTTTAATCTTTGAAATTCCCTGCTTTCAATGCAACGCCATACTATTTCATTATTGACTCTAACATAGCCAGCGATAGGATCTCTAAAAACCTTTTCCTCATCAAGATTATACATTTTTACCTCCTGGTTTAAGATTTATCAATCATTCGCCAATAACTCTCTAGCTGTTTCTTTGTCATCATTTATTTGCTTAAGCAGCTGTTGAGTATTAGCAAATTTTTTTATATCCCTTATTCTATAAACCAAATCTACTTCAATTATCTTTCCATATAAGTCTCCACTATAATCAAGAACATGGGTCTCTATAGTAATTTTTGCAGCATCATCAACTGTAGGTCTTGTTCCTACATTTGTTATTCCGATATATTGTTTATCATCAATCTTAACTTTTGAAGCATATACGCCTATTTCTGGCAATTTCTCTAGTTGCGAAATCTGTTGATTAGCTGTCGCAAATCCCATTTCTGCGCCTTTACCCTGACCATGAATTACTTTTGCCTTGATAATATCCATAATAAGACTCCTTTATTTATTGATAATTCTGCCTTTTGGTACTTTTAATCTCATAGCTTTAGGGTGAACTTCAACAACACAATGATCGAGTGTTCCATTTTCCCCATCGATTTGATAGCTAATTGTGCGATCAAAGCTTAATTCAATTCTTTTGGCATTGAAGAACTCACATTCTTTTTCTTGAAGATGTTTTCCTTTAGTGTATTTTAAAATAAGATGAACTATTCTTAGTAGTGTCATTTTATTTTTAAAATAACATACATCTAAATTTCCATCCTGTATATCAGCCATTGGCGCCGGCATAAACATGCCACCATAGAATTTACCATTAGAGATTGCGAACAATAGAATCTCATCCTCAATTTCTCTGCCGTCAACTATCCCTTTCATATGATAAGTTGATGGATGTAATCCTACCTTAAGCGCTGAATAAGCATATACCATACTATTAGGAATATTGGTGTTTTTCTTTGCTTCGTTACATGCATATACATTTATATCTGCATCCAATCCAAAAGAACAAATATTCAAAAACTTGCTGGTTCCATTTAAAGTACCATAATCAACATATTCAATTGACCCTTCGATACTGTCTTTTACAATCTGAGCTATCTCGCTCTTTCTTTTATCAATGCTTTTATAAAAGTCATTTCCTGTACCTCCAGGAATTACGCACATAATCGCATTCTCTTGAATCCCATCAAGAATTTCTTTCATTGTTCCATCTCCACCAACAGAATAGATTGTAACTTCTTGATATTTTTCACAATACTCTTTAGCTATTTCTGTAGCATGGGAAATTCTCTCGGTTTTGATTATTTCATAATCTCCCCCATTAATCTTGAAGTAATTCTCAATTTCCCCAATAAATTCTAGTGCATGCCCTTTTCCACTAACTGGATTAATAATAAAAACATGTTTCATATCTAATATCCTTCTTTTCTTGGATATTTTACCATAGTGGATATTAATCAACAAATTAATTTTTGACTTCTCTGCAAGCAACTATATCCACAGATGTATCTAGAATATTTTCAACTATTATCTCAGACATATCAATTGGAACTGATACTTCAACATCTTTTAGATATTCCATTATTTGAAACATTAATGATTTTGAAATAGGTTTACTGCTTTTAACTGGTAATTGATGTAAGTAACTGCTGTTTTTCAATCTAACAGTTGTGGTAATCACTCTTGTTGGATTTGTTAATTCCTCTTTGCCATATCTTGCTCCAACCTCACAACTATTACCACTAACTGCATAGTCGTTTTCTTCATCAACAGTTAAATTACATCCTTTTGGACAGCCAATACATACTAGTTGTTTCATGCTATTTCCTCCACTATTGAGACATGAATTTTACCTTTTACATCATTCAATAAACTGGTTAATAGAACTATTTTTGCCATTTCTGATGGAATTAAATAATCCCTTTTGCTTTCGGTCAATACTTTTCCATCTTCATCCTTTACTTCTATTTTGCAATTTTTAAAGTTCTTTTTTACTCTAAAGGATAAAGTTACAAATTTCTCTGTAATTTGTTTATGAATATGCTGAGGTAATACATAGGATAAATTATTATCATACTCTACTTCGATTGAATCGTTGCTCAAGTATAGATTATTAATATAATTAACAGCAGACTTCGCAGCAAGTTCTGCTTCATATACTACATTATCTGCTAAGTCGTGGACATGACAGACATTTCCACAGGCAAATATACCCGAAATTGATGTCTCCATGTTTTCATATACAATTGCCCCTTTAGTTTTTTTGTCAATAATAATACCAGCCTTTTTGCTTAGCTCATTTTCTGGAATTAAGCCAATTGACAATAACAATGTATCGCATTTGATGGTTTTGCTTGTAGATTCGATTGGATTATACTTCTCATCAACTTGAGCAATTGTCACTTCTGATACTCTTCCGTTTTCACCTTTTATATTCGTAACTGTATGAGATAGGTAAAGTGGTATATTAAAATCTTCTAAGCATTGTTTTATGTTTCTTTTTAGACCAGCCGAATAAGGGTTGATTTCAACACAGGCAAGTACTTTTGATCCTTCAAGGCTCATTCTTCTTGCCATTATTAATCCAATATCACCACTTCCCAAAATAACAACATTCTTACCTACGCTATATCCGTCGATATTCATATATCTTTGAGCTGTACCAGCAGTAAATACTCCACTGTTTCTTGTCCCTGCCGTAGCAATTGCTCCCCTTGCTCTTTCTCTACAACCCATAGCCAATATGATTGCTTTAGTTTGAAGAATTTTACAACCACTGGAATTAATGATGGTTACATTATGGTTATTATCAAAATCTAAAACCATTGTATCCGTTAAAGTCTCAATATCCGTATCTTTGAGTTTTTCTATCAATCTATAGGCAAATTCTGGTCCTGTGAGTTCTTGATGAAAATAATGCAAGCCAAAACCATTATGAATACATTGATTTAAGATTCCGCCTAATTGATTATCTCTTTCAACAATCAGGATTTTCTTTAATCCTAATTGATTGGCTTTAAGTGCTGCTGCTAAGCCTGCTGGACCTGCTCCAATAACAATTAAATCGTACATAATTATTTCTCCTTCGCTCTTGAAAGCAAGATATTTGACCCAACATCATCCTGTAAGATATCTTTATAAGATAAATTATGGTATTTCATTAATAATAAGGCGATTTTTTCTGAACAGAAGCCACCTTGACATCTGCCCATTTGAGCATTTGTTCTTCTTTTTACTCCATCTAGAGAAACAGCTGGAATAATAGATGTCATGCTATCTACTATTTCTCCTTCTGTTACTGTTTCACATCTACAGATTATTCGGCCATATAGCGGATTTTTCTTGATTAACTCATCCTTTTGTTGAACTGATAATTCTCTTACTCTTATTTTTTTTCTAGTATCAATGTAATGTTCTTTCTTTTGGAAAGTTTCCTTTTCCATTAACCAATCAAGATAATACTTGCCAATTGCTAATGCACTTGATAGGCCTGGTGATGCAATTCCGGCAATATTAAAGAAATTTTTTACATCTTTTGACTCCTCAATAATGAAATCATCTCTATCGCTTTTTGCTCTTATACCAGCAAAATTTCTAATGTTTTCAGAAAAATCTAAAGTGCTAATTGTTTTATATGCCTTTCTTTTAACAAAGTCTAGTGAAGAAGAAGTTGTAGATGTATCTATTTTTTCTACTACTTTTGCATCTGGACCCACTATAACATTTCCATCTACCGTAATACTTACCAATACTCCTTTTCCGTCTTTGTCAGGACACTGGAAAATTGTATGATGAACCTTGCTACTTTCTGATTTATCAAGTAGATAGTAATCTCCTTTTACCGGTATGATAGTAAACTGTTTTTTACCTATCATTTCATTGACTTTATCCGCGTATATTCCAGCAGCATTTACGATATATCTGGCTTGATATTTGTCTTTCTTTGTTGTTACTACAAATGTTTCCTCACACTTTTCAATACATGTTACTTCATTTTCCAAAAAAAGTTTTACTCCATTTTTTACTGCTGTTTCTGCTAAAGCATAGGTTAGTTCCCAAGGTGAGACTATTGCGCTATCCTTACAGTATAAGGCACATTTTGCTTGTGGGTTTATTTGAGGTTCTAATTCTATAAGTTTTTCTCTATCGATTATTTCTATATTTTCAACACCATTATTTAATCCTCTTTTATACAGTGTATTAATAGTATTGATATCTTCATCATTATAACCAACCACTAAAGCACCACATTGATTATATGGTACATCTAGTTTTCTACATATTTCCTTAGTAATTTTAGCTCCTTCAACATTGAACTTTGCCATTAAACTGTTTTCTTTCGGATCATATCCCGCATGAATAATGCCAGAATTCGCTTTACTTGTGCCATTTGAAACATCATTGCTTGCTTCAAGTATTGCCACTTTAATATCATATTGGGATAAATAGTAAGCTACACTGCTTCCTATGATACCTGCACCAATAATTATTACATCGTACATTTTATATCCTCTCTTTTTTTATTTATTATAACACCTTTTCCAAACAAAAAAATCGGTTAATGTTGCTCAACCGATATATCTATATGTTTATTTTTTAAATAAATGATGAAAGCAAATAATAGTGGCAAACCTATCATTCCAACAAGACCTGCCAAACCTAAACCAACTATCATACCTATTAATGTTACTAATGGTGGCAAGCCTAAATTTGTACCAACAAGTCTTGGTTCAATAATGTTTCTTACTATTGTAATAATCACATATATTACTAATAATCCAAGTCCTAACCAATACTGCCCCATTATTATTTCAATTAGAAACCAAGGAATTAATGCAGTTCCAACTCCAACTATTGGTAAAATATCCATTATCGCAATCATTAGCGCTAGTAAGGCTGAATTATTAATTCTTAATATCAAAAAACCTATTAATAGTTCAGTAAATGTTATTATTATTATCGTTCCATAAGCTTTTAGTATTTTGAAAATATTATCTCTACTGAAAATAATAACATCATCTATCAACATAGTCATTTTTTTAGGCAAATGATTATATACTGCTTCTTTAACTTTTTTAAAATCCAATACAAAATAAATTGAAGATACAATAACAACGATTGTTGTAATAATTGTTGATGGAACAGAAGATATTAGGTTTGTCACAAATATTACAACATATCCCGATAATTGTGATAACAATGATTTTAAGCTATCAAATATACTGGATAAAGCTTGTGTTAGCACATTTGCGACATTTGCCGGAAAAATCTCATTTAAATCTACAACATTGTTGTAAACTATGTTAATAGCTGGCTCGATATAATTGCTGTATATGCCCGCATAATTGATATTTTTAATTTGATTTACTATTATTACTGATCCTACTGATAGTATTACAAGTAGGATAGAATAAAACAAACACAAGACAACAATCTGCCTTTTTTGCCCCGGTTTGCCAAAAATAGCAATACTAATTTTTCTAACAATAAAGGCGATAATAAATCCAATAATAAAAGGAACTACTAATGGTAATAAATACTTGATTATTAGATACAATATTACTAATAAACAAGAATAATAAACGAAATTAATGATAAATTCTTTCTTTTTTTCCATTCTTCTACCTCTTATAATCTAATTTTACTACTTTTAGTAAACTGGTGCATTAATTGTTAAGAAATGTTAATATATAAAGGTACTAAAAGGAGATATGTTTATGGAAAAGAAACCTGTTGTTTTAGTAGTAATGGATGGAGTAGGTTTAAATGAAAGCAGTTATGGAAATGCGGTTAAAAATGCCTACACTCCAACACTAGATAAATTAATGTCAACATGTCCTTTCAAACCCATTAGTGCTCATGGTGTAGCTGTTGGATTGCCAACAGATTCTGACATGGGTAACTCAGAGGTAGGACATAATGCTTTAGGCTGTGGTCAAATTTACTCTCAAGGAGCTAAATTAGTAAACGAATCAATCGAAACAAAATCAATTTACGCTTCTTCAGTTTGGAAAGAATTAGTTGAAAATGCTAAGGGTCATACTTTGCATTTTATCGGTCTATTATCAGATGGTAATGTTCATTCTCATATTAATCATTTAATTGCTATGATTAAAGAAGCTAAAGAAGAAGGTATTTCAAAAGTTAGAGTTCATGCCTTACTTGATGGAAGAGATGTTGGACCTCGTACTGCTGAAGTTTATGTAAAACAGTTAGAAGATGTAATGAGTCAGCTTAACGACGCAACTTTTGATAGCGCTATTGCTTCAGGTGGAGGAAGAATGGTTATTACAATGGACCGTTATGAAGCCAACTGGAAAATGGTTGAGGAAGGCTGGGCAATTCATGTAGAAGGAAAAGGTCGTCAGTTTTCTAGTGCCTTAGAGGCAATTAATACTTATAGAACTGAATTGGATCTAGATGACCAATATTTACCTGGTTTTGTAATTGCTAAAGATGGACAACCTGTTGGTACTATTGAAGATCATGATTCTGTTATCTTATTTAACTTTAGAGGTGATAGAGCATTGGAGATTTCACGTGCTTTTGACAACGAACACTTAGATCAAATAAAACGTGAAAAATATCCTCATGTATGTTATGCAGGCATGTTGGAATATGATGGAGATTTACACATTCCTCATAAGTATCTAGTTGATCCACCAAAGATTACTCATACTTTATCAGAATTCCTAGTAAAAAAATCAGTGAAATCTTTTGCCATTAGCGAAACACAAAAATATGGACATGTCACTTATTTCTGGAATGGAAATAGAAGTGAAAAATTTGATGATCAATTGGAAGATTGGTTAGAAATACCTAGTGATGTTGTTCCATTCGATCAAAGACCATGGATGAAGGCTGCTGAAGTTACTGATAAATTAATAGAAGCAATGGAAAGCAAGAAATACCAATTTTTAAGAGTTAATTTCCCTAATGGAGATATGGTTGGACATACAGGAAACTATAAAGCTACATTAATTGGTGTTGAAACTGTTGATTTGGTATTGGATCGTATTTTAAAAGCTGCAGATGAATTGAACTATACAGTGATTATTACTGCAGATCATGGAAATGCTGATGAAATGTATCAAAAGAAGAAAAAGGATGATGCACCAATAGTTCCTCAAACTTCTCATACATTAAATAAGGTTCCTTTCATTATCTATAATAATGATGTTGAAGTTAAACAGGAAGGCAATTTTGGTTTAAGCAATGTTGCTGCTACAGTTGTGAAATTACTTGGTTATCAACCTGATGAAGTCTGGAATGAGAGTATTATTAAATAATGGTTGAAAAGATATTTAATTTATTTTCTTCTATTTCTCCATTATTTGCCTTATTTATTATTTCTTTAGTTCCTCTAATTGAGGAAAGAGGAGCATTAATATTTGCTGCATCAATTGCTATTGACTGGAAGCTGGCAATGCCAATTTGTATCATAAGTAATTTTCTTCCTGTTCCTTTTCTATTATTATTTGGTACTAAAATAATTCATTGGTTAAAGAAAACGAAGACTTTTGGCTCATTTTTTACCAAGTATGATGAGAAATTACATGTAAAATCAGAAAAATACAAGAAATATGGTTTTTTGGCATTAACATTATTTGTAGGAATTCCTCTTCCAGGAACAGGAGCATGGAGTGGTAGTCTAGTTGCTTCAATTCTGCAATTTAAATATAAAGATGCTCTATTATCTATTTTGCTTGGAATTATTCTTGCAGCTATTATCATGACGATTGGCTGTTATGGAACAATTGGCTTGTTTAAACTATTTATTTAATCAATAAAATGCTGAAGATATTTGGTTATCATCAGCATTTTTTGTATAATATTTATTGGAGGAATTATTATGAAAGTTATAGGTTTTAATAAACCAACAGGAGACAATGGATATCTCTCTATTTATTATCAGGCTCCTTTTTATCAAGATGGTTTAAGATTTGAAACAGTTGAACAGTGTTTTCTTTACCAGAAAGCCTTGACTTTTCATGATGAATACCGGTGTAAAAAGATATTGCAAACCTTTGATTCAAAAATACTGAATCAACTAGTAAAAGATATTGTAAATTACGATGATAAGATTTTTTCTGGAAGAAAACAGATTGTTCTTTATCAGGCAAATCTTGATAAATTTAGATATAATATAGAACTCAAGAATCAGCTTCTAGCTACTAATGATGCAGTAATTGCCTTATGCAATAAATATGATTTGGTAAATGGTATTGGTTTAAATGTTGATGATTCAAGAATTTATAAAACAAAGAACTGGTTGGGAAGTAATCTTCATGGTTTCTCCCTTATGGAAGTAAGAAGTACATTAAAGAAAGAAGGATAAAAATGGAAAAAAGATTAGCTACCATTAATGATTTTGACGCTATCAAAAAACTATATAGCGACATTATTGATCATCAAAAATATGATGAATATAGCCCGGATTGGCATAAAGATATTTATCCATGCGACCAAGATTATATAACTCATATTAATAATAACGAATTTTATATCGGTATTATCGATGAAAACATCGTCACTGCTGCTGTATTAACAGACGGAGATGATCCTATTTATCAAAAAGTAAACTGGAAATATAAATATGAAGAAAATAATATTACTGTTCTACACTTATTCGCAGTGGCTGTTGAACAACGTCGCAAAGGGATTTCTAAAGAAATGTTAGATTATCTTTTCGAAGTTGCTAGAGAAAAAGGAAAACAGGTTATTCATTTGGATATTGCCTATGGTAATCTTCCTGCAGAAAAACTTTACTTAAAAATGGGTTTTGAGTATACCGATACAGTAGATGTATATTACGAAGATACAGGAGATATGAAGGCAGTAGTTATGGAAAAGTTACTTTAATAACAAGTAGTTGATAATATATATTTCCTTTTCTAATATCAAATAGCTAATAAAGCCTAAAAAAATAAATAGCACAAAAGCAAGCTGATACTTACGACTTGCTTTTTTAATTACAAGAAGATAAATGGAATATATAGTTCCATATAACAAAGATAACAAATATACATATATAATTCTATTTCCTAATAATAAAGAAATTATGGCAAATATGTTAACATCTGCACCTCCAATTCCTTTAGTTATTAATAATATGAATAATAAAACAATTAGTGTAATAATTGCTTCAATAATATAAATCTTCGCTTGATATATATTCAAACATAAAACAATAATTAGTAGAATCAGTTGATGACTGTATTTTACTTCTTTAGTTTTCCAATCAAGTAATGATATATATAACAAAAAAAGCAACAATATAAAATACATAATCATTTCTACATTACTATATTTTATATAACAAATTAAACCGCATATTCCACTTGTTATTTCCACCAACAAATTGCTTATACCTATTGGGCTAGCGCAGTAATAACATTTTCCTTTTAAAAACAAATAGGATAATACAGGAATCATCTGCCAAAATTTTAATTGTCTTTGACAGGTTAAACATCTTGATCTATCAAAAATATAATCCATTGATAATAGACTTCTAGAAACAACTACATTGATAAAACTTCCAAAAACTGTAGAAATAAAAAAGACAAATATGTAAATAATCATATTACATATTTGCCAATTTTATACTTTTATCCTATTTTTTTTGCTCGAGTGTTATATTGATGGCAATCTTTTCCTTGTTTCTGATAATAGTTAGCTTAACTTCATCACCTGCGCTGTGTTGATTAATCTGAGCTCTCAATTGTTCCAATGATAAAGTTTCTGTACCATTAACAGCAACTATTAAGTCTCCTTCAACTAATCCTGCTTTCTTGGCATTTTCACCAGTAACTTCTTTAACATATATACCGTAATTGTTTACTCCGTAATTCCAAGCCATTTGTATCGAATCAATATTTACCGCAACAATTCCTAGCTGACCTCTTCCTAAAACATATCCGTTTTCTATTAACTGTTTAGCTATTTCTTTAACATAATTGATTGGAATGGCAAACCCTATTCCTTCTATGTTATTTCCACTGCTTTTAGCATTTACAATTCCAATTAATTCTCCTGAATAGTTAAATAAGCCTCCACCTGAATTTCCAGGATTTATTGAAGTATCAGTCTGTAGTAAAGTCATTTTCTGTCCATCAATAGTTATGTCTCTACTAAGTGCACTGATTATTCCTGTTGTTACAGTTCCACCTAAAGTACCAAGAGGGTTACCAATTGCTATGCAATTTTGCGCAACCTGCAACTTGTCAGAATCACCAAATACTGCTGATGGTAGATTGTCTACCGCAATCTTAATAACAGCAATATCGCTAACAGAATCTGTACCAATCAATTCGGCTTCGTAAGTTTCACCAGTTGATAAAGTGACTTTAATTGATGAAGCACCTTCAATTACGTGATTATTAGTTATAATGTAACCATCACTAGTGATAATTACTCCACTTCCTGCTCCTTCTGTTACATATTCACCATAAAATGAGTTATATGATACTGATTCAGTATAGACTTCTACTACTGTTTTACTGATATGACTTACTACTTCTGTAAGATCGTTGCTATTTGAATTTACAACCGTTTCATTATTTACGCCTTGGTAAACAACAACTTTTTTCTCATCTGAGTTTAATGCAATCTTTACGGATGCAAAACTACAAACACCACATAATATTACTGTAAAGATAAGATAAAGAATGATAGATTTATTTGATTTCTTTTTTGTAGTATCTTCTTTGATATTTTCTTTTTTCTCTGTATTTTCTACTACTTCTTCAACTACGTTTTCGTCCATAATAATACCTCCATAATTCTATCGTAGAATATCTTATTACTTTCAAATAATTTGTCAAATTATGAAAAAATACCTTTTTTTTGTGTTTTTCTATGGTTTTTTCCTTGATTTTATTCATTTTTGTCATTTTTTATTATTAAAATTAGTTACAACCTTAAATGACATTAAATTTTCTAAAAATAAAAACTGCAAGTTTTATTTCAAATTTGCAGTTATTCATTTGTTTTTCGTTTTACTGTTAAGGCGATAGAAATAATCAGACAGAATATCGAAGCAGCTAGTATACTGTAGATAGTTAAATCTTTAATCGTGATGGCATTATTTGGCCCTTCATCCATTTGTGGTAATACAAATTTTTGAATTATCTGTTCTGTTGCCTCATAACAGTACAAATTCTTTTCTCCATTATCGTCCATTAAATAAAGAATGCGATAATTACTCATGTTCTCTGCTTTATAACTCCAGCAATTAAGTGTAACATTTGAATTAATTCGATATTTGTTTTCCTTAAACAAATCATTCATCTCAACAAAATCCTGATAATCAAAATCAATCTTTAAGTAATTTCTTCCTGATATATTAATTGGTTCATATTTGCATATTATTTGATTTGTAGCTATATCAATAACATAAAAATCTGAACAATTATTTTCATTTTCTAAATAAATCAAATTGAGATTATTATGAGAATAAATGGTTAGATTGTTATTTTCGACAATTACCTCTTTTTTTTCAAAATCTGTTGGAGTTTCAATCTTATCTAAATTTTTAACAACACCTAATTTTTCATTGTAAAATAATGTCGGTTTTTCTTTAACATAAACTTTTATAACATAGGTTTTCTTACTGCCATCTTCAGCAGTACATATAATACTTACCTGATTCCATCCTTCTGTTAAATTATTTTTTTCAATTTTATAAGTTGCTTTGGAACTACAACATACTGCACTTATATCCAATTTATCAATAAGCTCATTACTATAAACAGTATATTCATATTTTGATGAAGAAAATGCCTCTTCAAGTTTTAATCCATTGATACTTAAAGAATATAATGTTGCATCACTAGATAAGCTAACTGATGGAGTGGTTGGAGTTGTTGGAACAGTTGGAGTTGTTTTATTGATTATTTCAAAAGGAAAAGAGAAATTATGAGTGTATGATGAAACCTCATTAGTGCTGTCAAAGCCAATAAAGCCTGATATATTAACATCTATTTTGCTGCTTCCTATTTTGATTGCGGAAAAATAAATATCAACAGAAACGCTTTTTTGTTCACTTGGTGGGTCAACAATCAGTTTTATATAGTTTCCATTATTTGAAAAAGAAAAACTATTTGTTTGTATTGAATCATACTTTATATAGGATGAAGTGTAATATACTTTTATTTCTCCTCCTCCAACTCCCTCATCGCATTTCAATGTTAAAGTTAGTTTAATTTGATTTCCTAATACAACTGAACTACTGCTTATACTTGCACTGGTTGATCCATTTACATTTTCTTGAGCATTAATATAACATGAAGTATTAAAAATCAATATTGAATTCAATAATAAGATTAAGAATTTTTTTACCATTTTTCTATATCACCTATCTCTAATAGATATTTTCTCATATATAAGTATCCGGTAGTATTAACTTCTTCAATACCATTTATTTTTGCTGCTTCATATTTGATTTCATCAAAATCATATAATTCCAACAAATACTTTCGATATAACAGATAATCAGTTGTATCAATTTTTCCATCTCCGTTAATATCACCTTTAATGATGATAGTGTAAAAACTATCACCTTTTGTATCAGTAATGGTAATTTTCATTCCGGTTTTTAATAAGTCCTGATCAGCTATTTCACCATCACTATTTTCAATTTTAATTTTTACATTCGTTCCCATCAGTTCAATTTTTTCTTTCAAGTTTTGATATGTTTGGTTTAATTCAAAACCTTTTAAAAATCCATTCTCGCTGACAAGACCTAAATCCTCAATCAAATCACCAGTAAAATAATCTTCATTATCATCATCTACGCTAGGATAATGGATTTCCGTGGGTAACTGGGTTTTCTCTGGCATATTTAAATATATAGGTATGCAAAACGTAATAGCATCATCTAAACAATTACCTGTTTTATAAGCACTGTATAAAGTAAAACTATCAAAATATGCTGCTCTTATATTTGTCATATACTGATGCCAATACTGTTTGGTAACACAATTAAATTTTTGATAATATGCTGTATCTTGACCATCATTAATATAACCATCAGCTATCCATAAGGCGCCACCCTTAATAGATTTTTCTATATTATCCCATGGTCTTAAATATGAACCTTCCGTTGCCGCATATACTAATCCATATTTCCAGTTATCTGCCCCAGAATAAGCATGTATGTTAAAGAAATTATATATTCCCTTATATGTTTTTCCTTCATACTCAAACTCTCTTCCATCTGTTGCAGCACTGCCATTAACACCCTGTTCCTGTCTTGCTAGTGTTGCTAAATATAATGGTGATACGTTAGCATTTTGCCCTGCTTCGTAGAAAATTTGTTTATACGGCTTACTCTCGTTTTCTGATAGAATAGCATCATTTTCCATAAATGTTCCGTTTAGTACGCTTTGAACCATTTCTGCTGTTTCAATTTCAGTAAATGATAATTTTACGAATTGAAATATTTCTTCTTCTCTTATGAAATTTCTTGGATCTAAATAATAGGCTATTGTTTCTCGATTTGCCTGAAACCAATTATAACCATCTAAAGGCAAAAATTGTCCAGTTACAGGATCATAAGCTCCAGGCTCCGTACTCCTTAGTGCAAGATTACTGCCATCTATTAAGCTTCTTCCCAACACACATTGACCATCTAAAATATCTTCAAATTCAATATTTGTATGATAAGCAACAAATACCCAGTTAGGATGAATGTTATGTAAATATCGTAGATATTCCTTATAAGAATCATCAAATCCCTGTTCTGTTAAATAATTTTCAAATTCTTCATCATATTCATAATAATGTAATAATACAAAATCACTTCTAACCCAGGTTTGATATTCAATATCATTAATAATATTTTTGACCTGATACCATAATTCATCTTTTTCATTAGTTTGACTAGTTATTATTTCGTAATTTGTCTTTTCAAAGTAATACTGGTTTTCACCATTTATTTGTAGAATAGGATAACTTGTTGAAGGTCCAGTTCTTACTCTAACATCATCTTGGGTAACCTCTAAAAAAACTGGTTGTTGCTGATCTGAAGCCACTACTATATTTAATTGAGATAATACTAATATTAGTGAAATAAACAATAAAAACAACTTTTTCATATTTTGATTATATCATAAAGTTAATTTATCAACTATAAGGAATACTACCTATCAACATTGATGTTATAAAGTGGATATTTCAATTATTTATTTGAATTTCACTATATTTTTTCCACTATTTTGTGGAAAACTGTTGTTAAAAAAATTATTTTTATCCACTTTTCCACCGTTTTCCACTGTTGATAACTATTTTCAACAATTTTTCCACATTTTTTATTTTGTTAACAATAGTGGAAAACTTATTTTTTTACATAATTTTCATATAAAAAACACTTTCATTTATTGTGGAAAACTTTTACTTTTAAAAATATTATTCGCAATTTATCAACATTAAGAGTAATATATCATTACGGAAGACAAATTATGGACGCGTTAAATATTTTATATCAAAAAATAAAAGAAATTATTAATGAAAAATTAATTGAGAATAAACATAAGGATTTAATCAACTATTTCGTTGATACTCAATTAGTTAAATTAGAAGAGAATAATGCTGTTATTACAACACCATTTGAAATAACTAAGTTAGTTCTTACTTCCAATTCTGATATTGTAAAAATAATAAATGATACTTTTTCAGATTTTTTCAAGAGAGATTATAAATGTTCAATCATTACAACAAATGATTATCTAAAAGAAAATAGCGAAATGATTGAAAAAGAATTAAATGATAATTTGATGAGTGATTTTACTTTTGAAAATTTTGTTGAAGGTCCATCAAACAGAGAAGCAAAAACAGCTGCTTTAGCTTGCGCAATTAAGCCAGGACAAAAAGCGTACAATCCTCTATTCATATATGGAGATTCTGGTTTAGGAAAAACACATTTGTTAAATGCTATTGGCAATTATATAAAGGAAAACAATAGCGAAATGAAAGTATTATACATATCAAGTATGACTTTTGTTAATGATGCCGTTAAAGCCATTAAAGAAAAAACTATTGATGAGTATAAAAATCAATTAAATTCTTTAGATGTTTTATTATTTGATGATATCCAAAACTTATCAAATAAACCTCAATCAAAGGATATATTCTTTAATATCTATAATGAATTGTTTAATAATAGAAAACAGGTAGTATTAACAAGTGATAGATCTCCTTCACAAATAAAAGATGTTGAGGATCGACTAAAGACTCGATTTAGTCAGGGTTTATCAGTCACTATCAATTCATTAGAATATGAAACCGCCTTTGAAATATTAAAAATGAAACTAAAATCGCACGGTATTAATGATAATAGCATAGATGATGATGTTTTATCTTTTATCGCAACAAATTTCTCCAGTGATGTTAGAAATTTGGAAGGAGCAATAAATAGATTACTATTCTATTCTATCAACTTCTTTAATACTCAGAAAATTGATTTAAATGTGGCATTAGAAGCATTCAAAGATCAGAAAACAACTTTATTATCAAAAAATGATAATCTAGATGTTAGAAATATCATTAAAGCAGTAGCAGACTATTATGGCTTAACTGAAAAACAAATCAAGTCTAAATCAAGAACTAAGAATATCGCTACCGCAAGACATATTTCAATGTATTTATCACGAAAGCTGCTCGATTTATCTTATGATAAAATTGGAGAGGAATTTGGTGGAAAAGATCATTCAACTGTTCTTTCTGCCTATGAAAAAATTGATAAATTGGTTAGGGAAAATGAAATATATAAAAAGATAGTTGATGACATAAGAAAGAATATTATTTAATTATCCACTTATAAAATGTTTTATCAACAATTTATAAATGTTAAAATATTGTGTGTATTCAACAAATAATTGATTTTTCCACTTTTCCACAATTACTAATAAATATAAGAAATTATTAATATAAAAAGAAGGGAGCATTTATGTTTTTTAATATCAATAAAAAATTATTCTCTGATGGATTGAATATCGTATCAAAAGCTGTGTCACTTAATTCTCCATTACCTGTTTATCATAATATCAAACTATCAGTAAAAGATGACTATATTCAGCTAACTGCATCTGATGGTGATATTTCAATTGAAACTATCATTAATAAAGAGAATGATAATCTTTCAATTAATTCAACAGGTGATATTTTACTGGATGGTAGATATTTTTCAGATATGATCAGAAAAGTAGATAGTGATACAGTGGATGTTGAGATTATAGATGGTAATTTATGTTCAATTAGAGGTAGTGCTGTAAGTTTTGAAATAACAGGTGTTAATGCTCAGGAATTTCCTTTAATTCAATTTAACAAACCTGATAATTATTTCTCAATGAACGTCAATACATTAAAAGATATTATTTTACAAACCTGTTTTGCTTGTAGCGATAAAGAAACTAAGGCAATTTTAACAGGAGTTAATTTCTCTTGTGTTGATAATGTATTAACTACAGTAGCTACAGATTCTTATAGATTAGCTCAAAAAGTTATATATTTAGATGAAAGCAATAATTTTAATGTTACAATTCCTGCTAAGAATTTGTTGGATATTTCAAAGATTATGCCTTCAGATGGAAAAGTAGATATTTATGTAGATGATAAAAAAGCATTATTTGTTTTTGATAATGTTTTAGTTCAAACCAGATTAATTGAAGGAAATTATCCTCAAACTTCTAGATTAATTCCAACTAGTTTTATTAGTGAATTGACTGTTGATGCTAGAGATTTTTTAAGTGCTTTGGAAAGAGCCAGCTTTATTAAAAATGAAGGAGTTAATATTGTAAGACTTCAATTAACAGAGGATAATATCTTGTTAACATGTAAGAGCAACGAAATTATTTCTCAAGAAGTAATAGTTCCAACATCATTTACTGGAGAGGCAATTGATATTTCATTTAAAGGTAATTATGTATATGATGCTATTAGGGCGTTAAATACTTATGAAGTTAAAATTAATCTATGTGGAAGTATGAAACCTTTTACTTTAGTATCAACTAATTCAGATCAATTATTACAGTTGGTTTTACCAATAAAGACATATAACTAATCATGGAAAAATCCATGATTTTTTAATTTTTTAATTAATCAGTATCTTTTATCATTTTGACTAAAAAATCTCATATAAGTACTTAAAAATGCATTATATGAGATTTTATGTTATAATTTATAGTGAAAATATTATTTGGAGGTTTGGTTATGAAAGTAAAAATTACTACACCTTATATCGAATTACAACAGTTATTGAAAATTACTTCATGGATTGATAGTTGTGGAGAAGCAAAAATAGCAGTAAAAAAATTAAATATTAAAGTTGATGGAGTTAAGGAAGACAGGAGAGGAAGAAAAATTTATCCAGGCAGTGTTGTTGAAGTAGAAAAATCACAATATGAGGTTTGTTAATTATGTATATTGAGTCATTAAAATTAAAGAGATTTAGAAATTACTCTAATCAAATGTTTGAATTAAAAAATGGAATGAATTTGATTTTGGGTGATAATGGAATTGGCAAAACAAATCTATTGGAATCAATTTATCTGCTTTCAACTACTAGAAGTCATAGAAATGATGATGAAAAAGACATGATTTCTTTTAATGAGGAATTTGCCTCTGTAGAAGGAATAGTTGTTAATAAAAATGGAAGAGATAAGCTTGATATTATTCTACATAAGAAAGGAAAAACTCTTTCAGTAAATAATATATTAGTTAAGAAAAACTCGCAATTCATTGGAAAAATAAACGCTGTATTGTTTTCACCAAGTGAAATGAATTTGTTTGATGATTCTCCTAGAGAAAGAAGAAGACTAATTGATATGGAAATTGGTAAATTATCAACTTCTTATATGAATAATTTATCCAATTATTTAAAGTGTTTAAAAGAAAGAAATGCATATTTAAAACAAGGAAATGATAAAACTGTTTTAGAAACCTATACTGAGATGATTTATAAACCTCAGATTAATATAATTAGAGAGAGAAGCGCATTTATTAATTCATTAAATTTATATCTTACTTATTTTTATAATGAAATAAGTGGTAGTGATAATGAATTAAAAATGGTATATCAATCATTTATTGAAGAAACAAAAGATGAAAAAATCATGCTTGATCAAATTGATAAGACTTATGAAAGAATGATGGAAAGAGATATTTTATTAAAACAGACAAATATTGGAATTCATCGTGAGGATTATCAATTTTATTTAAATAAGCTTGATGTTAGCAAGTATTGTTCTCAAGGACAAAAGAGAATGGTAATTTTGGCTTTGAAACTTTCTTTAGTACAGATTATTTATCAAATAAAAAGAGAGTATCCTATATTATTATTGGATGATGTTTTTAGTGAATTGGATAGTAATCATCGCAGTTGTTTATTAAGATTATTACCTAATTCAATTCAAACAATAATAACTACGACAGATTTAAGAGAAGTTAATAGTATTAGACCTCAGGACGTAAATATTATTAACATAAAAAAAGGAGAATAACATATGGATGAAAAAGATTTAAGAGATGATTATTCATATACCGAGAATGATATACAAGTATTGGAGGGACTTGAAGCTGTAAGAAAAAGACCTGGAATGTATATAGCTACTACATCATCAAAAGGATTACACCATTTGGTATGGGAAATTGTGGATAATGCTATTGATGAAGCCTTAGCAGGATACGCAGATAAAATAACAGTAAAAATATTAAAAGATGATGTTATTGAGATTACAGATAACGGAAGAGGAATGCCAGTAGGTATTCATAAAAAAACAGGCATATCTACTGTCGAAACAATATTTACTGTACTTCATGCTGGAGGAAAATTTGGTGGAGGAGCATATAAAGTATCAGGTGGTCTTCATGGTGTTGGTGCTTCTGTAGTAAACGCATTGAGTCAATGGTTGGAAGTATATGTAAAAATTAATCAAAAAGAGTATTATGTAAAATTTGTTAATGGTGGACATATTCAACAAAAACTAACAGAAATTTCGCAGTGTTCAGTTCATGATCACGGAACAAAGGTTAGATTTAAACCAGATCCTTTAATATTCCAGGAAACAACTGTATTTGATTATCAAACTATCTATGATAGATTACAGGAACTAGCTTTTTTAAATCCTTTTTTGACTATCGAGTTTTCAGATGAAAGAAAAGATGAAATTAAAAAGAGCACTTTTGAATATGAAGGTGGAATATCAGAATACGTTTCTTTTTTGGATAAAGACAATAAGCCATTGTTTGAAAATCCAATACATGTTAAGGGAAAAGAAGGAGATATTTCATGTGAAATAGCTCTACAATATAATAATGATTATTCTTCTCATATTTATTCTTTTTGTAATAATGTCAATACTCAGGAAGGTGGAACCCATGAAGAAGGTTTTAGAATGGCACTAACGAGAGTTATTAATAATTATGCAAAAGATAATAATTTCTTAAAAAAGGATGATGAATCATTAAAACCTGAAGATGTAAAGGAAGGTTTGACAGCAATTATTTCTGTAAGACATCCTAATCCTCAATATGAAGGACAAACAAAAACCAAATTAGGAAATAGTGAAGTAAGAAAGATTTGTTCTAACATTTTTAGTAGTCAGTTTTCTCGTTTCTTACTTGAAAATCCTGATATTGCTAGAATAATCGTTGAAAAATCAATAATTGCTTCTAGAGCAAGAGTCGCTGCAATTAAAGCTAGAGAAACAACTAGACGAAAAAGTTCTTTAGAATCAGCAAATATGCCTGAAAAATTAACAGACTGTTCAAGTAGAGATGCTTCTAAAAATGAAATATATATTGTTGAGGGAGATTCTGCAGGTGGTTCAGCAAAGAGTGGAAGAGATCCAAAGCATCAGGCTATTTTACCTTTAAGAGGAAAAATATTGAATGTTCAAAAAGCAAGAGAGCATACTATTTTTGATAATAACGAAATAAAAGCAATGATTACTGCCTTTGGCTGTGGTATTGGTGATGAGTTAGACATTAACAAATTGAGATATCATAAAATTGTAATAATGACAGATGCCGATGTTGATGGAGCTCATATTAGAATTCTATTATTAACTTTCTTCTATCGTTTCTTTAGAGAAGTAATTGAAGGAGGCTACATTTATGTTGCTCAACCTCCATTATTTAGAGTTCAAAAGGGTAATACAATCAAATATGCATATTCTGATAAACAACTAGAAAGATTAAAAGATGAAATGGGAGACAAGGTTTCATTGCAAAGATATAAAGGTTTAGGAGAAATGGATGCTCAACAATTGTGGGATACAACTATGAATCCTGAAACAAGAACATTATTGCAGGTTACTATTGATAATGCTATGGAAGCCGATAAGTATTTTGAGATGCTAATGGGTGATGAGGTAGAACCTCGCAAACGTTATATTATGGAAAATGCCCAGTTTGTTAGAAATCTGGATATTGCCTAGAAAGGATGTTTATGTCACAAAATAAAGTTGTAGATTTTGATAATGATGTTGCTAATAGATATGACAATGTCGAAGTAATAAACATTTCAGGGGAAATAAAAGAGTCTTTTTTGGATTATGCTATGAGTGTAATTGTAGCTAGAGCATTACCAGATGGCAAGGATGGAATGAAACCTGTTCAAAGAAGAATTTTATATGGTATGAACAGCATGGGAAACTATGCAAATACTTCATATCGTAAAAGTGCTCGTATTGTTGGAGAAGTAATGGGAAAATATCACCCTCATGGTGATAGTTCTATTTATGATGCTATGGTAAGAATGGCTCAGCCTTTTTCATATCGTTATCCACTTGTCGATGGACATGGAAACTTCGGAAGTATTGATGGCGATGGAGCTGCTGCTTCCCGTTATACAGAAGCAAGAATGTCAAAAATTTCAATGGAAATGTTGAGAGACATTCAAAAGAATACTGTTGATTTCATTGATAATTATGATGGTGAAGAACAGGAACCTGTGGTTTTACCATCTCGTATTCCTAATTTGCTGATTAATGGTACTACAGGAATTGCGGTTGGAATGGCAACAAACATGCCTCCTCACAATTTGAAGGAAGCAATAGAAGCAATAGAAGCAGTAATGGAAAACAGTGATATAGATATTGTTGAATTAATGAACAAATATCTTCCTGGTCCAGATTTTCCTACTGGTGGCATTATTCTAGGAAGAAGCGGTATAAAGAAAGCTTATGAGACTGGAAGAGGTACAATTTATATTCGTTCAAAAGCAGAGATCAATGAGTTGGAAAATGGTAAACATGAGATAGTTATTACCGAAATTCCTTATGGAGTTAATAAACTATACCTATATCGCAGTATTGTCGATTTAGCAAAAAATCATGAAGTTGATGGAATAGTTAATACTGCTGATGAATCAAATATGAATGGTATCAAGATTATTATTGAGTGCCGTAAGGATGTTCAACCTGAAGTTTTATTAAATCAGTTATATAGAAAAACACAACTGCAAATTTCATATGGAATAAATATGTTGGCATTAGTAGATAATACGCCTAGAGTATTGCCAATTAAAGAACTGATTCAGGTTTATATTAATCATCAAATAGATATTATTGAAAGACGAACTAGATTCGATTTACAAAAAGCTTTAGATAGAGCACATATTTTAGAAGGACTAATTATCGCTATTGATAATATTGATGAGATTATCGAGATTATCAAAAGTTCAGCTAATGATCCTGAGGCATTATCTAGATTAATGAATAGATTCAATCTTTCTGAAATTCAGGCACAATCTATTCTAGATATGCAAATGAAAAGATTGACTGGTTTACAAAGACAAAAAATAACTGATGAATATAATCAATTACAGCTTTCTATAGCTGATTATCGTGATATTTTAAGTAAACCAGAAAGAGTAACAGGCATTATTAAAACCGAATTAGAAGAATTAAAAGAAAAATATAGAGATGATCGTAGAACAAGTATTATTGAATCTGAGGGAGAAATTGATGACGAATCACTAATTCCTGTTGAGGATGTTATCATTTCAATAACAGATAAAGGATACATCAAGAGAACTACTATTGATACTTTTAAAACTCAAAATAGAGGTGGAAAAGGCATTAAGGGTATGGGACTAAATAGTGATGACATGATTGACGAAATGTTAAATATGTCAACTCATGATGACTTATTATTGTTCTCTAATTTTGGTAAGGTATATCGCATAAAAGGATATAAAGTTCCTGCTTCGTCAAGAACAGCCAAAGGTACGCCTATTGTTAATCTGTTAAATCTAGACAAGGATGAAAAGATAAAGGCGATGGTTGATATTGTTAATGATGGCTCTTTAGATAAAAAATTCTTATTCTTTGTCACTAAGCGAGGAATTGTCAAGAGAGTATCATTAAAGGAATTCCAACTAATCCGTCAAAGTGGTAAGATAGCAATTTCATTAAATGAAAATGATGAATTATTTGCCGTATTAGTTACTGATGGTAACGAAGATATTATTATCGGTTCTAGTCTTGGTAAAGCGGTAAGATTTAACGAAACAGATGTTAGACCTACAGGTCGTACCTCAAAAGGTATGCGAGGATTTAATGTCGATTCGGGAGAAGTTATCGGCATTGCATCAAGTAATAGTGGCAAATATATTCTTACTATGAGTGAGAACGGTTATGGAAAAAAGACTTTAATTGAAGACTTTAGAAAAACTAATCGTGGAGTAAAGGGAGTTGCTTCAATTAAATTAACAGAGAAAACCGGAAAACAAATTGTTTTAAAAGCAGTAAATGGCGACGAAGATGCATTGTTAATGAATGATGATGGAATGATGATAAGAATCAATCTTGAATCAGTAGGAGTATACGGTAGACAAACAATGGGCGTTAAAATGTTTAATGTGAGTGATTCGAAAGTAGCGACTGTAACAATTATTAACAAAGAATTAATTCAATATGATAAAGAAAATATTGAACAGTAAAAAATTATTTCTTATAATTAATTTAACGCTATGATAAAGGATAAGTAGTGGGCATTTGATTTGTAGAGAAATGTTGTTTGGTGAAAAACATTAGTCAAAGCTTACGAAATCTACCTTTTAGTCGGAATTAATAGTTCCCGGGTAAAACCGTTATCTAAATTAAGTGGTCAATAGTATTCTGTTGATCAAAAGGGTGGCACCACGAGATATCGTCCCTTTGCGGATGATATCTTTTATTTTTATAGAAGGAGAGAAAATTTTATGCTTGATATGAATTTTATTAGAAATAATCCTGAAGCAGTTAAGGAAAATATCAGAAAGAAGTTTCAGGATGAAAAACTACCTTTAGTAGATAAAGCTATTGAGTTAGATAAGCAATATCGTACTTATAAGGCAATGGACGACAATTTAAGAAATCAGAAAAATGTTGTTTCAAAAGAAATCGGAAAATTAATAGGCCAAGGCAAAAAAGAAGAAGCTGAAGAAGCTAAGAAAAAAGTCAGTGAATTTGCTGATGAACTTCATGAAAACGAAATAAAAGAAGAACAACTATACGCTCAATTAAGAGAAACATTGATGTTTATTCCTAATATGATTGCTGATGATGTTCCAATCGGAAAAGATGACAGTTTTAATGTAGAAGAGCAAAGATTTGGGGAACCAGTCGTTCCTAATTTTGAAATTCCATATCATTCTGACATCATGGCTAGATTTAACGGATTGGATAAAGATGCGGCAGCTAGAGTTACTGGTAATGGTTTCTACTATTTAATGGGAGATATTGCTAGATTACATTCAGCAGTACTAGCTTATGCTAGAGATTTTATGATTGATAAAGGATTTATTTACTGTATCCCTCCATATATGATTAGAAGTGATGCGGTTGACGGCGTTATGTCTTTTAAAGAAAAAGAAAACATGATGTATAAAATTGAGGGTGAAGATTTATATTTGATTGGTACATCAGAACATTCTATGATTGCTAAATTTAAGGATCAGATTCTTGATGAAGATCAACTTCCAATAACTATGACTTCATACTCACCATGTTTTAGAAAAGAGGTCGGCGCTCACGGAATCGAGGAAAGAGGAGTATATCGTATTCACCAATTTGAAAAACAGGAAATGATTGTAGTATGCAAACCAGAAGATAGTGATAAATGGTATGAGAAAATGTGGTCATATTCCGTAGAATTGTTTAGAAGTTTGGATATTCCAGTTAGAAAATTGGTTTGTTGTTCAGGTGATTTAGCAGACTTGAAATATCGTAGTTGTGATATTGAAGCATTTTCTCCTAGACAGAAAAAGTATTTTGAAGTATGTTCTTGTTCTAATCTAACAGATGCACAAGCGAGAAGGCTTTCAATTAGAGTAAAAGGAAAAAACGGCAAGTATTTTGCCCATACTCTTAACAATACTGTTGTTGCCCCTCCAAGAATGTTGATAGCATTATTAGAAAACAACCTAAATGAAGATGGTTCAGTTAGAGTGCCAAAAGCTCTTCAACCTTATATGGGTGGCAAGGAAGTATTGGTTCCTGTCAAATAAGTTTTTAAATCGATGCGTGTTAAAATGCGTCGATTTTTTATTTCTGAATAATGTTTCACGTGAAACAATAAATCATTGTTTCTATATATTGTAGAATAATAAAAAATGTTTCACGTGGAACATAAAATAAAAAAAACAACTTATTGAATAAGTTTTTGTGTGATGTTAAAATACTAGTGGTACAACTTATC
>JAEDOA010000063.1 GCA_016302195.1 Erysipelotrichaceae bacterium | reverse complement strand
CAAAAAAATTATTCAAAAGGGCATGTCAATAACTTTTGAAAATGTCCTGAAATTTTGACAACATAAACGGGAAAACTTATTTCAAATAGATTTTCTCGGCATAAAGTTTCCCTAAGCATATACATGTGAAGTATGTGCTTTTTTTAACTGTTTTATAAAATATTCAATTTTCCAAGGATGTGTCATTGGAGGAATATATTTTTTCTTAGTTTTTGTTCTGGTATTTCATCAAATTCAGAAGAGAATTCATTGTTTCTAATTAATTCTTTTAACTCATACACTTCATCAGCGTAAGTGAAAATGGGAAACTGATATATCAATTCATAATATATTTTATTTCATTGAAACTTATTTATGCCTATTTGTAAGTAAAGAAAGTAATATAATAATTGTATGAAAAATGAAATTTATCAACAGTTGAATATGAATGATAGAGATGAAGTGGTCGTTTTTTTGAAAAGTTTATGGCTTGAAAAACCACAGAACTGTCCTTTGTGCAAGGGTAAATTGAATCACTTGCATAAAAAGGCAAAAAAAAGCAACAATGACTGGATATGCCAAAATTGTGGTAAAAGATATGATGCGATAAAAATATTGGATATGATTAATAGGTACTAGAATAGTTATGTGTTAATTTGCACCAAATTAATGGATTAATGTAAAATAGATTTTGGAAAGAGTGTCAATGAATCAAGTAAGTTATAAGAAAGTGTTTATTGTTGAAGATGAAAGATCAATTGCTCAATCAATATGCCAAATCTTATCTCAGTGGAATTTACAAAGCAAGATTATAGAGAATTTTGATAAGGTCTGTGATGAGTTTCTTTCATATCATCCTGATATCGTATTGATGGATATTTCCCTGCCTTATTTTGATGGCTATTATTGGTGCAACAAAATACGACAATTGTCCAATGTACCTATTATTTTCATTTCATCTATCTCGGATAATATCAATATTGTTATGGCAATGAATATGGGAGCAGATGATTTTATAGTTAAACCATTTGACAATTCTATCTTGGTTGCGAAAATATTGGCTTTATTAAGAAGAAGTTATGATTATTCTGTTAGTTTACAAAAGTTGGAATATGAGGGATTAACAATTAATATTGATAGTAATACGGTGTATTATAAGGATAAAATCATTGAATTATCGAAAAATGAGTTTCGTATTCTTTTAATATTAATACAAAACAAAGGAAAGGTTGTTTCCAGAGAAAAACTAATGAATCAGTTATGGAAAACAGATATCTTTATAGATGAAAATACTCTTACTGTAAACGTAAACAGATTAAGAAAGAAACTATCGAATCAGGGAATTGGGGATTTAATCAAAACAAAGTTTGGAGTTGGCTACATTGTGGAATAAAAAGCTTTTGAATGAATATCTAAAGATGAAAAAAACATCAATAATTGGCATATTGGGTGTTTATGCTATTCTTTTTGTTTTTGTTTATTTATATAGAATACCTATTGAGGTTATATTATATCCATTTATTTTGACAATTGTCTTTGTTTTAATTGTATCGTTATTTGATTATGTTAAGTATAAGGAAAAGGTTAATAAAATCATTCAGATTTGTAATGATATAAGTTCTTGTTACTCTGTAAAAATAAATGATAAAAACATATTTGATGAATATTATCTTGATATTATTAATGAATTGTTGAAAGAAAATAGAAAACAAGTTTCCCAATTCCAAAAGAAGGTAAGTGATGTAAATGATTATTTTAGTATTTGGGTTCATCAAATAAAAACTCCAATTGCTTCCATGAAATTAAAAATAGACAATGAACAAATGGATTTGCTTCAGTTGGCATCGGATTTAAATAGAATTGACCATTATGTTGATTTAGTATTATCTTTTCTTAAATTTGATGAAGAAAAGATTGATTTGTACTTTAGAAAAACTGATGTTGACAAGATTATGAGAGAATCATTAAAGAAATTTTCGAACGATTTTATCATTAAGAAAATAAGGCTTGATTATAAGCTTTCAAAAAGGGAAGTTCTGACAGATGAAAAATGGTTATCATTCGTTTTTGATCAATTATTATCAAATGCCCTAAAGTATACCGACAAGGGAACTATTTCTATATATTATGATGAGGATAGTTGCTTATGTATTAAGGATAGCGGTATAGGTATCGCCTTAGCGGATATAGAAAGACTGTTTGAAAAAGGATTTACTGGATATAATGGAAGACAATATAAAAAAGCTAGTGGTATTGGGCTATATATGTGCAAACGAATGTGTGATAAATTGAATATAGGAATTTCTATTGAATCTGTTGTTAATGAGTATACTTTGGTAAAATTGAAGTTCTTAAGTAATGAAGAGTATAAGGACTAATTGTGACAAAAATGTAATAATTTACAACTGTATTGTAAGAAAAAACGATTTTTTCGTGATATTTCCTTTTTTATACTATTAGGGAAGAAAGGAAGATTGTTTTATGAATTTATTATCAGTTAACAATATTAAAAAGATTTATTCTAGCAAAAAATCTACAAACAAGATTGAAGCTCTTAAAGACATCAGCTTCACTGTCAATCAGGGAGAGTTTATTGCGATTATGGGCGAATCTGGTTCAGGTAAAAGCACCTTGCTTAATATCATTGCATCATTTGATAAGCCAACTAGTGGAAGTGTTATTTTAAAACAAAAAGACATCTCCCAAATAAAGAACAATGAAATGGCTTCGTTTAGAAGAGATCATTTAGGCTTTGTTTTTCAGGATTTTAATCTACTGGATAATTTCAGTCTGCGTGATAATATCGCACTACCTTTGGTTTTGGCTTCAAAAAAGCATCAACAAATCGAAACAGCAGTTAACCATGTTGCGGAAAAACTAAGTATAACTTCATTATTGGATAAATATCCTTATGAAGTATCTGGCGGGCAAAAACAGAAAGCAGCCGTAGCAAGAGCATTAGTTAATAATCCTGATATCATACTTGCTGATGAACCTACAGGAGCTCTAGATTCCAAAAGCACACAGGAACTGTTATCTTTATTTAAAAAGATAAACAGTACAGGAGAGACTATTTTAATGGTAACTCATTCTATTAAGGCAGCAAGCTGTGCAAGTAGAGTTTTGTTTATTAGAGATGGTCAGATATATCATCAATTATACAAGGGAGATAATAGTGATGACAGTTTTTATCAGATAATCTCGGAATCATTGACAATGATGTTAACAAGGGGTGAGGAAAAATGAAGTTAGATTTTTATCCAAGAATTGCCCTTACCAGTATCAAAAGTAATAAAAAGCTTTATTATCCTTATTTGATGACTTGCGTAATGATCGTGATGATGTTTTACATTATGTGTTATGTTACTTCAAGTAAGACAATCAGTCAATTAACAGCTGGTCAGCAATTACAATTAATTACTTCTTTAGGTTGCTTTGTAATAGGCTTTTTTGCGGTTCTGTTTTTGTTTTACACAAACTCCTTTTTAAGCAAGAGAAGGCAGAAAGAATTCGGTTTATATCAGATTCTAGGTATGAGTAAAGGCAATATTGCCATTGTTTTATTCTTTGAATATGTGTTTGTTCTAGTAGCATCTTTAGTTTTGGGTTTGTTTTTTGGTATTTTGTTATCCAAGTTTGCGGAAAGTATTCTAGTGAGAATGGCTGCAGGAGTTGTCAATTATCAATTTGAAATATCAGAGGTTTCTGCGATTTCAACTATATTATTGTTTGTGTTTTGCTTTTTGATGATGTATGTCTTTAATACGATTAGTATCAATCTTTCTAAACCGATAGATTTGGTTAATGGACAATTAGATAGCGATACAGCGCCAAAAGCTAATTGGCTGCTAGCAATTTTTGGAATTGTATTACTGGCTTATGCTTATTATTTAGCCATTAGAGTTCAAAATACGATTGGAGCATTAGCCGTTTTCTTTGCCGCGGTTATTATGGTTATTATTGCTTCATACTGTTTATTTATCGCATTTTCGGTTGCATTATGTAAACTGCTTCAAACCAATAAAAAGTTCTATTATCAGACTACTCACTTTATATCAGTTTCAAATATGGGCTTTAGAATGAAGAGAAATGGAGCTTCACTTGCGACAATATGTATATTATCAACAATGGTACTGGTTATGATTTCGTCTACTTCAGCTCTATATTTTTCTACAGAAGATGCACTTGAAACAAGTAATAAATATGATTGCATTGTTAAAACAACTTTTACCAATAACGATCAACTGTCAGCTGACAATATAAACCTTATTGAAAGGTTAATCGAGGATAGTAATGAAAACAGTATAGTTATTATGAAAGATAAATGCGTTTTTCAAGCATTAACTATTTCAGGAATAATACAGAAGGAAACCTTAATAACAAATCCTAATGATCAATCAGATTATACATTTATTACAAGTGATATAGTGCAAATCAACATCTTCTCCACTTCGGATTATGAAAGATTAACTGGAAAGCAAATAAAACTGGCAGATAACCAAGGGTTATTTATTAACAATGATACAAATTACCAAGGGGAAACTATCAGCTTTGATGGGGAAAAAACATATGATTTGTTATATGAAAAAGAGAGCTTCTATCAGGGAACTATCGATTTGGCTAGTTCATTTAAATCGGCCTGCCTAATAGTAAATGATTATGACGATTTGGCAAGTATTCTATTTCCTAATGGAGGAAATGCTAAATTCTTTTATTGTTTTAATACGGATAGTACGTTAGAGAATCAATCAGATTACTTAAGCTTGGTTGTTAAAAACCTAAAGGAAAGCGAAGCAGATTTTTATTTGTACAATACGGAGTGTAAAGAAAGCTATAGGATGGATGTTTACAGCAGTTTTGGAGGCTTGTTCTTTATTGGAATTATTATTTCAATAACATTTATTGTCGCAACTGCTTTAATTATCTATTACAAACAAACTATTGAAGGTTATGAGGATGAAAAGAAGTATCAGATAATGAAAAATGTTGGTATGAGTGATAAGGATATTAAGTCAACTATCCATTATCAAATGCTCATTGTCTTCTTTAGCCCCCTAATATTGGCTGTAATCCATTTAATGTTTGCCTTACCTATGATTCATTATTTATTGAAAGCATTCAACTTTGTAAATATTAGGCCTCTTATTTTTTCTGCAATTATTTGTGTTTTGGTATATTGCTTTGTTTATTTAATGGTGTTCAAAGCAACATCTAATGTTTATTATGGTATTGTATCTAGTAATGATAGATAATTATTATATAAACTTTAAAAATTTTTTGGAAAACGAAGAAAAAAATAGCCTAAACTGTACATAATATTTTTTATTATGATAAAATTACTATGAATAGATGGGGAGGGCAAAGATGAAAAACCTAATCAAATTATTATTGGTTTCATTACTTGTTATTTCTTCTACAGTATATAGTAAACCTGTGCAAGCTAAACAAGAAGTGAACCTATATGTCTCAAATACTGGTGTTGATACAAACGATGGTTTATCTACAGACAGCGCTCTAGCTACCTTAGCAAAGGCAAGTGAAATTGTTAACGCTGATACCGAAGGGAATACATACATCATTAATGTATTATCAGATTTGACAATGACTAAAGCAGCAAGATTCTATAATCATGATGTTGTTATTTGCTCTGAAAACGGCTATGTTGTAACAAGAGGAGAAACATTTGAAACTCTATCTGACGTAGCAAGAAGCTGGTATAACCCTGCAATGATCGAAATTCAGGCTAATACAACTGAAAGTAGTTTAACATTGAGAAATATTGTATTTGATGACAATTATCGTCACATGGGAACTGTATTTTCTCAACAGTTAACAGATGGCAGTAGCGATAATACTCAATATGTTCAAGATGGTATTATTTCATCAAATGCGACTGTTAAATGTGTTATTACTTTAGATAGAGATGCTGTATTAAGAAATTTTGGCGGTATGAGTGCTATAAGAGCAACTGATAAGGCTCAAGTAGTAATGCTGAAAGGAAGCAAGATTGAAGATACTGGTAGTACAGTAAGATCAAAGAGTGGTAAAGAAACTGGTGCAGCAGGTGCGATTTGGATCCAAGGCGCTATAATGGACATGATGGCTGATTCATCAATCTATAATATCAATGGTAGAGCTATTTATGTTGATGGCGGTAATGTTCGATTGGAAGGTACTATTAGATCAGTCACATCAAATACTAAAATGTGGCAATCAAATAGTGGTTATGTATTACATTTACGTAATGGAGCACAAGCAATATTAGAAAAGACCTTTACATATGATGGCAAAGATATCAGCTGCAAGGGTTCTGCCTTTGTTGTTAATCCAAAGAGCGAATTGAAAGCTGCTTATGGATCAGTTATTAAGAATTTTATTAATAGTATGGCAATTCAGGTTGTTGATGATGGCAAGCTATTCTTTGATGGAGAAATCACAAATGTAAAAGCAGCAGGTGCTAATACAAATGTTGTAAATATCCAAAATGGTAACTTAACTGATTCAGGCTATCAAGTAGTATTTGGACCTAATTCAAATGTTCACCATAATACAGGCTGGTATGGCGTATTCTATATTCAAGCAAAAGCTGGTGAAGTACACCTATATGGAAAAATCAATGATAACTATTCTTCTGATAGAGGAGGAGCAGTAACATTAGCTCATAACTTAGGCTTTACATCGGTTTATATGTATGATGGTGCTGAAATGATTAATAACTATTCTAAAAAGACTGGTGGAGCTGTAATGGTTTCAAGAGGAAGATTTATTATGAATGGTGGTACTATTTCAAATAATACTGCTAATTCAACAGGTGGAGCAATCTATGTTAGAAATAGTGGTCAGTTCATAATGAATGGTGGTACTATTTCTTCAAATGCTACTGCAGATATTGGTGGCGGTATTGCTTATGAAGCATCTATGTGGGATTCTCAAATGCCACTTGTGCAATTAAATGGTGGAACTATTTCTGACAACTATATGAAGGCAACTATTACAGCTGCTGAGAATAGTCAATATACATTTGATAAAGAAACAGCTATTTCTAATGATGTAGCCGTTAGTGCTGCTGGTAGCTTTGCTACAAAAGAAAGAAGCTTACAAGTAAATAGTTCAGAAATATTAGCTAATCAGAATATTTACTTTGCAGTAGATAACAAATATGTGAAGGCTACTGATTTATGCAGCGATGATGTAATGTTAGGTAACGCAAATTCTACAGCTGTTTCTGCATTAAAACAGTATGCTACAGATTCAAATTGGACTAGCTATATTACTTCATTCTATGCTTCAAGTTCTGAAAAATTATCTTTGGATGTTTCAGGATTGACATTGGCTCCATATATTCCAGTATATGCTGTAGTTAGTGAAGGTGTAGATTTATCTGGTAATGGTTCTAGCACTATTGAAGTATATCCAACAACAGTTAGTGATGGCGTAATCCATGTTGACTTACCACAAAGAGGCTCTAATAGTTTAGGAAATGAAATAATTCTAGTACAGCCTACTTATAATGTTGGAACATTGAATATCAGCACAGTTGATAAATTATATAAAGATGACAGTGTAACTTCATACAGTATTCCATATACTGTAAAATACACAGCTAGCACTGATGCGCTGGATTTATTTAAGGAATCTACTGATACATTAACAAAAGATAGCGTTACATTCGAGTTCGTTGTTACATTAGATAGTAGATTAACTGCAGAATATCTAACTGTTGAAAGTAAATTTGTAACTGTAGATAGTTATGATGTATCTGGTAATGTTGCTACAGTTAAGTGCAAGCTAGCAGATGATTGGCAAACTCAAATTACTGATTTAGAAAACAATGGTATAGTTGTTAAAGTAAATGGAACTCTTGCATCAGCTGATTTCGTTGTTTCAGAAATTTTAAAAGCAACTTCTTCAGTTAAAATGCAATTAACTGATGCTGACCAGTTAGTAAGCTTCAACGTTCCTTCAAATACATGTGAAACAGAGCTATGTGATTCTATTGGTGATTTAAAGGTTACTAAGGTTGTTAAGGGTAATGATGATGATCAAAGCGTATATGATATTGTTATCGAATTATCAGATACAACTGTAAATGGCACTTATGGTGATGTTACATTCACTGACGGCATCGCTAAAGTACAGTTATCTAATGGTCAAAGTGTTACTGCAGTTGGCTTAAAGTCTGGCTTAAAATTCACTGTAAGTGAAACTGTTAAGCAGGATGACAAATTCAAGGTAACATATACAAATCAGACAGGTGAAATTGTTAACGGAGAATTAGTTGAGGTAAGTGTTATTAATACTTATTCTGTTACGCCAGAGACAGGCGATTATACTAATATCAGTATGATTTCATTAGTAATGATTAGTTCAATGGTATTGATGTCAACAATAGTATTCTTAAAGAAAAAATATAACTAATTACTGAATAATTA
>JAEDOA010000062.1 GCA_016302195.1 Erysipelotrichaceae bacterium | reverse complement strand
CATAGATAGTGCTTTATTTTCCATGGGACTATTTTAACACAATAATCAAAAAGGGAAAATGCGAATTTCCCCTTTATCTGATTCATATTCTATAATAAATAAATTTATAATTTATCTACAAAATCCTTAAGTCTTTTACTTTTGGTTGGATGTTTTAGTTTTCTAAGTGCCTTAGCTTCAATTTGTCTAATTCTTTCCCTAGTTACCCCAAACACCTTGCCTACTTCTTCAAGAGTTCTAGCTCTACCATCAATTAAACCAAAACGCAATTGAATTACTTTTCTTTCTCTTTCAGTAAGCATCATTAGTACATTATTGATTTCATCTTTTAACAATTCGTTAGTAGCATATTCATCAGGAGATAAAGCATGTTTATCTTCGATGAAATCTCCCAAATGAGAATCATCTTCCTCACCTATTGGGGTTTCCATTGATACAGGTTCCATTGAAATCTTTTGAATTTCTCTAACTTTTTCAGCAGAAATGTTACCAAGTCTTTCGGCAATTTCTTCAGCCGTAGGTTCTCTATCCAATTCCTGTACCAGCTGTCTTTGTACCCTTGTTAGCTTATTTATTGTTTCAACCATATGTACTGGAATACGGATGGTTCTTGCCTGGTCTGCTATGGCTCTTGTTATTGCCTGTCTAATCCACCAGGTTGCGTAAGTAGAAAACTTGAATCCTTTAGTATAGTCAAACTTGTCAACTGCTTTTACTAAGCCTAGGTTACCCTCTTGAATCAAATCAAGGAATTGTAAGCCTCTGCCAACATACTTTTTCGCTATAGCAACAACCAATCTTAGGTTGGCTTCGATTAGTTCATCTTTAGCATCCTGATCACCAGCCTGTATTCTTTTGGCGATTTCCTTTTCCTGCTCAGTTTTTAATAGTGGAACTTTTCCGATGCTTTTTAGATAAATCTTAACGTTATCATATACTTTACCTGATGAAAGATCAGCATATTCCTTATATTTTTCTTCATCCTGCTCATCAACTGAGGAATAATCAGGAATGGAAATATCTTCTCCATCAGAATCTGAGTCTGATAATTCGTCATCGATTAAAACTTCATCTTCTTCTAATATTTCTTCGGCAAGTTCTTCTTCCATAATGACACCATTATCCCTTGCCCATTCCATAAAGCTATCCTGCTGATCATCTGTTAAATTCAAATCCTCAAGTTGCTTCATAACCTCATCCTGAGTAATCTGTTCACATTTTTCAGTTTTTTCCAGCAATTCATTCTTAATTTCTTCTATTGTCTTAACTTTTTTTCCACTCATCAACTATACCTCCTTACTTGTTAGTTTTCTTCTTAAATCAATAATACTCTTCTGTAATTCCATATACTTACTGGAATACTTATCCTTAAGAAGTTGATCGGTTGTTGTCTCAATTTGTTTGATTAATTGATTTTTCTGTTGTTCAATTTCATATATTCTTAGCTGATTACAGCAATCTAACAATAGTTGGGAATTAGCTGTTTCAACAAGTGTTTTATCAGCAAATATATCCAATAAAAATGAATAATCATTATCATCTAACTGATTTGCCAAAGTAGCTATCTTAAATGTCTTGTTCTCTAAGTAATTGTTAATAATCAAGGAAACATATTTGTTGTATTGTTCATCAGGTAGTTGGATCATCTCATCCTGAAATAGCTCTCCATTGTTAGCTGATAACATTAATTGTTTCAAAATATTTCTTTGACATAGCTGCTTTCCGGAATAATACTTTTTTGATTCATTGTAATTTCTATTGTTTTTTAAAGTACTATTTCCTGTTTCTTTTGAAAGTACACTTCTAGAATAACCTGTTATTTCCGATAATCTTTTAAGACAGCTGTCTTTATCTAATGGATCTGACAACAAGTTAATTTGTTCCAATAGACTATTAGTAAAGTCCTTTTTTTGACTATTATTGTCTAAATCATATTCTTTTTGATAATAATCAAAAATGAAATCCATCCAGTTAATAGGGTTATTGATCATTTTTGCTAATGCTTGCTGACCATATTTTCGATAAACTTCGTCCGGATCATAATCAGTATTATTATTGATTACTAATACTTCCATAGAACTATTAATTGCCATTTTGCCACCTCGCAAGATAGCTGATTGGCCTGCTTTATCGCCATCATAAGCAAATAATATTCTATTAGTGTATTTTTTTAGTAACAATAACTGTCTATCCGTTAAATTGGTTCCTAAGGAACAGACTACATTAGCAAAATTTGCCTTGCTGAAGGCGATAACATCCATTGGTCCCTCTGCCACAATAACAAATTTATTTTCCTTAATAGAGTTTAGTGCTTTATTAAGATTGTATAGTGTATCTCCTTTTTTAAAAATTTCTGTATCAGTACTATTAATATATTTACTATCAATATTCTTATTGATAGTTCTAGCTGTAAAGGCAATAGGATGATTGTATTGATCATATATAGGAATCATAATACGGTCAAAGAAAACATCGGCCATTCCTTTTTCAGTCATTCTAGCAACATTGGCTGCTATTAGCTGACTGTCCTGATATCCTTTTGCGCTTAAGTATTTGTACAATCGGTTATTCTTTGGATTATAACCTATTGAAAAGTTTCTAATTGTATCATTATCTATACCTCTAGCACTAAGATAATCTCTTACTTCTTTTGCATCAGCCGAATTAATCTCATTTTGACAAAACAAAACAGTATCTTTGATTATCTTATGGTAAACTGTTTCCTGAAATTTAAAAGAAGATTCACTAGAAAAGTTATAATTATAGCCTATCATTTGGCCAACAATCTTTACAGCCTCCAAATAAGATACTTTTTTGTAAAGTTTTACAAAAGCAAAGACATCACCTGCGCTCTTGTTTTCTTTTGGGCAGGAAAAACATTTGAAGATTTGCTTATCTACATTGATTTGAAGCGATGGATTACTATCCTGATGGAAAGGGCATATTGCTTTATAGTTATGCCCTGCCTTGATTATTGGGATAAAAGAGCCGATAATCTCTTCAATTCTAGCTTTATTTTTAATATCATTAATAACTTCTAAAGGTATATTCATTAATACTTCCTAAAACTTAATTAAATTTTCAATATAACTGTTCAAATCAGCAATCTTAACTACTTGCTGTTTCATAGAATCTCTATCTCTAACCGTAACAGTCTGGTTAGCTTCTGAATCGAAATCGACAGTTATACAAATTGGAGTACCGATAGAATCCTGTCTTCTATATCGTTTTCCAATTGAACCAGCTTCATCATATTGCACATCAAATGATTTTGCCAATTGGCAATAAATATCGCTAGCTAGAGGAGCCAACTTCTTGCTTAATGGCAATACTGCGGCTTTTATTGGAGCTAAAGCTGGATGTAAATGCATAACTGTACGAACATCTTCTTTGCCATCTTCACTAACAAGCTTTTCTTCTTCGTAACTGCTGCAGACAAAGGCCAAAAATAATCTTTCTACCCCGACAGCAGGTTCAACACAGTAAGGAACATATTTTTCATTTGTAAATGGGTCAAGATAAGTTAAATCCTGTTTAGAATGCTCCATATGTCTATTTAAATCATAGTCAGTTCTATCAGCAATTCCCCATACTTCACCCCAACCAAATGGGAATAAGAATTCAATATCGCAGGTTCCTTTTGAATAGAAAGCTAATTCCTCTTTAGCATGGTCTCTAACACGCATTTTTTCAGGATTCAATCCCAAATTGACTAACCAATCAAAACAGAACTGTTTCCAGTATGGATACCATTTGTCATCCTCACCAGGCTTGCAGAAAAATTCCATCTCCATCTGTTCAAACTCTCTAGTACGGAAAATAAAGTTACCAGGAGTTATTTCATTTCTAAATGACTTACCTATTTGACCAATACCAAATGGTAATTTTTTACGCATTGTTCTTTGTACATTCTTGAAGTTTACAAACATTCCCTGCGCTGTTTCAGGACGTAAATAAACAGTATTCTTACTGTCCTCAATAACTCCCTGGAAAGTTTTAAACATCAGATTAAACTGACGAATATCAGTAAAATCACTACCACCACAATTTGGACAGGTAATATGATTATTTCTAATATAATCAACCATATCACTAGCAGTCATTGCTTCAACCTTTACTTCTTCTGTAGCATATTGTTCGATTAGCTGGTCGGCTCTATATCTGCTTTTACATTTTTTACAATCGATAAGTGGATCAGAGAAATTCTTTAAGTGACCTGTAGCAACCCAGACCTCTGGATTCATCAAAATAGCACTTTGAATTCCAACATTATTTACATCTTCCTGAATAAATTTCTTCCACCATGCAAGTTTAATATTCTTTTTTAAATTTGCGCCAAGTGGACCATAGTCCCAGGTATTTGATAACCCACCGTATATTTCAGAACCCTGAAAAACAAATCCAGAAGTCCTTAAATGATTAACAATTTGATCAAAACTATAATCTGACATTTTCGTTCTCCCTCTTTTCATTTAATATATACTTCCAAAAAAAATAAAAGTAAAATTAATAATTAATATTTGTCAACAATCGATAGCTATTTAACTTAATTCCCGAATAATTAACCATGATATCAACAAGCATATCGGTTAATTTAAAATCATTCAGATCAAGCGATAACAGTTTGTCATATTTATCAAAACTGGCTTTATTGATATATCTAAACTTTTTTAAAAACTCAACAGGCATCTTTTCTATTTGACCTTCGTTGCAGCCCCTGCAAAGAAATCCCCCGTCTGAAATTGAAATAGTTTCAATGTTGTTGTTGTTACAAATCACACAGCCATCAACATATGGAGCAATACCTATTTGCCTTAATTGCTGAGCTAAAAATAAATTCAATATCAAATAAGGCTGATCTGTTTTCTCCAATAAAGTAAGCGAGTTCATTAACAAATCAAAGTCATAAACGCTATCGGTTTGATTGATTATTTCGCACATTAAAGAAGATATTGCTATCTTCTGGTAATCTTGTTTAATTGAATTAAACTGTTCAATCAATGAAGCACTTTTAAGTACCTGAATATTCTTGCTTGGATAATAATCAAGCAAAAAACTTGAATAATCTAACAATTGACAGGCAGAGGCATTCTTACTATTTATTTTTTTATAGCCTTTTACATATAAAGAAATCTTGCCATACTGTTTATTAATTATGGAAATAATCTGATCATTTTCCTTGTAGTCTATTTGATTAACCACTATTCCATCAATTCTATCATTCATCGTCTTTATTATAATAACCTAATTGTTGAAGCTGGTATCTTTTATTACGCCAGTTCTCTTCTACAATAACAAAGGTCTCCAAATATACTGGGCAATTGAAGCGCTGCTGTAGCTCTTCTCTAGCAAACGTTCCAACTTTCTTTAACATTTGTCCGCCTTTTCCAATAATAATACTCTTTTGAGAATCTCTTTCACAAATAATAGTAGCTTGGATATAATAGCTGTTCTTTTTCTTTTCCATTTTATCAATAACTACCGCAATACAATGAGGTATCTCTTGAGAAGTGTTAATCATTATTTTCTCTCTGATTATCTCAGAAACTATAAAATTCTCAGGATAATCACTAATCATATCAGCGGGATAATATTGTTGATTATCAGTAAGATACTTCTTTATTGTTTCTATTAGCTCATCAATGTTATCGCTTTTTAAGCCACTAATTGGAATTACCTCATCGAATATTGTTGAATCCAAACCTTCTAGTAAATCAATTAATTCTGACTTCATTAATTTGTCAATTTTATTCACTATTAAAAACTTAGGCTTATCTACCTTAGCTAAATATTGACAAATAATGCTATCACCTTTGTCCAATGGTTTGGATGCATCAATTAAATACAGAATAATATCAACATCAGATATTGTCTTATAAGCATTGGCAACCATTAGCTGATTCAATTTAGCTTTTGGATTATGAATACCTGGAGTATCAATAAATACTATCTGACAATCCTGCTTTGTTAATATACCTCTAATATTATCCCTTGTAGTTTGCGGCTTGCTGGTTGTAATTGCTACCTTGGAAGCAAGAATGCTGTTTAATAAGGTGCTTTTTCCAACATTAGGTTTACCAATAAGTGCGACAAACCCGCTTTTAAATTGATCCATTTATTTCATATCCTCACTTGTAAACTGCATTGGTAATAATTCAGCAATAGTTGTTACCATTGAGTTTTCCTTATTTGCTAGCACAATTGGTGTGTCCTGATTTAACAATTCAGATAATACCTGACGGCAGATTCCACAAGGTGCTGCAATTGTTTTACCATAACAAACGATACATAAAGTATCAAAATCATCCTTGCGATAACCATATGAATAAGCAGCAAATACTGCACTTCTTTCTGCACAGTTAGTAGCTCCATAAGATGCATTTTCAATATTTGCCCCTAAAAAATAATTACCGTCTTTGCATAACAAACATGCTCCAACTTTATAGTTAGAATATGGAGTGTATGCGTTATCTGCTGCTGTAAATGCTAAATTAATTAATTGTTGTTGATTCATAATCTTCTCCTTTATCATCTTCACTTACAATATCATTTAATATCTTTTTTTGATAAGATATCATTTCCTTTTCATCTTCCTTATTCATATGGTCAAAGCCATTAAGGTGTAATAAACCATGAGTAAATAAGAAACATATTTCTCTTTTTAATGAATGTTGATATTCAACCGCCTGTCTTTTTGCTGCATCAATATTGATGAATATATCGCCTAATTCATTTTCAAAATAATCATTCTGATCCTTATTATCTGCCAAGGCAAAAGAAATAACATCAGTTGCTCTATCAATACCTCGATAGTCTCTATTGATTTGCTTTATTCTTTTATCCTTTACAAAAATTACACTAACAGAAATATTATCAGACAGCTTTAATACTTCAATTGTTTTATTTAGTATTAGAGTAAAGTATTTCTTATATAAAGCATAACCCTTTTCCCTTGTTCGATTATAGACATTTAATTCCATATATTCTCCCCTTATTTATTTTGGTAGGCATCGATAATTTTTGAAACAATCTGATGACGAACGACATCCTTGCTCTCCATATTAACAATACCTATATCATCAATACCCTTAACTGTATTAATCGCATCTATCAATCCCGACTTTTTACTGGCAGGCAAGTCTATTTGAGTTATATCGCCAGTAATAATCATTTTCGAATTAAAGCCAAGTCTAGTTAAAAACATTTTCATTTGCATTATCGTCGCATTTTGACCTTCATCTAGAATAATGCAGGCATCATTTAAGGTTCTACCTCTCATATATGCCAAAGGGGCAATCTCAATAATTCCCTTTTCGATTAATCTAGCTAAATACTCACTACCAACTAGTGTTTCAAAACTATCATATATTGGTCTTAGATAAGGATCAACCTTCTGCTGTAAATCCCCTGGCAAAAAGCCTAACGATTCACCTGATTCAACTACAGGACGGGTAATAACAATCTTTTTTATTTGGCCTTTCTTTAATAGATTATAACTATATACTACTGCCAAAAAAGTTTTACCGCTTCCCGCTGGCCCAGTTACAAAAGTAATAACATTATTCTTAAAAGAATCATATAACTTCTTTTGCCCATAAGTTCTTAAATATATCTTTTTGAGTGAATTGCCTGTATATATCAGTTCTTTATAAAAATTATCATTCAATATAGCATACAATTCACTATCAGTAAGCTCTTCACTATCATCTATTATCTTCTCGATAACTTTCTTAATGATACCTACTTTTTCAGGATGTAAGCAAAAAATCCTTCCACCATCAAAAGAAAGTTTAGTATCGTAATAGGCTGCTATTTCATTTATATAAAAATCATCATTTTTAAATAATATTTGGTATTGTTGATAATTATAATTACTCAAATCTATCACAAGATTATCCAAGCTTATATCCTCCTGTTAGAATAATTATACAATAAAAAAAGTGGATTTTCACCACTATTTCTTTCTTGCTTTACGTGCTGCTTCCTGTTTTAGTTTACGTTTAACGCCAGGTTTAACATAATATTCTCTTTTACGAGCTTCAGCAAGGGTACCATTACGAGAAACTTGTCTCTTGAAACGACGTAATGCATCATCAAGTTGTTCATTTTCTTTAACGACTACTTTTGGCATGTTCTTCTACCCTCCCTTCTGAAACACTTCACAACACCTATATTGTAAACTAAAACAAAGCCAATTTCAACCCAAAAAATGTGAAAATGTGTGATGTAGTTGAACAAATTATTTTTTCCATATAATTCTGCCAAAAGGGATAAGTATCTTGTCGTAAGTAAATATAAAATTGTCTATTTCAACATAAACATCTTTGTAGACAATATGGAAACTTATATGAAGTAACGAGAAAACCTGCGAATGAATAGTTTTACAACTTCTATCCTGCTTTCCTTTAATCGCCAAGAAATTCTA
>JAEDOA010000061.1 GCA_016302195.1 Erysipelotrichaceae bacterium | reverse complement strand
CAGATTACATCACATTAACTACTTCAACAAAAGATTATAAGAAAGTATTAGGCTTTTACTGTGATAAAAATCAGATGGATTTTCATGATGCCTTTCTATTTAAGAAAATCGAGAAATAAAAAAACTTCGATGCTTTGTCGAAGTTTTCGTTTGCTTATTTTGAGTAGTTGCTGAAATAATTTTGAATATAGACAACAGGTGTTCCTTTATCACCAGAACCGCTTGTCAAATCGGCTAGTGATCCTAGTAAGTCTACAAGTCTTCTAGGTGTAGTTCCCTCTGAAACCATTTTGCCAGCCAAATTGTCTTCTTTATGGCTGATTTTTTCGGTTATTGCCTTTCTTAATTGATCACCAGTTAAGTCTTTAAATTCGTTATCAGCTAAATATTTTAGTTTTAATTCATTTGGTGTTCCTTCCAAACCGACTGTGTAAGCAGGAGATACCATAGGGTCAGCTAATTCCCAAATCTTACCAACTGGATCTTTGAAGGCGCCATCACCATAAATCATAACTTCTATCTTTTTGCCTGTGATATCGAATAATTGTTTTTGGATATCATCAACAAAAACCTGGCAATCTCTTGGGAATAACTTGATTCTTTCCTCATCAGCCTTATTGCTTCCTAATAAGCCAAATTGCTTATTGTACCCACTGTTATTGATTGGCTCAGACATGATGTCATCAAGACCATAAACAATTTCAGCATTGTTTTCTTTTAAGATGCGTTTAGTACGCTGTCTTGTATGGATGTCGCATACTAAGACATTTTTAGTATAGTTAAGAATATGACGGCAATCATTTGAGAAGATAATCTCTACTTCACAACCCTGCTTTTGAATTAGTTCTTGATAAAATGCGATGTAGTCAACTTTGGTGAAAGGGTGAAGATTCTCTCCAAAATATTGACGATATTGTTCTAAGGTTAAATTATCGCTATATGGATTAATGTGGAATTGATCTAATTGATCAACAGTCATGATTTGATTTCCCACTTCATCAGTAGGGTAACTCAACTGCAAGTAAATCTTTTTTGCCCCTGAGGCAATAGCTTTTAAGCAAATTGAGAATCTGTTTCTTGAAGTAATAGGGAAAACTAAACCGATGATGCCATCAGGATATTTTCTTTCAATATCAGTTTTAATATCATTGATTGTGCAATAGTTTCCTTGCGCTCTTGCGACAACTGATTCTGTAATAGCTAATACATCTCTGTCCTGTATTTCGAAATTGTCTTTTGAAGCCTGTAATAAAGAATTAACGACAATTTGTTTTAAATCATCTCCTTCTTTAATGATGGGGCAAACAATTCCCATAGATGTTGTTTTAATAAATTCACTCATAACACTACCTCTTTTTCAACCGTGCAATGATACCATTTTATTTAATATCATACAATTCTATTATTTTAGTTATTTTTCATGTATAATAAATCTAATATACCAAAAGGATAAATAGTTATGAATCAGTATGTTCTTCTTTTTAGAGCAGTAAATATAAGTGGAAAAAATCATCTAGATAATACTTTATTGAAATCGTTATTATCTCAAAAGGGATGTAGTAATGTTGTATCATATATAAATAGTGGTAATTTTTGTTTTTCTTGTGATCTAGAGTATGATAAAGTCAGGGAAATGATAGATGATATACTTGTTGCTAATTTTAGTTTTAATGTAAATTATTATCTCGGTTCTTATCAGGATGTAAAAAAGATGCTTGATGATTTTCTGGAAAGCAATTTTAGTGAAAAAGGATATTATGATAATATCATCTTTCCAATATCAGCTTCAGTAAAACAAATCGAGCTTTCTCTTGGTGCGACGAGTCAATACGATAAATATTTGCTAGGTGATAAATGCATATATTGGTCTTTCGATTTAGCCAATTATCGCAAAAGCAAGTGGTATTTTTCCAGTGCTAATTGCGAATTGTCAAATCAGTTTACGGTTAGGAAAATATCAACAGTAGAAAAGCTGTTAGGAAAGGTGAAATAGAATGAATAAAAAAATGAGTTTTGTGTTGTTAACTAATGAAGTCATTTTGTTGACATTGTGCTTTGTTATGTTGCCTCAGCAGGTGATTGTTCAAGTTGGCTTTGATGGCAGTCCCACAAATATTGTTAGTAAAACTATGGCTATGGCCATCCTATTAGTTTTAGCAGCATTTGCTTTCGTGACTTTATTTAGTTCTGAAAAATCGGATGTAAAAGTATACCTTATTGCTGGTATTTTTATTTTCGTAACAATATTTACTTTAGTAATTAATTGCTTGTAGCCGTCTTCTCAAATTCGGTCAATAGATTTATTATTGAAAGTACAGGAGAGTAAAAAATGAGTGTAATTGAAATAAAGAATTTATGTAAGTATTATGGTAAATCAAGGGGTATTATCGATGTTAACTTGAAAGTCGAAGAAAAAGATTTTTTTGGTTTTATCGGTGCAAACGGTGCTGGCAAGTCAACAACAATTAGGATATTATTGGGGTTGATAAAGCAAACCAGTGGCTCAGCAACGATTTTTTCAAAAAACATCGGTTCTTTTCAACAGGAAATATTGACTGATATTGGTTATCTTCCCTCAGAAGCTGTTTTTTATCCAAACATGAAGGCTAAAGATGTTATCAAATTTTCCAGTGATTTACGTAAAAAGGATTGTTCAGATTTTTCTAGAATATTAGTTGAAAGACTAAAACTTGATGTTAATAAGAAAGTTGAAGAATTATCTTTTGGCAATAGAAAAAAGCTGGCTATTATAACAGCTTTACAATCCAAGCCAAAACTATTAATTCTTGACGAGCCTACAAGCGGTTTAGATCCGCTTATTCAGCATGAGTTTTTTGATATTCTTTCAGAAATGAACAAAGCTGGTACTACTATATTTATGTCCAGTCATATCTTGTCAGAGATTCAGCATCACTGTAATAAAGCGGCAATCATTTATCAGGGAAAAATTGTGGCTTGCGATTCGGTCGAAAGGTTGGCTAAAGGCAACTCAAAAAGGGTTACTGTTACTGGTAATGTTGATATAAATAGACTACAGAATGTTAAAGATGTCAAAATTGAAGGGAATTCGATTTCGTTTTTATACCAGGGAAATATTAATAATATGATAAAGCAATTAGCTGATTTTGATATTGCTGATATTAATATCAGTGAACCGGATTTTGAGGAAATATTTATGCATTACTACATGGGAGGAAAAGAGAATGACAATATTTAAAGCTCAATTAAAACAGGATAAAATTGCTTTTTCAATATGGACATTATCAATTGTATCACTAATAGCAATGTGTATTTTCATGTATCCATCAATGCAGTCTCAAATGGATAGTGTTTCAGAAATGTTTGCCTCAATGGGCGCTTTCTCGAGTGCATTTGGTATGGATAAACTTAATTTTGGCACCATGCTGGGTTTTTACGCAGTAGAATGTGGAAACATTCTCGGCCTTGGCGGCTGTTTCTATAGCTGCTTATATTCCATTAACATGCTAAGCAAGGAGGAAAAAGAAAAAACAGCTGAGTTTTTATTGAGTCATCCTGTAAAGAGATCTACTGTATACCTTCAAAAGCTATTGGCTATCTTTTTTGAGATTACAATGTTGAACTTGCTAGTTTACGTTTGCTCATTTATATGTATAAAAGCAATCGGGGAAACAATGGATATAAACTCATTCAATCTGATTCACTTGGCTTACTATTTGATGCAGGTAGAACTTATGGGATTGTGCTATTTTATTTCTTCAACCAATAATAAAAACAACGCTGGTTTAGGTTTGGGTATTGGCTTATTAATGTATATTCTAAACATAATGGCTAACATTTCTGATAAATTGGAAATGGTTAAGTATATTTCCCCTTTTGGTTATTGCGAGGCAAGCGATATTCTTGTCAATGGTTCTTTGGATTTTGCGAAAATACTGATAGCACTAATAATATTTTCTTTATCGCTAGCAGCTGGATATTTTATCTACAACAAAAAGGATATCAAATAATTATTTGTTTTGACTAGTTCTATATAGAGTAACAATATCGTTTAATACATCTATGTTAGCGAAATCTTTGTTATAGGCAATATTCATTTGTCTAGTCATACTCAAGTTTTCAATAGGTAAGGTTTTAATCTTACCTTTTTTTACATCCTTAGTACAAACACTTTGAGGCAGTATTGATACGCCGAAATTATTCATTACTAATTGTTTGATGGTAGAGACATTATCAACCTCTAATAGCACGTTAAAACTGTCAATAGATTCATTTATACTGATTAAGGTAGCTTCAAACAAAGATCGGGTTGAAGAACTAGGAAGTCTTAAAATCATATTTTCTTTTTTTAACTGATTAAGACTTATTGATGAGTTTTTTGCTAGAGGATGCTGGCTGCTCAATACACAAACTAAATAATCGGTATCTAACATCAAATAATTTAACTTTCCAGATTGCTTTTTGCCATCGACAATAGCGATATCCAACTGGTAATTTTCAAGCATATCATAAAGATTATTTATTGAATCAGTAATAATTGTTATGGTAATGTTATGCATTTGATTTGCGTATTGGGCTAATACTTCGGTTATATTATTGTTTTCTGAGGTATGAGTAATGCCTATTTTGATATGGGAAGATGAGGTTTGTTCATCGGCTATTTTCTGTATCATTTTATCATGCAGAGCTTTTAGCCTTCTAGCGTAGGTAAGAGCGATTTTTCCTTCATTTGTAAGGGTAAAATCCTTTTTCTTTCGCATAAAAAGCTTGGTATTATATTCCTTTTCTAGTTGATTGATATGATTGCTGACAGCAGGTTGGGTAAGATTTAATGCTTGGGCAGCTTTCGTGAAATTCTTAAGCTCAGCCACGGTTATAAAGGTTTCTAATTTTGGATCTAACATAAAAACTCCTTTCTATAAAAAATATTTATGATAGCAAAAAAATCTATAAGTTGTTTTTATTGATAACTATATTATATTAATAACGGTTCAAAAAAGCAAATGAATATAACAAGGAGGTGTTGATATGCTTGACTTCTTGTATGATAGATTAAACGATTCTCAGGTAGCAGTTGTTATTATTTCATTATCAATAATGCTTATGTCAGGCTTTTTAATGACTAGATTAACTAAAAAACTTAGACTGCCCAATGTGACGGCCTATATCTTAGTTGGAATAATAATTGGACCAAACCTTTTGGATTTGATTCCGGAAAGGATTATCGATAATACCGCATTTTTAGCTGATATAGCGCTTGCCTTTATAGCTTTTTCAACAGGGGAGTTTTTTAAACTATCTAAATTAAGGAAAAATTTTTCTTCTACGCTAGTTGTCACATTATTTGAATCAATAACTGCCAGCATTCTGGTTTTTATATTATGCTTCGTTATTTTTAAGTTGAACTTGCCATTTTCACTAATTCTAGCATCATTAGCTTCAGCTACTGCTTCGGCTAGTACGCTAATGACAATTCGGCAGACAAAATCAAAGGGTGAATTTGTCGATACCTTATTATTGGTGGTTGCCTTGGATGATATCGTGGCTTTAATAAGCTATAGTGTTGCTATTTCTATTTCCTCATCTATGTTATTTGGTGGTGGAATGCAGATATCAAGTGTTATTACCCCCTTATTATTAAATCTGCTAATGGTTGCTTTAGGTGGCATTTTTGGCTGGATTATGAGCTTTATCATCAATAATAAAAGATCTACTGATAATAGGTTGATTATCGCAATTGCTTTGATATTAGGCTTCTGCGGAATATCTGCTGCATTATCCATCTCGCCGCTTCTTGGCTGTATGGCAATGGCTTGTAGTTATATCAATATCAGTGACGATGATAAATTGTTTAAACAGTTAAACTATTTCAGTCCACCAATTCTATTGTTGTTTTTTGTTAGATCAGGTATTTCTTTTGATTTGAACATTTTATTTGATAACTCTCTGGAAATAGGCAATGTCACAATTGGTACAATAGCAGTAAGTTATTTCTTGGTTAGAATAATAGGAAAATATATTGGAAGTTTTATAGGCTGTTTGTTAACCAATAAGCAAAAGCCAGTCAGAAACTATTTGGGCTTAGCTTTAATTCCCCAAGCAGGAGTTGCTATTGGTCTGGCGGCTACCGGAGCAAGAGTATTAAGCTATCCCTATAATCAAACCTTACAAACCATCATATTGGCATCAAGTATTCTATATGAGTTAGTCGGACCTGCATGTTCCAAATTGTCTTTATATCTTTCGAAATCATATTCAAACAAACTTGAAGATATTGTTGAAATAAATTCCGAAACAGAAAACAGTAATTCAGTTGAGTTGCTTATTGAGAGAATTAAGAAAATTCAAGAAGAGTTGGCTGCCGAACAACTAGACGAAAATGAACAGGCATTTACTCAGGCAGCTTCAGAGTATATGCAACAGGAGAAGTAGTATGAAAGACCCCATTACCCAATTGTTAGGAAGCTGGTCTTGCCAGCTTAATGTTTATAGTATCTTATTTAGAATAATTGTTTCGTTGGTTTTATCCAGCATAATCGGCTGGGAAAGGGCTAGCAAAAGACATTCGGCTGGTCTTAGAACTTTTATTTTAATAGGCTTATCATCTACGCTGATTATGATTGTTGAGCAGTATTTACATAGTTCTTATTATTTTATGTGCTCTAGTTCGATAATAGCGACAGCTATAATTTGTGTTCATTCTCTTTTAGTATCTTCAAGAAGTCAGATTAAAGGATTGACAACAGCCTGTGGTATGTTTGCTTTCTCGATATTATCGCTTGCCCTTGGTGCAGGTATGTACACATTGACCCTTATTGGATTTGTTATCTTGTTGGGAAGTTTATCATTATTTCCTGCTCTTGAAGGTTATTTGAAGGATAGGTCCAATCATTTTGAGATTCATCTTGAACTAAAAAGCAATAAGCATCTTGTCAATTTTGTATCGACAATCAGAAGACTAGGCCTAGTAATAGATGATATTGAGAAAAACAGGGCATATAGCGATTCCGGTTTATCAGTATATTCAATAGCCTTATCGATTGAGAGTGAACAATTAAAAAAATATAAGACTCATAAAGAAATAATAGAGGCATTAAAAAGTTTGGATTATATACTGCATATTGAAGAGATCCATTAAAAAAAGCTTATAGCTAGTTTGGCTTAGCTATAAGCTTTTCTTTTTATCTAAAAGGGAATGAAATCTTCTTTTTTTCACCATTAATGTAAATGTCTCCACTAATAGTATCAGAACTGCTGTTAGCTATCTGACCATCGACATTGACATCACCACTAACTGTATTAACCTTTAGGTGGTCTATGATACTTTTTTCGATAGTAATATCACCATCTACTGAATTTAGTTTACAGTATTGACAATCGAGGTTTTCAACTGTTGTATCTGAAGATACAATATCAAAAGAAACATCTTCAGCTTTAATAAATTTGAAATTACAATCACCACTTACGGATTCTAATTTAAATTTGTCACAGATAAATCCATAATCATCGCAATCAATATCACCACTTACAGTTGAAATTCGTACTGATTTATAAGAGAGATTGTCTGGCAAAGATAGGGTTATTTGCCCATCTATATTTTTTAAGTGAGCACCTTTGGCTGATAAATCAATCGCTTTTTTGGATACAGATAACTGGATATAATTGCTTAATTTATCGTCATCATAATCGATAGATACTTCGTTGTTACCGTTTGATTCGATAATAACATTAACATCAAAGGGCATTTCGATGCTTAACTCAGGTTTATCGAAATTCATTTGATTATCATCCTTAACAGTTATGACATAATCCTTTTGCTCAGTATTAACGAGTTCTTCTACAGTTCCTAAACGCTGTATTATCTGCTGGTCTGTTAAATCAATCTGCTTTCCTAATTCAAAATAGTTTTTTACCTTCGCAACATATTGATCAGGCTCAATGTTATGTTCTTTACAGTAATCATTTAATTTTTCAATATATTCATCCATTGTATTATCCTCCTATTTGTTTTAAAAGCTCATCTGCTTCCTTAAAAGTGATTTCGTTTTTTCTTAACATATCTAATACCGCTTCCTTGTTTAGCTGGTTATTGTTTTTGTTTTCAAATCCCAAATTTTTAATAACAGAATCCAGCATTTTTTTAACAGTAGGGTATGATATATTCATTTCTTTTTCGATTTGCTTGATATTACCGGCATTCTTAATAAATGTTAAAGCAAACTCCTGTTCCTGTTGGCTAAGATAGTCAAATTTACTTAAGGAAAAACTGCCTGAAATATTTGTGTCACAGCTTTTGCAACTTAACTGACTTACTACCATTTTCTGCCCGCATATAGGACAGTTACCCAATAATTTCTTGTTCATAATAATTACCTCTTTACAACGTTGTACAATAATATATTAACTTAAAAATTAAATATGTCAATATAAAAATTAAAATAATTAATATTATTAATTAAATAAATTAATTTAAAATTTAAAATAATTAATAAAATGCATTAATTTATCGTGCTAAGATTTGTTGAAATAAAGAAGGGAATATATATCGATACTTAATGAAATTGTTTGATTTGTAATTTCACCATGATCACTATCAACTCTTCTG
>JAEDOA010000060.1 GCA_016302195.1 Erysipelotrichaceae bacterium | reverse complement strand
TCAGGTTGTGCAACAAAGAAAGAAGAAAATAGTATATTTGTTCATAAGGAAATGAAATATTATGATAATTGGAAGATGTCCGAAGAAGAAGCTAAAAAATATCAACATAAAAGACACCAATATTCCTTGCTTAAATATACTGAAGGTGACCCATTTAGCTCTATGGGTGGTATATATTTCGATGACCATTTTGGTCCAGCTGATTATCAAGAAGGTTATTTGTATGTTAAGGATAATCATGCAGACAAGGTATACCAATTATCAACTAAACCAGTAGGAGGTGTCGAATACAATTTAAATTTTTTTGCTTATAATCATGAGATATTCAAATTGTCAGATGATTTTACAGAATGTGAGAGTATCTACAAAGGAAGTGGTGAGATCAACTTTAATGTATATGATATGCAAAATGATAAAAACTACAAATATTTTGTTGATGGGGATAAACTAGTAAAATTCAATTTAAATGATTATAGTTATCAAGTATTAACAGAGAAATGTTATGGAGATACATTCATTGTAAAAAAGGATATTGCGGTATTGTGCAGTTTTTATGATAAAACTCAAGATGGAGCTATCGAATATATTATTAACATAAGAGATGGTTATCGTAGAGCAATAATAAACTTTGATGAAGATCGCCTATTTGATATAGATGAAGACTTTGTTGGACAAGAAACAGAATTAACCTATAAAAAGTATGTTGAGCCAGATTATGGTGATAAACAAAAATAACTAGTATTTTCTTTAACAAGACAAGTGGATAGCTATTCTACTTGTCTTTTTTATTAGGTATACATCATTTAACTATCATTAGAAGAGGGTAATTTGTTAACGGTAAATTCATTAAATAGCAATACAATGTTTATTTTATCGTTGTTTTTTAGTATAATTAATAATTGGAATGAGGTATTATGTTTTTAAAGAAGATTATACTAAATGGATTTAAATCTTTTGCCAGTAAGACAGTTGTTGAGTTTGATAGCGAGTATACTGGTATTGTTGGACCAAATGGTTGTGGCAAAAGCAATATAATTGATGCCATTAAGTGGGTATTGGGCGAACAATCAGCTAAAAACATGCGTGGTAATAGTATGAGCGATGTTGTTTTTGCGGGTAGTGTTGATAAAAAAGGCGTTAATATGGCTGAAGTAACTTTGGTTTTTGATAATAGTAAGCACCAGTTAAATTCAGAATATAATGAACTTGAAATAACTAGAAGACTATATAAGAGCACCAACGAAAGTGAATATTTGATAAATAAGTCTATTTGCCGTTTAAAAGATATTGTTGATTTAACCTTAGATAGCGGACTGGGAAGAGATTCTTTAAGTATTATCACCCAAGGTAATATTCAAGCCTTTGCAGAGGCTAAACCAATTGAAAGAAGAGCCCTATTTGAAGATGCTGCATCGGTAAGCAAATACAAAAAAAGAAAAATTGAATCGCTAAATAAACTAGCAAAAACCCAAGAGAATATTGACCGTCTTAATGACATTTTCCTTGAATTACAAAAACAAGTGTCTCCTTTGGAAAAACAGGCAGCTAAGGCTAAGCATTACCTTAAATTAAAGGAAAGACTAACTGAGATTGAGATAGCAGTTATCGTAAATGAAATAAAAAATCTTAATGCTGATTTACAAACAATTGACCAGCAACTTTTTGATTTGTCTTACAAAGAAACCACTACAAACGCTTCAATCACTATTTTGGAAAACGACATCAATACTTTAACAGAAGAGATTAATTCAATCGATTTACAAGTTCACAAATTACAAGATAAACTGTATGCTAGTCTAAATGATATTCAATTGCTGCAAAAAAGAAAAGCTGAAATTGATGAAAAGAGTAGATATATTAGAGAGAACGGCGACATTCAAGCTAAAATTGAAGAAACTTTTAAAGCTATGAACGGGGCCAAATTAGAATATCAGGATAGAGTTGATCGAAAAAACGAAACCCAGGCTCAAATCGATCTTTTAAACCAGTCTATCAGTAATTTTGATAATGAAATATTTGACTTAAAAAAGAAACTTGATAATAAAACAAATGATTTAGCATACTATAATAGTAGAAAAAGCATTTTGGAGAACCAGATAAAAGCACCTTATGAAAAAGAAAACGGTGTTAAGACTATTTTAGAAAATAAAAAGAATTTTGTTGGAATTTATGATGCCGTTAATAATCTTTTTACGATAGATGATGGTTATCAAATTATGGCTTCCACTGCGCTTGCTTCTGCCGTTTATCATATAGTAACTAAGGATGATACAGCCGCAAGAGATGCGATTAACTTTTTAAAAAAGAATAAAGCCGGCAGCGCAACTTTTTTGCCAATAAATGTTTTAAAGCCGCGCTATGTTAATAAAGACAGCATGGTAATATGTGAGAACACATCAGGTTTTTTAGGCTTAGCAAGTGATTTTGTTGATTGCAAGGAAGAATTTGATGTTGTTGTTTTAAACCTTTTAGGTAATGTTATTGTTTGTGATAATCTTGATAATGCTATTGTATTAGCAAAAAGATTGAATTATCAATATCGTATTGTTACTTTGGATGGTGATACTATCAATCGTGGTGGTAGTTTAACTGGAGGTTATAATTCTAGAAATAATTCGCCTGTTAATGCAGCAAAAAATCTCGATGATGTTACTAATAGAATCGATAATCTTAATAAGGATATTGCTTATTTAAATGATCAATTATCACTTTTAAGCTCAAATCGTCAAAAAGAAAATGATTTGTTAGTAAATAAGAAGATACAGTTGGCTTCGATAAACGAAGTCTTAGAAATTAAAAAAGAAAAGTATGAAAAACTTCAGGATGAATATAATAGAATAAAGCCTGTTGATCAATTTGAACAGCAGCCATATGATGATCAACTAACTCAAAATCTTAATCAGGCCTACAAGTATAAAGACGAAATAACAAATGAGATTGCTTTAAAGCGTGAGAGAAGAATGAACGCAAACTCAGAATTAAATCGAAAGAATATGCAATTAAAACAGGTTAGAAAAGAGTTAAGCGAAACAATTTCTACAGTTAATAGTCTAAATATTGAAAAAGCCAAAACATCAGCAAATCTTGATAATCAGCTATCATTATTATCACGTGATTATCAATTAACCTATGAGTTTGCCTCAGCTAAGCAATATGATGTCGATATTACCAGTGCTAAAAATGAGGTAGTTGAGCTTAGAAAAGAAATTAGTTCATTAGGGAATATCAATCTTGATGCCCCTGAAGACTATGATAAAGTAAATGAGAGATATCAATTTATGGACAGTCAGATTAAGGAGTTAACAGCTTCAAAAGAAAATCTGCTTGGTATTATCAATGAGATGGATGAAACAATGTCAGTGCAGTTTAAAGAAATGTTCGATAAAATTAACGACTCTTTAAATGAAGTATTCACTGTCTTGTTTGGCGGAGGAAGAGCAAAACTATTCCTCGAAGATGAAAATGATATATTAAATTCAGGAATTGATATTGACGTTCAGCCTCCAGGAAAGAGTATTCAAAATATCAGATTATTTTCTGGAGGAGAGAAGAGTTTAATCGCAATTTGCGTATTATTTGCGATTTTAAAAGCTCGTGAAATTCCATTGTGTATTTTCGATGAAGTTGAGGCTTCATTGGATCAGGGAAATGTAGATCGATTTGCGAAATACATTCACAAATTTTCAGGAAAATCTCAATTTATAGTAATCACTCATAGACCAGGTACAATGATGGAATGTGATGTATTGTATGGTGTTACAATGCAGAAGAAAGGTGTAAGCAATATTTTAAAAGTAAAATTAAAAGACGCCTTAGATTATGTGAAAGAGGAAAACGATGTCGCTATTCAATAAAAAGGAATCAAAATTATCAAATTATTTAGATGGTTATAAAAAAACCAATAAATCATTAGCAGTTAAAATAACTGAGCTTTTAGGTGGTTATAGTGCAAATAATGATGATATTTATGAAGAATTGCTGGTATTGCTGATTTCTAGTGATATTTCTGTAGACAATGCCGAAAAAATAATGGATCAGCTTAAAGAGCGTGTAAATGAACAATTTGTAAAAAATCCTAAGACGATTTCTTATATGCTTGCTGATATTTTAAAAGAGAATTATAAGGATTATCAAAAGCTGTCAATTGAGAAGGATAAAAACAAATTGATTATGATGGTAGGAGTGAATGGTTCAGGTAAAACTACTACTATTTCCAAGCTGGCCAATTATTATATCAAACATGGCTTTACAGTGGGCTTAATTGGAGCAGATACATTTAGAGCAGGTGCTGTTAGTCAATTGGAAGCATGGGCTCAAAAATTAAATGTCAAATGTATTTCAGGTAAAGAGAAGGCTGACCCTAGCAGTGTTCTTGTAGATGGTATTAGATATTTTAATGATAATCCAGTAGATATTATTATCGCTGATACGGCAGGAAGACTTCAAAACAAAAATAATCTAATGAATGAATTAAAAAAGATGGTTAAAGTTACTACTCGAGAATTAAACGGTAGAGATTTAGATATTTATCTGACAATTGATGCTACTACAGGTCAAAATGGTCTTTCTCAAGCAGAAGCTTTTATTGAAGGTGCTAAAGTCAATGCAGTAATTCTAACCAAAATGGATGGTACATCAAAAGGAGGAATTGTGCTAAGTATTAATGATAAATACAATCTTCCTGTAAAATTTATTACTTATGGTGAGCAGATCGATGATATTTGCCAGTTTGATATAAATCAATATATTGATGGATTTATTATTGGAGGGTAATCAAATGGAAAAGTTTGATTATATTAATCAATTATTGCCTTTCTATATTGAGTTGTTGACTAAAAAACAAAAAGAAGTTATGACATTATATTATTACGATAATTATTCTTTATCTGAAATTGCCGCGCAATTGGAAATTAGTCGTAATGGGGTATATGATTCATTAAAAAAAAGTGAAGAATTGATTGAGAAATATGAATCGCTATTACATTTGTCTACTAACTGTAATAAGAGAATGCATTATTATACATTGCTTCAATCACTTGAAAATAAACAAGTGAATGATATAGTAAAAGAATTAATAGATTTGGAGGATTAATTATGAGTAAGGTTATGGCAGTAAATGCCGGTAGTTCATCATTAAAATTTAAATTATTTCAAATGCCCCAAGAGACAGTATTAACTGATGGCGTTGTAGAAAGAATTTCAATGGATGATGCAATATTTTCTATTAGAGTTAATGGGGAGAAGATAAAGAAAGTATTGCCAATTAAAGATCATCAACAGGCTGTTGATATGTTATTAAGTGCATTAGTAGAATATCACATTGTTGACAAGCTAGATGAGATAAATGCTGTTGGACATCGAGTATTGCACGGTGGAGAAAAATATGCAGATAGTGCAGTAGCTACAGAAGAAAGCGCTCAAGATATTTTGGATATGAAGGATTTAGGCCCATTACATATGATGGCTAACTATACTGGCTATGCAGCATTTAAGAAAGCATTACCAAATGTTGGACACGTCTTTGTATATGATACATCTTTCCATTTATCAATGGCTAAGGAAACTTATTTATATCCATTGCCTTTGGAATTCTATGAAAAGTATCATGTAAGAAGATATGGCTTTCACGGTACTAGCCATAAATACATTGCACAGACATATGCGGAATTAGTCCATGATCAAAACAAGAATATTATTTCTTGCCATTTAGGTAATGGTGCTTCTTTAGCTGCTATTAGTTGTGGCAAATGTGTTAATACTTCAATGGGATTTACTCCACTTGCAGGTATTATGATGGGTGGAAGAACTGGAGATGTTGACCCTAGTATTTATCCATACTTAATGGAAAAGACAGGTTTATCATGCAAGGAATTAATTGATATTTCCAATAAGAAAAGCGGTTTACTAGGTATCAGTGGCGTTTCAAGTGATGCTAGAGACATTCAAAAAGCAATTGATGAAGGAAATCAGAGAGCAATTCTAGCAAGAAAAATGTATGCTCAAAGAGTTATGGAATATATCGGTTCATATTATGTTCAATTAGGGCATGTTGATGCGATTATCTTCACAGCAGGTTTAGGCGAAAACGATACTCAAGTTAGAGCAGAAATCTGTGATTTATTAACAGAAGCATTGCATGTCAAACTTGACTATCAATTAAATTCTACTACAAGAGGTAAAACAGCAAAAATCTCTACAGATGATTCAGCTATTGATGTTTGGGTAATGCCAACAGATGAAGAAGTAATGATTGCTAGAGATACTGTTCGTTTATTACATTTAGCATAAAGCAAATAAAAACACTTATCAGTTTCTATATGGAAATTGTAGAACTGATAAGTGCTTTTTTTAACGATTGTTATTGCCGTATAAAGTATTTTTTTCAGTTTCTGATAATGGACGGTCTTTAATATCGAACTTACCATTATCTGAACTTTTATTAGATTTAGAATAAGAATAACTGTATGCTGCTTGAGAAAAGTGTGAATTTTCCTGACCATTGTTTACTCTAGTGTTTTTGTTATAACTATTTTGATTAGTGCTATTGTTGTAAACTCTATCAAAAGTGTCATTTACATGTTTAAATGCCTTACTTTGTACTTTGCTTATCTGAAAAAATGAGATAATTATTGTCACAAAAACAAAAATGAAGATACCGATAAAGATAATTGGAAATAAAATTTCAAAAAAGTAATCCATATTAAAATCCTTTCTATTGTTCAATTGGTTGAATTAAACTATTCTTTATAAGCCAGTTTTCAACTAAATCATAGCTGATAAGGTTATCAGTACTACTAGTTAAACTGTTATTAACTACGATGCTTCCGTTAGTATATATTAAGTTTAATAATGAAGGCACATATGAGAAACCGTATGTAGTACTAAATGCTAAATCATTAATAAGGTTTACATCATCTAATTCGACATAAATTAAACCATCTATTTTTTCGATATTATGTTTCTGATATATTTCTGGAAAAATATCTTTAAACAAATACTGACTGTTTATATCATCATTTTGGTAGAATACAACATTTAGGTTTGTATCGGGATTAGTACTAATATAATCATTAAACTCATCAAGATTGTAAACACTTCCATAAATCTGGTTAATTTTGTATTGGTCAAATTCATCATTATTTTTTGGCTGATAGATGTTATAGCAATAAACAAGCCCACTTAACATTATTGATATACATATTAAATAAAATATAACTCTTTTTACCATATAATCACCAACCTTATTTTATCATATTTGAGTTATAATAGTAAATGGAATAAAAATGGAGGTCACATGAAGTTTTTTGAAGAAAGGTTTTTTGATCGGAGAAATTGGATATTAGATAACATTAAAAAATTAGATGTAAGCCCAATAGAAGCATTGGTTCTATTGCAAATAGATTTTCTAAATCAATACAAGCAAGAAGTCTCATTAGATAGTTTAGCTTTGAAGTGCAATTGTAGTAAAAGTGATATAGATGATTCAATTAATTCATTAAATCGAAAAGGGTATTTAAAGATGAAATCTGAAAATGGTATCGTTTTTGATATTGATTCTATATTTGAAGCTAATAAAGATATAATAGAAAAGAATGATTTGTTTACCTTATTTGAGAAGGAATTTAGAAGAGTATTGTCTCAAAAAGAAATAACTACTATAGCTGAATGGGATAGAATTTATGGCTATGATAAAATTGTCGACGCTCTTAGAATTGCTGTGATAAACAGAATGATGACAGATAAAGAAATTAGTTTTAACTACATAGGAAAAATATTAGCAAATGGAAAATAAAGCACAATTTATTTATTCAAATTTGGAAAAACTATTTCCACAAGCTCGTTGTGAGCTTGAATATCAAACAGAATTTCAATTATTGATAGCAGTAGTATTAAGTGCACAAACAACCGATAAATCCGTAAATAAGGTTACAAGAGTTCTTTTTAAGCAGTATCCAGATTGTTACAGTTTAGCAAAAGCAGATATAAATGATGTAATATCAATCATTAAAAATATTGGATTATACCAAACTAAAGCTAAAAATATATTATCAATTGCTGATCAAATTTCTAACCAATACGGTGGTGTTCTACCAAAAGAATTTGATAAATTGACTTCTTTAAAAGGAGTAGGAAGAAAAACCGCAAATGTTGTATTAGCTGAGTTGTATGGGTATAAAGGATTTGGGGTGGACACACACGTTAATCGAGTGAGTAAACGTTTAAATATTGCTGATGAAAATGATAGTGTAGAAACCGTCGAAAAGAAGTTATGTCAGTTGTTTGATTCAAACTATTGGCATCGATTACACCATTTATTCATATTCTTTGGTCGATACAAATGTAAAAGTCGTAGTCCAGAATGTAATGATTGCCCTTTTACCAATATGTGCAATTATTATCAGAAAACCTTTAGTGCTAAATAAAAGCTAAATTTGTTAAAAAGTAGTTTAAGTATATTATTATCTATAGAACATATTTCTTGAAATTAGTTGCATCAAGACAGAATCTAAGTGGGTATACAGCCCTTCTAGTAAAAGTAAGATGATTTATTTAAAGATGTTGCAGGGAAGTCGTTTGTAATAAATATGTGATCATCCTTACTCTATCACATTCATAATAATAAACAAAA
>JAEDOA010000059.1 GCA_016302195.1 Erysipelotrichaceae bacterium | reverse complement strand
TCTTTTTCGATTGCTTTTAAAAAGGCCTTTTAGGTTCATACTTCCACCCACTTTTATTTTTATGCTTATACAAAAAGTCTTTAAGTTGATTTAATTATATACCATAAATATTAAAAAATAAGATTTTTATTAAAAATAAAGTAAGATAATAAAATTTATTAAAAAAGGATCTAGCACTTTAAAGTACTAGATCCCCGTTAGTTAAGATAATTTATTTAATTAATACTTTTAACCGCATTTCTACCTGAAAAGGCAGCATATCCTGCGGTGCTTCCTGGCAAAGTTACGGCATAAGTATCACCAACTAACATCCCTGCTGCATCATTACCTATTGCAAATAAACCAGGTACAGGATAACCATGACTATTCAAAACTTGATTTTGATTATCAACCTTTAATCCGCCAAGGGCACAAGCCATACCAACACCTAACTCAACAGCGTAATATGGACCTTGCTCTAATGGAGTCAAATATTCCTTGGCCTTACCAAAATCAGTATCCTGACCTTTTTGAACTAAATCATTGTAATGCTCAATCGTATCTTTCAATTCAGGCAAATTTAATTTGGTTGCTAATTCATCAACGCTATCTGCTTGAGTTAAAAACTTAACGTGTTGTTTTAAGTATCCACTAATTTCATCCTTCAAATTATCTAACTTATCTGGTGAAACAGGTGAATTGCCAATCTCCTTATAAAGACCTACATTAGCAAGATGATCAATTGTGCTTTGATCCAAAATTGAAAAGACTCTTGCTTGAGTTAAAATTGCATCCCCTGCATGACACATATTGTCGTTAACATCTTCATTAACAAATCTTTCACCACGTTTGTTAACCCATAAAATTGCTTCTTGAGTAGCGGCTACAGCTAGTTGTGAAGCCATGTAGACAAATGGCGGACGAGTTTTATCATAAATAGCACCGCCACCATATTGAATGGCGCCCATCCGGTATTGATCAGCTCCAACTTGCCAAGCAAGTTGCATCCCATCACCAGTGGATTTACCATCACTAACTGACATTAAACGGCTAGTAAAGTTAATGTGCTTTTTGACCAAAGCAGGATTATCAACATAACCACCGGTTGCCAAAATTATGTTATTGGCTTTAATCTCTCTTTCTTCACCGGTAGCCTCATCCATCACAATTAAGCCAGAAATGTGACCATTATTCTTTAGCAATTTTTGAGCACCAAGACTAGTTACTATCTCAACTAGATTATTCTCTTGAAGATGAGATAGAAGAACTTTAATAGCCGCATGACCACCACCTTCAAAAGTATGAATTGTTGGCCAACTTTTACCTTGCTTACCTACTTTGGCAAACTTAACTCCTAATTGATGTAACCAATCAATAGTATTACCACTATCATCTATATATTTCTTTAAATGTGGAGCGCTAGCTTCATAGTGAGAATATTGTAATTCATCTTGTAAAAGTTCAACGGGATCAATGTTAATGTTCTCTTGCTTTTGCAAATATGAGTCAACACCCATAGCACCTTCAACATAGTTACCGTCGCCGCCAAGACTACGACCTTTTTCGATAACCAAAGTGTGCAAGTTTTTCTCTTGTGCTGCAACAGCGGCACATAAACCAGATAGTCCTGCACCAACAATTACTAAGTCATATTCATTATCTTTTGGAAACATATTGTGGCCTAGCCTTTCAAACCTACTGAAACACCACCATCACTTAAGATAGTCTGGCCTGTCATAAATGTAGCTTGGGTAGCTACAAAGACATAAACTTTAGCTACCTCTTCAGGACTTTCCGCACGTTTCATTGGTACTGTTGGTAAAATCTTTTCCAAAAAGCCACCAGCATTCAAAGGAGTCTTGGTTAAGCCTGGAGCTACACAGTTAACGCGAATATTCTTATCGGCATAGTCTACTGCAGCTGCACGAGTCATACCAATTACACCATTCTTGGCAGCATTGTAAGCACCCATACCACCAGGATTATAAATACTACCTAAGGCACCAGCGTTAACAATTGAACCTTCTCCTTGTTTCAAGAATTGCTTGATTTCAGCTCTCATACAATAGAAGGTACCAAAGAAGTCGACATTAACAGTCTTATTGAAGTCTTCATCAGTTAGTTCAGCAAAAGGCTTTAAAATACCGCCACCGGCGTTGTTAATGGCATAGTCAATTTTGCCAAAATGCTCAACTACTTCGGCAATACATTTATCAACAGCAGCTGATTTAGAAACATCTGCAACAACTGGCCAAATTTCGCCTTTATATTCAGCGTTCATCTTTTTGGCAACTTCTTTAACTTCTTTTTCGTTGTAATCAGCTAAAGCAACGTTGGCTCCTTGAGCAGCAAATTCCTTAGCAATCGCATAACCAATTCCTTGGGCAGCACCAGTAACAAAAGCAACTTTATTTTCCAACATCGTAAAAAACCTCCTATTTATAAACTTTGACGAGCTTCTTTAGCAGCAATCCAGCCGGAAACAAAGGCAAAACCGTTAGCAATACCTTCATAACTTGGATAACCATCAGAGTACAAACCATTTACATTGTTACCAACAATATAAAGATCATTAATTGGTGAACCATCTTTCCTAACTGGTTGACAATTTCGATCTACATTAACTCCGTTAAGTGTACCTAAAGTAGCGCAGTGTTCAACAATGGCATAAAATGGACCTTTTTCAACTGTGAAAAGCAATTCATCAGCTGGCTTTAAGAAGACCTCATCTTTCTTATTTTTAACTGCTTGATTGTATTCTTCTAAGCTCTTCTTAAATGCATTAACTGGCAAACCAAGTTTTTCAGCTAATTCTTCAATCGTATCTGCTTTAACCACCTCACCAGTTTCAAGACAAGCATCAAAATCACTTTGAATATTCTTAAGTGGTCCAACATCGGTTCTTGGAGTTTGTCCTACTTCACAAAATTGACGTTCAAAAGTATCTTCCAGCTCAACTTTGTTTTCTTTGAAATGGTCCAACGTTGCTTGATCGACGATGACATAATATTTACCACCAACGTTGTGAGCTGCATTAGCCCAGTTAGCAAAGTCATATACAATGTCTTCATTAACAAAACGATTACCAGTATGATCAATCCATAGAAGTGGTAAATTAGTCAAAGTTTCAACGCTACTATCACGTTTCATTGGATTAATGTTTTGACCAGGTGCACAGCCATGAGCAAATAAGACTGGAGTATGGTTTGAATCAGCACCTAACTTTTCGCATAAGCGAATACCGGTACCATCAGATTTATGCTCACCTAAGTTCAAAAGATTGTCATAATCTGCATAGTATTTTCTCATCATTTCTTCGTTGCCAGGATAACCACCGTCAGCGAAAATGACTTTTTCTGCATTAATCCGAATCTTTTGATGATCTTTATCTTCCGCAATAACAGCTTTTAAGTGATTGTCTTGATAGTCCAAATCAATAGCTGAAGTTTCAGTTAAGACTTGATTACCCTTGCTTTCAAATTTGGCTGGCAACTTGTCCCAATTGATCATTTTGTCTTTAAAATCATTGAACTTGTGATAAACCAATGGATCATGTAAATGGGCTTTTTGCTCGCTCTGTTCAACGGTTACAGGAAGACCCATTTCTTTCATTCTTTCGATGTTTTGACCCGAGTCTTTTAAGAATCTTGAAAGCAATTCTCCGTTTACAAAGTAATGATTATAAGATGTTAGGCCTTCGAAGGCGTCTTTATAGCCGTATTTAACATTTTTCTCTTGTTGTTGCTTAGAATTAATGGCAAAAACACCGTGGGCACCAAATTTTCCAGCGCCACCAACTTTATCGCCACGTTCTAGCATAATAAAAGGAATATCGTTTTGGTATAATTCATAGCCTGCAGAGATTCCGGCAGAACCAGATCCTACTACAACTACTTTAGTAGTTAGCTCTTTCATAATTTTCCTCCTATTCATTCATCACTTAAATTGTAAAATGAATCACAAGAAAGCGCTAACACATATAAGTTGCTAGTAATAACTTTAACTTATTGCCTTTTTAATTAATGCTTTAAGGTCTTTATTAGTAGAGCTGATAGCTACTTCAATACTAAAATTATTCTTTAGATGCTCCGGAGAAACCACGTGTATGTTTTCACATCCTGAAGGAATTTGAAATGTTTCAGGAACCATAGCAAAACCGCCCTTAAAATTGACATTGAGTGCAGCTGCGGAAAAGCTATTAACACCCTCAATATTTTTGTAAGACCATCCATTTTGTTGGTAAGCTTCTATCATTTTAGTTTGAATATCTGAAATTCCAGTAGTTTGCCAATACTGCAAATAAAGTGTAGAAGCTTGAGCTAAAGCCTTAGGTGTAGTATTTTCTAATTCTTTTTTGTTAAACAGCAACTTAAAGCTAATTTTACGTAAAGGAAAACTCTCTATTTTGGCGTTATTCATGAATGCTAGTTTAAAGCCAATTAAAGCATCATAATTACCTTGCAATAATCGTTCAATACCATTGCCTAGTTCTTCTTGATCAAAAGTCAGTAAATAGTTAGTTGAAAGTCTTTTAGCAAAGTCTACCGCTGCAGCTTCTAATCCTTGTAAAAAGTGAATTTTAAGAATCTTAGTGGGATCCTGATCAATATGATGCCAAAGTTCATCGTAAGAATATAAGATTATTGATGCTCGTTGATATAATCCCTTGCCAAAAGGCGTCAACGAAAACTCTCCGTTTGTACGATTAATTAGTTTATGTCCAATTTCCTTTTCTAGCTTGGAGATAGCAGAACTTACGGCAGTTTCTGAAACGTAATTACGTTTAGCTGCAGAAATAAAGCCATGAGTTTGAACAACATCGACAAAATATTTTAATGGCATTAAATTATAATTCATTGTTTTTCCTTATTATTTGCAATCTGTCTTTATTAATCAATTGTAAACAAAAAATCCCCATTAAAGGGGACTTTTTAATACTATTATTTATTACTAATCAATTGGTGTGCCACCATGTTCTTTTGGTAGTGACCTAATAAACAAATTGCAGCAAGGATCAAAGCTAAAACACCACTGACAACAAAGACATTAGTTGCACCATGGAACATGTTAGTTAATGGGTTAACAACGAATGGGCTGATTACACCACCAATTGGGTTAATTGCTTGGTAAATACCTAAAGCCATAGAAACACTCTTCTTATTAACTACTGTAGAAATAAGATAAGCAAATTGTCCCATAGCTACACTCATTGCAGCACCAACGAAGAAACTACCAATAAGAGCAGTTACTGAAGAACTACCGAATCCAATGAGCAAGTATGACAAACCATAAACAAAGAATGCCAATGCAATAGATGAAGTTCTAAATTTCTTACCAATTTGTCCAACTACAAATCCGCAAAGAAGACCACCAATTAAAGAAATAGTAGAAGTTAAAGCAGCTTGTGAGGTTGAGCCCAAATGCTTTTGCACGATAAAGATAGCAATATTGTTGTTCAAAACATTATTTAAAAGCATTGTACAAAATGCCCATAATGCTGAATAGAAGACATATTTGTTGATCTTGATTTTTTCGTTTGAGCCCTTCTCTTGTTTTTCTTCTTCATTAACTGGTAATGGCTTAAATGGAACCAAGCAAAGAACAACTATGAAGACTAAGACTGCAAATAAGTAAATCCAATAGTTATTTACCCAGCTACTACTTGCGGCTAATTGTCCACCACCCATGATGAAAATGATCCCACCAAGGTTAGTAAAGGTAGTGGTTAATCCCATCGTAGATTGTTGTTCCTTAGCTGGTAACATTTCAGAAATCAAAACTTGGGATAGGTTAGTACATGCACCCTGCCCTAATCCTACTAAACAAGAACAAATAACTAAGAAAACAAAATTAGTGTGATATACCAATGGTAATAAACCACCTAGACCGGTTAACCCGATCATAATCAAAGTTAAAGTCTTAATATTAATTTTAGAAGCTGTTAGACGCCCCATTAAAAGTCCAGCCAACATCATGAATAAGTTAGGAAATGATGTTAGCATTTGTACGCCAGTATTACTTAACGCAAAGTTCTTGGCTATTGCGGCATAAGATGGAGTGATGGCTAATGCAGCCATACCCATTGAACTGACAGCTAGCACACCTATTCTCGTTTTTGAGATATATGATTTATTTGCTGAGTCCATAATTTATACCTGCTCTCATTACTTAATATCTTCGGAAGCTGCTAAACCAGCTAATCTACCAGAAGTCCATGCAAAACCTGAAGCTAAACCTTCATATGCAGGATAACTTTGACCTTCATAATAACCACCAGCGTTAGCACCACCGGCATACAAACCTTTGATTGGCTTAAAGTTCTTATCAAGAACACGAAGATGATCATCAACACGAACACCACCAACAGTTCCTAAATATGCAACTTGTGCCTTAATAGCGTAAAATGGTCCTTCTTCAACAGCAAATTTCATATGAATACCACTTTTACCAAATTCAGTGTCATTCATCTTCTTAATATCTTCATTGTATCTTTCTACAGAAGCTACTAAATTTTCATAATTGAAGCCAGCATTATCAGCTAATTCCTTTAAGGTATTACCTTTATAAGCTACTTCACCTTTGACAGCTTCATCAGCTAATTTAACAAAGTCACCAGGCTTAGTAGAACCACCAGGACCAGCTTTAGAAACTTCCATTTCTTGTCCATTGGTATAAGCATCCAAAGTCTTCTTATCAACTAGGATGTAGTACATTCCACCGACGTTGTAAGCTGCGTTTGCCCAAAGGACAGTATCATAAACTGTATCTTCATTAGTAAATCTACGACCATCTGGATCAACCCACATCAATGGAGTTAAAAGTACTCTAGTTAATGGATTATCTGAGAAACCTGCCAAATGCTTTTTAGAAGTGTTTTGAGTAACTTTAGATTTAGCAAGTTGTGCAGCGTGAATTAAAGCATGAGAGTCAATGTTAACACCGCCGACATTTTCAAGAGCGGTCATACCTTCACCCATACTTGGTACACCAAGTTTTCTTAGGCGATCAGTATGCATTAACTTGGCAACGCGTTTTTTATCACCACCGAAACCACCGGTAGCAACCACAGTTGCTTTAGCGTTAATCTTGATTTCGTTACCATCTTTATCCTTAGCAATTAAACCTTTGACAGTACCGTCTTCATCTTGGATTAACTTTTCCATCGTAATTTCAAACATGAACTTAACGCCTTTGTCTTCAAGTGATTTTTGAATTCGAGGATAAGCTTCATCTTTATCTTGGTACATATGATATGATCCACCAGCATATGGATTACCGCGGTGAGCAAATTGAGTAGTATTAGCAGTTGGGTTTAACTTAATACCCATACCCAAGCTTTCGAGTTCTTCCAAAGTTGGTTTGGCATTTTCAACTATTCTTCTAGTTAAAGGTCCATTGTTAAGATAATGGTTATATTCATTTAATTGCTTAATAGCTTCTTCTGTACTTAAATGTAAGCCTTCAGCTCTTTGTTCTTTAGTATCAATTGCAAAGAAACCACTAGAAATACGAGTGTTACCACCGATTTGATCTAATTTTTCAATTGCGATTACATTTAAATTATTTGATGCAGCAGCATCAGCGGCAGCTAGACCAGTACCACCAGTGCCTGCGACAACAACATCTGTAGTTAATTCTTTCTCCATTTGAATTACCTCTTACTTATCTTTCCATCTGTTAACGGTTACATAATATCGTTAATAGTTGTACAATGACATAGTAAAAGTTATCTTTTTATTTGTGTTCAGTTAACTTAGAGAGATAGATGTTATTCTTTAAAAGCTACTATGACGGTGAAATAATAGATTATTTAGCTAATGATAATGAAAATTCTAGTAGTGAATTATTTCACTTTGAATTTGTAGAAGCTTTATCGCCTTGCGTTCTGAAAGCTGGTAGTAGAACTATTACTTTAAATATAAATGATATGGTGATTTGTCAGCATTTTAAGAATGTCCAAATTTATTCTAAAAATAGTAAAGATATTTGTTTACGTCACTGTGCAATCGACTTAAAGTACCCTGCTCCACTTAATCAATACCTGGTGGCAGATAATCCCCTCATTCATGATTTTATGAATGATAAAATTAAGGATTTAAGATATGTGGTTTTTACCAATTTAGATAAAAAGATATGTCATAATTACATGAATTTGCTAGAGATTTTTTCTACCAGTGATCAAGATACCTATATTGATTTTCAAGCACAAAAAGTGACCGGACTAATGTTCACCGAACTATTGCGTGATCATCGTAATAAAATATCAAAAAATCAATCAGATTTTCCTTCTGCTGAAGTTAAGTATGCCAGTAAATATACTCAGTCTGGAGCAATTATGACTTATATTACTTCTAAAAACGGCAATGTTACTTTGGATCAAGTCGCTAAACATTTTGGATATCAGAAAAATTATCTATCTCGACTTTTTCATAAATTATTCAATAAAGACTTCATTCACTTCAGATTGATAATTCGGATGAACATTGCCTGCGAGCAACTTAAATTAACTACTAAAAGTATTGAAGAAATTAGTGCGGAATTAGGTTATAAAGATGTGTCCACTTTTACCAAACAGTTTATTGAAAGTAATGGCATTAAGCCTAGTTTGTATAGAAAGAATAATACTGAGTTTAATATTTTTGAATAAAACAAAAAGTCACTCATCAACTT
>JAEDOA010000058.1 GCA_016302195.1 Erysipelotrichaceae bacterium | reverse complement strand
GGTGGGGCTTTTTTGCTATAGATTATTTTTCTTTTTAATTTCTGAAACAGTATCCTTCAATACGTATTTTTCTCTAAATGCTAGTGGAGAGATGGCATAATACTTTTTAAACATTTTGAAAAAGCTCTGATATGTCTTGAAACCTGATGAATATGCTACTGATTCAATGGTACCCTCAGGGGATTTTAATAGTTCACTTGCTTTTTGCAAACGATATTGATTGATGTATTCTTGAGGACTCATATTATGTTTTCTCATGAATATACGATAAAGATATGTACGATCGATATTTAAATATGATACCAAATCATGAACAGAAATTTGTTCATCATAATGATTTCTAATATATTGAATAGCCACTTTACAAATATCATCTTTAGATAATTGACTTCTCTTGTTAGTATTTTTAGGATACTTCTTTTCCAATAGATCTAAAATTTCTAATACTTTGGCCTGATAGTAAAAGTCTTTAGGACCTTTATTTTTTGAATATTCTACAATGCCTATTACTCGATCATAAACACCCGGTAAATCTTTTACGTTCATAATAGGATTTTTATAAGTTAAATTAATTCGATCCATATATTTAGAAGCTAGATTTCCAATAAATCTGATCCAATAATAACTCCACGGATCGTCTTGATCTGCTTTCATTACTATAGTCTTGTGTGGCTGAATGAAAAACATGTCTCCCTTTTTAACATGATAAGTTTTACCATCACTTATAAAAATGCCATGTCCACTTGTAACGCAATGAATCATATATCCAGAACGTCCAATTGGACCATAGTGGTGAGTCGGCTTTGCTTTTTCAAAGCCTCCGGATGATACATAAAACTGTCCGTTGTATGAAAGATTATTAAATCCCCATCTGTATGCCATAATTGTTCCTCTCCTCTAAGCAACATAATTACATATCAAAGCAACAATTGCAAATGGTGAAAGCGCTTTATATGATGCATAATAAAATTGAAATGTGAAAGAAATAAATATAGGAGGTAACGTAGTATGGCTGATGAAACAAAGACTTTTAAGCAAATAACCGATACCATAATTCCAGCTATCGGCGGAAAAGATAACGCCATAGAAGCGTTTCACTGTGCAACAAGATTACGTATTAATCTAAAAGATACATCAAAAGTTGATAAAGAAACTTTGATGAATATGCCTTTAGTAAAGGGCGTGAATATTAATCCTACAAATAAGCAGTTACAAATAATTTTTGGACCAGGTTTAGTTGATCGAGTAACAGCCTATTTCATTAAGCATACAGGAATTCCGGCAGCAGGTGATTCTGGTGATGCTGAAGCTGTAAAAGAAGTCGGAGAAAATGATACTAAGAAGAAAAAAGGATGGTTCCAAAACTTCCTAGATGATTTAACAGGTGTATTTACAGAAATTTTACCAGGTATCTTAGCCGGTGGTATTTTAATTGGTCTTAATAACCTGTTAACACAAAAAGTTTTTGGATCCCAATCTATTATTCAAATGGTGCCGGGCCTTTCAGGTGTAAGTAAAATTATCGGAATAGGTGCCGGTGGTATCTTTGCAATGTTGCCTTTAATTGTTTGTTATTCAGCAACAAAAAGATACGGAGGAAGGCCAGTTTTAGGTTTGGCAATCGGTGCCGTAATGATGTCGTCATCATTACCATCAATGTCAGATGTTGCCACTGGTGCAGCTAAGCCAATGATTGCCAATGTATTTGGCTGGCATGTTTCAATGACTAGCTTCGGTGGTCAAATCATTGTTGCTTTGATCATGGGTTGGGTAGTAGCCAAATTGGATAACTACTTCCAAAAGCACTTGCCAGGTGTAATTCAGTTCGTATTAGCACCTATGCTTACTATCTTGTTTGCCTCATTAGGCTTATTCCTAGTTATTGGACCAGTTGGTGTAGCATTGTCAAAAGGTATTACTGATGCTCTACTTTGGGTAGCTAATACTTTAGGTGTATTTGGTTATGCAGCATTCTCTGGTGTACAACAATTAATTGTTATTACTGGTTTGCATAACATGTTTGGTGCCGTTGAAACTCAATTGTTAGCTTCAACTGGCCACGACTTCTTAAACCCACTTATGTCAGTAGCCTTGATGGGTCAAGGTGGCGGTGTTGTTGCCTACTACATTTTGAACCACAAGAATAAGAAAGCTAGAGAAATTTCTATTTCAGCATTCTTCTCAATTTTATTTGGTATTTCTGAACCAGCTCTTTTCGGTATTAACCTTGAAAAGAAGTATCCTTTAGTTGGTGGCTGTATTGGTGGTGCAATCGCCGGTGCATTTGTTTACCTTGTTAAATTAAATGCTATTTCATTTGGTACCACTGGTTTGACAGGTATAGCTATTGCTGCTCCTGAACATAATGGTTACTTAATGTACTTCTTAGCTAACCTTATCGGTGTAGTGTTCGGATGCATTTTCTCATTGATTTTGTCTAAATTTATCAAACCTTCACATGAAGATGAAGTTGGAGAAAAAGATGCAAGTAAATACGGTCAATTAAACTAATTGAAAGGCATATATTATGACTAATAGAAGAGCTGAATTTATAAATATGGTGGATCATCTTACTGATGTACCTCAAAAAATCGTACAAAAAGAGGCCCAACTAGCTAGTCAAAGCCCATATCGTCAGTACTATCATATTGAAGGCGAAAGTGGTGCAATAGGAGATCCGAATGGATTCTCTTATTTCAATGGTAAGTATCATTTATTTCATCAATGGTCTCCTTTGGCTTTTAGTCAATCACCACACTATACTCAACATGGTTGGAAACATTTAATTTCCAAAGATTTGGTACATTGGGAAAACTTAGGAGCTGGGATGGAAAGTGATACACCTCTGGATAGATACGGGACGTATTCAGGGAGTGCTATTCCGGTGGAAGATAAGTTATTCCTGATGTATACAGGTAATACTTGGGTTAATACTCAAAGTGAAGATGATTGGCACCGTGTACCTTTTCAAGTTGGTGCGATGATGGATAAAGATAATCAAGTGGTTAAATGGACTAAGCCATTAATGAAAGGGCCGTTGCCAGGTTATACAGGTCACTTTAGAGATCCTAAGATTTTTAAGAAGGATGATACCTACTATGCAGTATTGGGTATACAACGAAAGAATTTAACTGGTACTGCTCTTCTAGTAAAAAGCAAGGATCTTAAGAATTGGAAAATTGTTGGTGAGATAAAACCAACAGCCAATCAGTCATTAGGTTATATGTGGGAATGTCCAGATTACTATGAAATTGGTGATAATGGTATTTTGGAATTTTGCCCACAAGGCTTAAAAGAGAAGGATAATCATTTCAGAAATATATATCAAAATGGTTACTTTATCGGTAAAAAACTTAATTTGGATACAGGTGAGTTCGATTGTCAGAATTTTCAAGAATTGGATAAAGGCTTTGACTTTTATGCAATGCAAACTATGCAATCACCAGATGATAGACGTATCTTAATGGCATGGATGGGAATCTCTGATATTGAATATCCAACAACAAAATTTCATTACAACGGCTCATTAATCTTTCCTCGAGAGATAACTGTTAAAAATAATCATATTTACCAATCTCCTATTAGAGAAATAAAAAATATTTATTCAACCAACTATACTGGAAAAGTAACGGTTAAACATTGCGAGAAGGTAAACGCTGGTAACGTTAACGCCAGAGATATCAAAATTGATGTTGATTGTTCTTCAGCTGATTATTTAATTCTTGATCTTTTTGCAGATCAGAAGAATACTAATCATTTACGTCTTATTTTCAATCAAAAGAAAAATGAGTTCATTGTTGATAGATCACATTGTGGTGTTTCTTTTGCAGAAGCATATGGTAACACAAGATTTTGCTCATTAGATTTGAGTAAAAAAGTTAAAGTAAGAATTTTGCAAGATATATCTTCCGCTGAGATATTCCTAAATGATGGTAAAGAAGTATTTAGTTTACGTTTGTTTTGCCCCTCTGAAGATCATAATATTTTCTTAACCAGTCATAATGGAACAAGCGTGGTAGATTACGATATCCATGAGTTGCAGAAGATTATGTGATTTAAATAGGAGTAGCGAGAACTACTCCTATTTTTTATGAGAAAGGATTATTATGTTTGAACCTAAGTACCATATTTTTCCTATAAAGGGATGGATGAATGACCCAAATGGATTAGTTTATTTTAAAGGGCAATATCATGTTTTTTATCAGTATTATCCTAAGGATAGTCAATGGGGACCAATGCATTGGGGACATGTTGTAAGTAAAGATCTTATTCATTGGAAAACTGAACCCATTGCTTTATATCCTGATATTGAAGATGGCTGCTTTTCTGGAAGTGCAATTGTAAAAGATAATAATTTATTCCTGATTTACACTAGCCACAATGAAAATAAAGATGGCTTGATTACCGAAAATCAGAAATTGGCTATTTCAGAAGATGGAATCCATTTTTCTAAATTTCCACAACCAATTATCGTAAATGATACTAATGATATCCATGATTTTCGTGATCCTAAAGTTTTCGAAAGAGATGGAAAGTACTATACAATAGTTGGCACTAAGAATAAAGAAAATATGGGACAAGTAAAACTGTATTCTTCTCCTGATTTGTATAATTGGAAATTCTGTTCAATATTGGCACAGTCTAAGAGTACAAATGATGAAGGCTATATGTGGGAATGCCCTGATATTTTTAGAATAAATGGCGAAGATGTTTTACTTTTTTCACCTCAAGGAATAAAGGCCAAAGAAACTGAGTTTAAGAATCTCTATCAGACAGGATATCTGCTAGGACAGATGGACTGGAATGCCCGAAAGCTGGTCAGAGAAAAAGATTTTAAAGAACTAGATAGTGGACATGATTTTTATGCAACTCAAACATTTTTGACTCCAGATGGCAGAAGAATTTTATTCGGCTGGCTAGATATGTGGGAATCAAAATTTAAAGAACAAGAAGAGGGATGGGCAGGTATGCTTACGTTTCCTCGAGAATTGCTGGTTCAAAATGATAGATTGATTCAGAGGCCTATTAAAGAAATAGACAAATTATATGATGGAATTTTAGCTAGGGAAGAAAGCCGTCATATTCAGAAGCAATTTGATACACATCAACTAGAAATAGATCTTGCTAACAAACAAATTACAAATAATTTTGAGATGAAGATATCATATGGCCAACAGCAAATTAAATTGACACTAAAAGATGATTTCCTCATTCTTAATAGAACTGACAGTACAAATAGATTTGTAAAGATCAATACTCAATCTAAGCTAAGGCTACAGATACTTTGTGATACTAGTTCAGTTGAAATATTTGTTAATGATGGAATCGCTACATTTAGCGAGCGTTTGTATGGTTCTGCTGGATGTAACTTAGAAGTGAAATCGGGGTCTGATTGTTCTTGCTTAGTTCGCAAATTGAGTATTTGATACAAGGAAGCATAACTATGAAAGCAGACGTTAATAAACTCAGCTTTAAATTGGCTATTTTATCAATTTCACTTTTTTGTGCATCGGGTTTTTCAATCTCAGCAGCTATTCCTAATATTAAAACAGGGCTCGGAAATGTTTCTTTAACAAACATTGAAGTTTTAGTTTCTATTCCTACTTTTGGATTGATATTCGGATTACTTCTTTCATGGCTTTTAATAAAAAGATATGGCTATAAAAACACGGTAATTACTGGCTTAATTATTATGACGATCTTTGGAACATTTCCGCTGATTAACAGTAATTATGTATTAATATTAATTAGTCGATTTTGTTTAGGAATTGGTATAGGCGTATTTAACTCTCTTTGTTTTAGTTTGATTTCTGAATATTATACAGACCAATTACGTGCAAAGATGATTGGATTACAAAGCGCTACTCAGGCGTTAGGAAGTACAATTCTTACTCTTTTAGTTGGAATTTTAATTCCATGTGGTTGGCATTATGTATTTTTAATTTATTTGTTGAATATTTTTCCGTTAATTCTATTTGCAAAATACGTACCAGACGATCGTGTAACTAACAGATCTCAAAGATATTTTAGTTCATTGAAAAATGCCAAAATATTTATAATTGCAGTTTTTGCGTGTATTTACTTTATTACAGAATTAACCATTACATATAAATGTTCTTCATTTATAGTAAGTAGGGGAATAGGGTCTAGTAGTCAAGCAGCAATAATACTAGCTTTAAACACAATGATAGGATTTGTAAGTGGAATCTTATTCTCACGCGCCTTCAAATGGCTAGGTGATTATATAGTTTCAATTTCTTTATTAAGTTTAGGAATACTATTTTGTTTAGTAAATATTGTTAATTCACTATATTTGGTTGGTTTAATTGTATTATTATGTGGCTTCTTTGCTTCATGGGTAAGTTCATATTTATATAATTCAATTGCTGGAATAGGAGACTACCAAACTCAGCCCTTGATAAATACAGTATTAATAATTGGTGTGAACATTGGATGCTTTATGAATCCATATTTAAATGATTTGATTGGTAATCTTATTGGTACCAATGATGCTGGTACGTTGATTTGCTTCTCTGGAATTATTTTATTGATATGCTCTGTAATGGTAACTGTGTTTATGCTAATTAAGAAAGTTAATCGTTAATTTGATTTAATACGAAAGCTATTCCATTATTATCATTTGTTAAGGTGTGATTATGGAATAGCTTTTTTATAGATGGGGATGAATTTCCCATTACATACGGATTTTCAACAGAGTTAAGCATAGTAATATCATTCTCGCTATCACCAAAAGCCCAACTTTGAATAGAAGTAGCCTTATACTTTTCTATTATTTGTTTTACTGCATACCCCTTATTGCTAGAAGAGTTAGTAATCTCTCCGTAATTGACAATATTAATATTATTGATACTGCTTTCTAAACGTTTCTTTAGTTCAAGTTTAACTTCTTTAGGACCTTGAATTAAAAGCTTATATATAGGTGAGTTAAAAGAAAAATTGGAAAGATCCACTATTTTGGGTATGCAATTAACAGCTTTCATTTCTTTTTCTGTCCAGTAATTATGAATATTTTCGGTCAACCATAGGTCATAGTTGCAATAAACATTTATCACTAATTGCGGATAGTTAGATTTTACAATTTTAATAATTCTTTTGACTGTAGCATTATCTAAAGAACAAGAATATGCTACAGTTTTATCTTTATTAATGATTAATGCACCATTATAAGATATTAATGGCAATTCTGAACTGATTGGATCTGTAACTTTAGTGATTGCTAGAGGCATTCTGGCAGACACTGGAATAAATATGTCACCTTTAGTGAGTCTGTTTTGAATAGCTGCAATTGTGGGAATAGATACTTTATGCTGGCTATTTAATAATGTGCCATCAAGATCCGAAAAAATAATATTCATTTTTGAGTTAGATTGCCTTTCAACCAATTTTGAATTATAGAGATAAAAATTCTTGAATGTAACGACTTTCATGATTTATAGATATTATACTATGTTTAAAAATGGAGCTTTTTAAATTGATGGCGACAAATGTATTGGTTTAACACATTTTGATAAAATAATAAATTATTGCCGAATACGGTTTGTCCAAGGTAATTTGTCTGTTCAACTCACGCCTTGATAAGAGTAAGGTGGTAGCGCACGGCTTTGAGCCATTGCCAACTTGGCCTGATGCGGTAAGCGATTATCTCGAAATCTTGAAGAAGCATCTCTGATGAATTGGGTAAGTAAGAGAATAGATGAAGGTAGGAAGGCAGCCTCCTTGGGGATGCCTTTTGGTACAAAATTTTGGTAAATCATATGCTCTTTTTACAGAAACTGCTATACTTATTTTAAATATATACGAACAAGTGATCCAAAATACTGAAATTGAAATAAGAAAGAGCAGTTATATGAAAAGGAAACTAACTACAGAAGAATTAATAACCCATATTAAGCGCAAGGGTATAACATTTAACCATATGACAGAAAAAGATGCTAAAAAATGTTTAAGAACTTTAAATTACTATTATAAACTTGCTGCATATCGAAAAAATTTTAAAAAAGATGAAAATGGAAAGTATGAGGATTTAGATTTTGCATATTTAACTGACCTGGCTGCTATTGATATGCAATTGAGACAGTTTCTTTTAGAGTTGTGCTTAGATGTTGAACATGGAGTAAAAGTACTATTATTAAATAGAATTTCTGATTATTTGCCCAATGAAGATGGATATAAAATTGTTCAAGATTTTAGAAACAGACCAGATTTTGGCTCACGGCAATATGAATTGACTATTGATAATCTAAAACATAATCAATATTTAAAAGAGATGAGTAGAAAGTATTCTCAAAATCCACCAGTTTGGGTGTTCTTAGAGATCGTTTCATTTGGTGGATTAACAGCCTTTACTGAATATTTTTGTAATAATAGAAAAACTACAAAAAAACTTAAAAAAATAAGTTCACTTTTGCGTTATTGTAAAAATATAAGAAATGCTTGTGCTCATAATACACCTATATTGGTCAATTTATTTTCTAATTCGGATAGATTAGATAAAAGACAAAGAATTATTCAAGGGATTTCTAATAATATTGGTATTCCAAATCAAGATACGTATTATGAAAAAATGGTAGATTTAATTTCTCTTTTTCATATTCATAAATTAATTCAGAGTGAATTATTAGGTAAGTTTCAATATAA